>NZ_CP034873.1:0-316933 GCF_005081445.1 Buchnera aphidicola (Hyadaphis tataricae) | reverse complement strand
TTCTTACATCGATCACGTTAGGATGATTTAATAATGGTAATAAATTTTTTAACAATTGTTGTTCAATATTAGCAACTTGAATTTTCCAATTATTTGTTTTTAGTATTTTAATATTAGCCTGAGCAACAGCACATGCTAGTGGGTTTCCCATATAAGTTGGACCATGCATAAAACATCCTGCTTTACTTGAGCTAATAGTATTAGCAATATTTCTTGAAGATATAGTTGCTGCTAAAGTTATTGTACCGCCTGTAATGGCTTTTCCTAAACATAATATATCTGGTACAACATCAGCATGTTCAAAAGCAAAAAATTTTCCTGTTCGTCCAAAACCAGTAGCAATTTCGTCAAAAATTAAAGGAATAGAATGAAGATCACATAATATTTTTATTTTTTTTAAGTATGTAGGGTGATAAAATCTCATTCCTCCTACTCCTTGTACGATAGGCTCTACTATAACACCAGCAATTTGTGTTTGTTTTTTTTCTATTATTTCTATAAAAGATGCCAGATCATTTTCGTTCCATTTTCCGTGAAAGGAAGAAACTGGGCTTTGTGCAAAAAAGTTTTTTGGCAAAAATGTATTATACATTTTATGCATAGAATTTTCAGGATCAGATATCGACATTGCAGCAAAAGTATCACCATGATAACCATGACGAATAGTTAAAAAACTATTTCTTTTTTCGCCTAATGCTTGCCAATATTGTATTAGCATTTTCATTGCGACTTCAATGGCAATTGAACCAGAATCTGAAAGAAAAATACAATCTAATTTTTTTGGTGTCAAAAAAATTAAATCTTTACAAAGAGCTATAGCAGAAGGGTGTGTGATTCCTCCAAACATCACATGAGACATTTTTTTGATCTGCTTTCTTAAGGCTTTGTTCAAAATAGGATGATTATAACCATGTATTGCAGACCACCATGAAGACATACCATCTATCACTTTTTTCCCATTATGGAGTTTTAAGTATACCCCTTTAGCAGAAACAACGGTATAACAAGGAATTGGGTTAATCATAGATGAATAAGGATGCCAAATATGTTCATAATCGAATTTTTTGTTAGATAGAATCATAATAATTTACATATCAAAACATATTCAATAATTTAATTATAACTCTTTGATCAAATAAAATCATAATTTTTTTTTGGAGAAAATATGAAAAAAACATGGACTCTAGAAGAAACAAAAAAACTATTCAATCAACCATTTTTTGATCTTTTTTTTCAAGCTCAAAAAAAACATCGAAAAAATTTTAATCCGAATACAATACAAATAAGTACCTTGCTTTCAATTAAAACTGGATCTTGTCCAGAAGATTGTAAATATTGTCCTCAAAGTTCTAGATATAAAACAGGTATAAAAAAAGAAGCTTTATTAGGAATAGAAACCATTCTTAATGCAGCTAAAAAAGCAAAATCTTCAGGATCTACTAGATTTTGTATGGGTGCTGCATGGAAAAATCCAAAAGACAAAGACATTCCTTATTTAGAAAAAATTATTAAAATGATTAAAGCTATGGGTATGGAGACTTGCATGACTTTAGGTTCTTTAAATAATTCACAAGCACAAAAATTATCAGACGCAGGTTTAGATTTTTATAATCATAATTTAGACACTTCTGCTAAATTTTATAAAAATGTTGTAACTACGAGAACTTATCAAGACAGATTAAATACTTTAAATATTGTTCGAAAAGCTGGTATGAAAATTTGTTCTGGAGGTATTATCGGATTAGGAGAAGACATAAAAGATCGTATAGAATTGTTAATGGAATTATCTAACTTGCCTGTTCATCCAGAAAGCGTACCGATTAACATGTTAGTCAAAATTCCTGGAACACCTATGGAAAAAAACCAAAACATAGAACCATTTGATTTCATTCGTGTTATTGCAACCGCACGCATTATGATGCCACAATCTTATATTAGACTTTCTGCAGGACGAAAAAATATGAATGATCAAACACAAGCAATGTGTTTTATGGCTGGAGCGAATTCTATTTTTTATGGATGTAAATTATTAACTGCTAACAATCCAGAAGAACAACATGATATAGAGTTGTTAAAAAAGTTAAATTTAAATGTAGAATATAAACAAGAAAAAATATTAGAAAAAAATAACAATCATGCTATATTAAACCCTTTAAAAATTAAAAAAGATCAATATTATGATGCTTCAATATTGTAATCATCAATGGACTATTTTGACTATTTTATAGTTTCCATTACAATATTGATATATTACCATTAATAAAATTATTATATTTAAAGAGTAACTCAATATTACATTTATATTTGATATATTTTTATACAAAATAATAGTTATATTTGAGTTACTGCATTACTATATTGCTTAACATATAAAAAATGATGTATTTTGATGCATTAAAAATTTTTTAAATAATTTATTAAAAATAGAGATTTTATGAGTAAAAAATTTTTTATCACCGGAACCGATACTAATGTTGGAAAAACATTTGTTAGTACTATTTTATTAAAAAAAGCTACGCAATATGGATATAAAACAGCTGGATATAAACCTGTTTCCTCTGGATTGCAAAAAATGTCATCTCATGTTATTAATACGGATGCATTTTTTTTAAAAAAAAACAGTTCTGTAATACTCAGTGATACAGAAGTTAATCCTATTACATTTTTTGAAAATGCACCTCCTCATATTTTAAGTCAGATGTGTAATAAAAACATTAATATAAAAGATCTTTCTTTGGGTTTAAAAAATATGATGCATAAAAGCAATTGGATTTTAATAGAAGGTGCAGGCGGTTGGTATACTCCTTTATCTTATAAAAATACTTTTGCAGATTGGGTACAAAAAGAACGATTAACAGTAATCATAATAGTAGGAATTAAACTCGGTTGTATCAACCATGCTATTTTAACAGAACAAGCAATTTTTTCTAAAAAATTAAAATGCAAGGGTTGGATTGCTAACAATGTTGTACCTGAAGATAGATATAATCTATATTATATCCAAACTTTATTAAAATATTTACGATCTCCATTGTTAGGCATAGTTCCATACATATCAAAAAAATCTCATATTAATTTAGAAAATATATACATTCAATTACCTGATTAAATACACAGAAAATATACATATATTAATATAAAAGTTTTAATATCACTTTTATTATTTATTATTCATAAAATAATATTTGATTTTTTATTTAATATAAACAGGATGCTTTGAACATAATTCTAATACCTGTTGTTTAATGTTACTAATGTTCTTAGTATCATGAATATCATTTAATATACTAGATATCCAGATAGATATGTCTTTAACATCTTTTTCATCAAATCCTCTTCTAGTGATTGCAGCTGTTCCAATTCGTATTCCTGAAGTTATAAAAGGACTTTTTACATCATTAGGAATAGTGTTTTTGTTAATAGTTATATTAGCTTGACTTAAAGCAATCTCAGCATCTTTTCCAGTTATATTTTTATTGCTTAAATCAATTAAAAAAAGATGATTAGATGTTTCTCCAGAAATGATTTTATATCCTAATTCAGAAAAAGTTTGCACCATTTTTTTAGCATTATTTACTATTTTAATTTGATATTTTTTAAAATTTGGCTCCAAAGCTTCTTTGAAAGCAACAGCTTTTGCTGCAATAACATGCATTAATGGACCTCCTTGAGATCCTGGAAATACAGATAAATTCAATTTTTTATATAAATTATGATCACCATTTCTAGATAATATTAATCCTCCACGAGGACCAGCTAAAGTTTTATGTGTCGTACTGGTTACAACATGTGCATAATCTATTGGATTTGGATAAATTCCAGCTGCTACCAATCCAGCAATATGCGCCATATCTACAATAAAATATGCATTAATTTCATCAGCAATTTCACGCATTTTTTTCCATTTACAAATTCCAGAATATGCTGAAAAACCACCAATAATTATTTTTGGTTTATATTTTTTAGCTAAACGTAATAATTCTTTATAATCAATTTTTCCATTATCATCAACGCCGTAAGAAATCACATGATACATTTTTCCAGAAAAATTCACATGAGAACCATGAGTTAAATGACCTCCATGCGATAATGCCATACCTAATATTGTGTCTCCAGGTTTAATTAAAGCTGTATAAACTGCAAAATTAGCTTGCGAACCGGAATGAGGTTGCACATTAGCATAATCAGCGTTAAATAATTTTTTTGCACGAGAAATGGCTAATTCTTCGATAATATCTACATACTGACAACCACCGTAATAACGTTTTCCCGGATAACCTTCTGCGTATTTGTTTGTAAGTTGAGATCCTTGCGCTTGCATAACATAATCACTTGTATAATTTTCTGATGCAATTAATTCAATATGATTTTCTTGTCTTATTTGTTCTTGTACTATAATATTGTATAGTTCAGGATCATATTTTGAAAACGTCATTTTTTTATTTAACATTATATTTCCAAAAGTTAATTTTTATTACATATGTAAAAGAAACATAAAAACGATAATATTTATGTTCTTCTATAAAAAACATCATTGATTTTTATCATTAACTCATCTTTTTCGAAACAATGTTCTGTTCTTTTCTTTAAATCTTTAACTAAAACATGGTTTTGTTTCATGTTATTATCACCAATTAAAATAGCAAGTCTTGCGGAACTAATAACAGCATTTTTTATTTTTTTTTTGATATTTTGATTAAAAAAATTAATAAAAACTTTTAGTTTTGGATATATATTTCTTATCTCTTCAGATAATTTAACTGCATAATTTTTATTTTCTTCTGATAAAAAAATAACATAAATATCTACTTCTTTGATAACATCAGAAAAAATATTCAATGATTTCATCAACAAAACTAATCTTTCCATTCCTATTGCAAATCCTATGCCAGAAGTTTTTTGACTTCCCATTTCTTGAAATAGATTATCATATCTACCCCCTGCACAAATAGTATTTTGAGCTCCTATTTGACTGCTTTTCCATTCAAAAACAGTGTTATTATAATAATCTAATCCTCTTACTAATTTTGGGTTATATCTATATTTTATTCCATGAAAACTAATCATATTGCATAAATTTTTAAAATCAACATTTTCA
The DNA here is from genome assembly GCF_005081445.1 of Buchnera aphidicola (Hyadaphis tataricae). Classification (NCBI taxonomy): domain Bacteria; kingdom Pseudomonadati; phylum Pseudomonadota; class Gammaproteobacteria; order Enterobacterales; family Erwiniaceae; genus Buchnera; species Buchnera aphidicola. Next base: position 311,835 of record NZ_CP034873.1, on the reverse strand, counting down.
GAAAAATCTATATAATTTTTTAATAGTGGTCCATCTTTTAGTATTTTTTGAATTTCTTGATTTTTAGAATCTAAGATTCGTAACGGATTAGTATACAATCTTCTTTTACAATCTTCGTCTAGCAAAGATTCATGTTTTTTAAGAAAAGACACTAATTCTGTTTTATATTGAACCCGAGCAGTTTGGGATCCAATTGAATTAATTTCCAATGTGAGATGTGAATGAATTCCAAGTCGTTGCCAAAAACGATTTGTCAATAATATAATTTCTAAATCAATATCTTTAGTATCTATCCCAAAAACTTCAGCGCCAAGTTGATAAAATTGACGATATCTACCCATTTGAGGTCTTTCATATCGAAACATGGGACCTAAATACCAAAATCTATGATGTTTTTTCTTTTTTAACAAACAATTTTGTATAATTGCACGAATACATCCTACAGTACCTTCTGGGCGTAATGTTAAACTGTGACCTTTTCTATCTTGAAAAGAATACATTTCTTTTTCAACAATATCAGTAATGTTGCCAATAGCTCTTTTAAAGAGCTCAGTTTTTTCTAACAATGGCAGTCTAATTTCTAAATAACAATAACTCATCAAAACTTCTTTTAAAATATTTTCTATACGTTTCCATAATGCTAATTCTTCTGGAAAATAATCATGCATACCTCTAATTGATTTAATATTCACTGTTGTCTCTTATCTTTAAAAGTATCTTTTATGTTGATTGAATATTATTTTTTTTTAAACGATCTAATTCTTTTGCTGTTTTTCGGATGTTTTCTTCCATTTTTTTAATAATATCTACATTTTTAATTTGTTCTTTTTTTCTTATGCCATATTTATAAATTGCACTTTTTTTATGTCCTCCTGTTAATCCTAATGTAGATGTCTTAGCTTCACCTATTCCATTTACAATACAACCAATAATAGATACATCCATAGGAGTTGAAATATCCTCTAAGTTTTTTTCTAATGTATTTACGGTATTGATTACATCAAATTCTTGTCTTGAACAAGTAGGACACGCAATAAAATTAATTCCTCTTGATCGCAAACCTAAAATTTTTAAAATGTCATAAGCGACCTTCACTTCCTCAATGGGATCCGCGGCTAGTGAAACACGTATTGTATCTCCAATACCATGTAAGAGTAAATGCGCCAATCCAATAGCAGATTTTATTGTTCCAGTTCTTAATGATCCTGCTTCTGTTATTCCTATATGCAATGGTTGTGATGTTTTTTTTGACAATTTTTTATATGCTTCAACAGCCAAAAAAATATTGGATGCTTTCACACTGATTTTAAAATTATAAAAGTTTAAAAAATCGAAATATTCAACGTGGTTCATCGCTGATTCGACTAAAGCGTCTGCAGTAGGAGTACCGTATTTTTTTAATATATCTTTTTCTAAAGAACCTGAATTAACGCCTATACGAATTGGTATATTGCTAATTTTTGCAGCATTAACAATTGCTAAAACTCTTTTTTTATTACCAATGTTACCGGGATTTATTCGTAAACAATCTGCTCCATATTTTATCGATTTTAAGGCTAATCTATAATCAAAATGTATATCTGCTATTAATGGTATTTTAACAGATTGTTTAATTTTTTTAAAAGATTCTACTGCTTCTACAGTAGGTATAGAAACGCGAACAATATCTGCTCCTACATTTTCTAAATCTGCAATCTGTTTAATTGTTGCTAAATAATCTTCTGTTTTAGAATTAGTCATTGACTGTATAGCAATGGGTGCATTATTTCCAATAGGAACCTGTCCAACATAAATACGATTGGTTTTTTTTCGATCAAAAACTTTTAGTTTGTTCATGTTATTTTTATTGTAAATTAAATATAGATGAAAAATATTCAATAAAAAAACTTCAATAGAATATTTTTTCAATGTTTATTTTGAACTATAAAGCATTTTGTAAAACGAAAAATAAAAAATTTATACTATATAATATATGTATATCATTCAAATATTTTTGTTGTTTTTTCTATGAATATTTTACATTTTTAATGTCATTTTTTACATTTCCTGTTAACTGACCACATGCAGCATCAATGTCTTTGCCTCTATTTTTTCTAATTACTGTAGTAAAACCCTTACTTCTTAAAATATTTGCAAAAATGTTGATTCTATTAATGTTACTAGATGCAAATGATGAACCTAAAAAAGGATTCCAAGGAATTAGATTAATTTTGCTTGGTAATTTTCTTAATAGCACTGCTAATTGTTCAGCATGTTGATTTGCATCATTAATTCCATTTAGCATCACGTATTCTATGGTGACACCTCCGCGATTAGCTTTAGAAGATCTAAAATATTTTAATGTTGAATCTAAAATAGACTGAATATTATATTTTTTGTTAATTGGCATAATAAGATCTCGAATTACATCATTTGATGCATGCAAAGAAATTGCTAACGATACGTCAATCATCGATCTTAACTTATCTAGAGCTGGAACGACTCCTGACGTAGATAAAGTAATTTTTCGTTTTGATAAAGCAAAGCCAAATTCATCTAATATAATATTTAAAGCAGAAACAACGTTTTTTAGATTTAACAGAGGTTCACCCATACCCATAAAAACTATATTAGTAATATTATTGATATTTTTTTTTTGTAATCGTTTGTTTGCTTGCCAAATTTGAGAGATAATTTCAAAAACTTGTAAATTTCTGTTAAAACCTTGTTGACCAGTAGCGCAAAAATGACATTTCAAAGGACAGCCTATTTGAGAAGAAACACAAAGTGTTGAACGTTTTTGTTCTGGAATATACACTGTTTCTATTTTTTGTTTGTTTATTTCAGTGATCCATTTTATAGTGCCATCAAACGACACTTTTTCTTCTGTAAATTCTGGTGCAAATATGCGAGAATTTTTTTGTAATTGATTTCTTATTTTAGCACTAATATTTAACATCTTGTTAAAATCACTACAATAATAATGGTATATCCAATGCATTATTTGTTGTGTAGAAAATGATTTAGCTCCTAAAGAGATTAAAAATCTATGTAATTCTTGACGATTCAAATTTAATAAATTGATTTTAGAATCTAAACGATTTAATATACTCTCATTATTTATCATATACAAATCCTGAATAAATTTTATATAACACATTTTTTTTAAAAAATTGGAAGCATTGTTTTTAATCCAGTGTTATTTTTTTTCAAAAAAAATATGTTTTTTGATGATCAATGATTTTTATTACATCTTTAACATTAAAAATTTTCATGATTAAAAATATTAAAGATAAATAAACTATGATATTATTTTAAAAAATGTAAAATTTAGGAGATTTTAATGCATCCCATGTTAAATATTGCTATTCGTGCAGTAAGAAGAGGAGGAAATATTATTATTCAAAATTATGACACACAGAAGTTTGTAAAAGAAAATGGAGAAAAAAATAATATCTTTATACAAAATATTATGTATAAAACAAAAACTGCCATTAGTGCAATTATTTATAAATCTTATCCTAATCATATTATCTTAAATAAAAGTCAAAATATTTTATTAGAACAACATGAAAATAATACAGTTTGGATTGTTAATGAACTAGACGGGAAAAAAAATTTTATTAAAAACTTTCCACATTTTTGTATTTCTATAGCTGTAATTGTAAAAAAAAAGATAGAAATATCTGTTATCTATGATCCTATAAGAAATGATTTATTCACAGCTGTTAAAGGGCAAGGTTCTCAATTAAATGGATATAGAACTAGATGTACTAATATTACCAGTTTAAAATATGCTACAGTTGCTGTTAATCTGCCTAATTACATTTATGATCAATCTTTTGCATATTTTCAAATATATAAAAAATTAATTTTATCTGGCGTTTCTTTTAGATTAACAGGGTCTACTGTACTCGATTCTGCTTATGTGGCAGCAGGAAGAATAGATTGTTTATTTGATTTCAACTTAGAACCCAGTAACTTTATAGCTGGAAAATTACAAGTAAGAGAAGCGGGTTGCTTAATTAGTGATTTTACAGGAGGACATGAAGATCATCATTGTCATTCTGGAAATTTAACTAGCAGCCCAAAATTTATTAGATTAATTACAGAAAAAATAAGACAATGTTTCATCTAAAATATCATGTAATTATTTTATTTTATTGATTATACACCATTTTTTTTCAAGAAACATTGCTGACCAATTTGTTAGTTTTCCATTTTTTTTAGATCCAATATAGTATTGTTTAGTTTTTCTATTAAAACATACTATAGTATTATTGCCTTTATTGTCAACTTTAGGAGCACTAGCTAAATAACGTATTTTTTCTGGAAGTAAATTTTTAAATTTGTCTAATTCATATATAAAAGGAGATCTGGTTTCACGAGATTTAGGAAACGTGTTTGCGGCGAAAAATATTCCAGAAATTCCTTCTCTTAAAACAAACCATGCATCTGATTCTTTACATAATAATTGAGGAAAATTAATAGGTTCTAATTTTGGTTCTGATATTTCACCATTAGCTAAAACTTTTCTTGTATTTTTGCATTGTTTTGTCATGCAAATAAAAAATTTTCCAAATCGACCATTTTTTAATATCATATAATTTTGACATTTTTCACATTTGACTATTGCGGATAAATAAGACGGACTATCAAAATTACCTTCTTCTAACTTATAACCAATGCAACTAGGATTGTTAATACAAACATGAATTTTTAGTTTGTGATTAATTAAATAACTATCCATTGCCATTTTACACTCATTGCATTGATGAATATTTTTTACACTGTTGTTTTTAGAATGATGAATATCATTTAACGGTATTAAATTGATTGTCTGTTTACAACGATCTTGGAGTGGTGCATCATATCCTGAACAACTCAAAAAAACACCGGTCATAGCATTTTTTATACCCATTTTTTTACAACAAGATGAGCATTGAATTGATGTCATGACAACAAAATTTAATTCCATACCACCCTCTTCCGGAGCTTTTTTTGCTTGTTCTAATCTTTTAGAAAAATCTTTAAAAAAAGCATCAAGAACATCTGTCCACTTAATTTTATTGTCAGCAATCTCATCTAATTTTTTTTCCATGTTAGCTGTAAAGTTATAATCGAGTAAATTACTAAAATTTTTTTGTAACCTAGTAGTGAGAATTTCACCCATTTTTTCTGCATATAATTGCTTTTCTTTTATTTTAACGTAACCCCTTTCTTGTATTTTTGATGTAATAGAAGAATAAGTAGAAGGTCTTCCAATACCTTTTTTTTCTAATTCACGAACTAAAGAAGCTTCATTGAAACGCGCTAACGGTTTAGTAAACTTTTGAATAAAAATAATTTTTTCAAGATTTAATATATTACCAATATTCAAAGAAAGACAACGTGATGTTTCTTGTTTTTCTTTTTTTATAACTTTTTTCCAACCTTGAAAGATTATTACTTTTTCATTTTTTTGTAGTTTAAATTGATCTGCTGTAACTACAATGGTAATAGATTTATATATTGCAGATGACATTTGTGATGCTATAAATTGTTTTCTAATAAGTGTATATAATTTTTGAGCTTCTAAATTTACATTGTTTGTATTTATATATTCTATTTCTACGTCTGATGGTCGAATCGCTTCATGAGCTTCTTGAGAATACTGAGAATTAGCATATTTGTTAGCCATTTTTGGTAAATAATTGTCACCATAGTGTTTTTTGATATATAATCGTACTTTTTTAATAGCATGTTTACTCAAATAAGTTGAATCAGTTCTCATATAAGTAATATAACCTTTTTCATATAATTTTTGTGCTAAAAACATTGTTTTTTTAACACTAAATCCTAAAATAATGCTAGAAGATTGTTGCAAAGTAGAAGTAATGAAAGGAGTAGGAGCTGTGATATGTAATATTTTATCTTCGCGACTTTTGACTACAAATTCAGATTTTTTTATCGTTTCTGCAAAAGAATCTAATTCACACTTTTTAAAAACATCAAATTTTTTATTTTTATAATGCGTTAAATCCATAATAACATTTATATCTTTCTTTAAGAATAAAGATACATTACATTTCCAATATTCTTTTGGAATAAAATTTTTTATAACATGTTCACGTTCTGAGATTATACGTACCGCTACAGATTGCACTCTTCCTGCAGACAAACCTCTTGCAATTTTTTTCCATAGCAAGGGTGATATCATATAACCTACAATGCGATCCATAAATCTTCTTGCTTGTTGCGCCTGTACGCGAGGTATATTAATATCGCTGACGTTTTGAAACGCTTTTTTTATAGATTTTTTAGTAATCTCATTAAACACTACCCGTTTAAATTTAGATGCATCTCCTCCTATAACTTCTTTTAAGTGCCATGCTATAGCCTCTCCTTCTCGATCTAAGTCAGTAGCAAGATATATATAATCAACTTGATTAGATATAGTTTTTAATTCGGAAATTATTTTTTCTTTTTCTGGAAGAATGTGATACTCAGCTTGCCAATTTTTGTAAGGATTGATTCCTATTGTTTTCATTAAACAATTTATTTCATCAGCATTCGAAGCAGAATTTTGACATTTTTTAATAGATTTATTTGTCTTTTTTTTATTTTTTTTAGCAAGTAAATCTCGAACATGTCCTATACTAGATTTTACTATATACTGGCAACCTAAATATTGATTTATAGTTTTAGCTTTAGCTGGAGACTCGACGATAACAAGAGATTTTTGCATTTTTTTTATCCAGTAAATCACAATCAAATAGTATTTTATTTAGTTAGTAACACAAAAAAACATTTTTAATAATGGTATTGTTATAATATTATAACTGTTTTTTATAAAAAAACATTTTCAACAAATTTTTGCTAATATTTTCTATAATTGAAGAAGCAAAACGTTCTAGCATTGTTTTACTGTAAACATATTGAACATTTAATAATGTGTATTCTTTCATTTTGGATATTAATATAGAATCACTAGTATTAATTTCATCTACTAGTTTTTTTTCCAACGCAATAGTTCCAAACCAATGTTCACCATTAGCAACACTTTCAATATCTAAACAAGGACGCATTTCTTTTACAAATCTTTTAAATAATTCATGTGTTGTATTCAATTCTTCACAAAATTTTTTGCGTGTTGCATCTGTATTGTTTCCTAATACAGTTAAAGTTCTTTTATAGTCTCCTGCAGTATGTAATTCAATATCTATAAAACATTTTTTTAATAATTTATTAAAATTAGGTATTTGAGCTACAACACCAATAGAACCTATTATGGCAAAGGGCGCTGAAATAATATAATCTGCAACAGATGCCATCATATAACCTCCACTGGCTGCAACTTTATCTATACATATCGTTAATCGTATACCTCTTTGACGTAATCTATTTAATTGAGCTGCAGCTAATCCATAGCCATGCACTACCCCTCCGGAACTTTCTAGTCGTAATAACACTTCGTCTTTTGGTCGTGCAACTGAAAGTATAGCTGATATTTCTTTTCTTAATCCAATAACTTCATTTGCATAAACACCACCATTAAAATCTATTACATACAATATTTTCTTTTTTTTCTTAAAATAAACTTCTTTATTATTTGATATTTCCTGTCTAATGTTTTTTGTAATTTTTTTATTGTGTTTTTTTGCTTGTTTTAACCACGTTTTTCTTTCAATATCATTCATTGTAGATAATAATATCTGTTGTTGAATGTCTTTATAATTATTTTCCAATAACGTGATTTTCAAATGACTTCTAGAATTTTTTTTTCTTTTTGAGATTTTAAAAGAGAATATAATTATTATTGCGCCAACAATAAAAAAAGTAATAACTTTTGCTAAAAACAATCCATAATTTATAAACAGATTCACTTAATTAATCCTTTTAAAATTATATGAAGCTTCTTAAAATGTAAAAAAATAATTTTTTGATTAATGTTTTATAGAAATTAATTTAGATAAATTATTTATTGATATTGAATTTAATTCAAAATAATGTCCTGACTTTAATTCTTTAGGCAAATAAATGTTTCCATATCGTATTCTAATTAATCTATTCACTCTACATTGAACAGTTTCAAATATACGTCTAATTTCACGATTTTTTCCTTCACATATGATGCCCTTTAACCATTGATTTCTTCGTCTATTGTTCGTTGTAATAAGCTCAATATCTTTAAAAGAAACATAAAGATCTTTGATTTTAACTCCATTTTTTAAAATATTCATTGTATTTTTATTAATTTTTCCAAAAACACGAATATAGTATTCTCTTTCTATTTCATTGCTAGGATGCATAAGTTGATTAGCTAAATTTCCATTGTTTGTAAATAATAACAAACCACTAGTATTCAAATCTAATCTTCCTACACTAATCCATTTTTGGCAATTAAGAATGGGTAATTTTTTAAATACTGTAGGACGATGTTTAAAATCACTTCTAGTACAAATTTCTCCTTCAGGTTTGTTGTATACTAAAACTTTAGTACTAATTTTTTTTTTAATAAGAACATTATCACCATTAATTATAATGTTATTGATATTATTTAAATCGATCCGTTGACCAATTAGTATTTTTTTATTATTAATTAAAACGTTTCCAGATTTGATAATTTTTTCAATATTTCGACGTGAACCATATCCGTATCTAGCTAAAATTTTTTGTATTTTTTCGCTCATTCATGATGCCTTTATATTTTTAGTATTTTCAAATTTTATATTTTTTTTTGAAAAATCACTTGATATTAAAGTTAATAATATGCCTATTAATAAAGGAAAAACAAACCAAATTTCATATGATAAAATAACATTTTGATAAATATAATTTTCTAAAAAACCAGAAATTATTGGAAAAACCAAAAAAACAGTAGACGCATAAAAAGCACTGACTTTTTTTTGCAAATAAAAATATGATAAAATTCCAAAAATTCCAGAAAAATCGCCTAAATAAAGTATAGCTAAAATAGATTTATTCGAAATAGCAAAAATGTTTGGCGATTCTAAAAACCAAGAAATAGTAGATAACATAATTCCAGATAATAATGAAGGTAAAGCATTAAAAGTAATTACAGATACATTACAAGATTTTTTTTGACATTCAGCATAAATGACAGCATGACTAAATAACGCTACAAGCAAGGCTAAAATACCCTTCCATTGTACGAAATATTCTGTTTTTAACTCAATGAACAAAATAATTAATAATGAAGTTAAAGATATAATCAAACCAATTTTTTGTATGAAAAACAACTTTTTTTTTAGATATAAAAAAGATACTATTAATACAGCAACAGGCATGTTAGCAAATATGACTGAAGCTGTAGATGAACTAACATAAGCGCCTCCATATAACATTAATGTAAACGGTATAGAAAAATAAAAAATAGAAATAAAAAATTGAAACCATCTTTGTCCAATCGGAAATAAAAGAGGGGTTTTTGTATATAACGCAAGTACAATTAATAAAGGAGCAGCAATCAAAAAGCGTATTCCTGTAGCAAAAAATGGAGGAATTGTTTCAATTGCGATTTTCATCGCGATCCATGTCGTGCCCCAAGTAATAGATACTAAAGAAAATAAAAATAATACCTTTAGTTTGTTCATTTTTAAATAACTCCAAAAATACAGATACAATTAATGTATCATGTGTTTAAAAAAAGTTGTGTATTAGTTTTGCATTTTAAATATATTGTTTTATTTAACATGATTACATAGTTTAACTTTTATTATTTTATAATTTTAATCAACTATTATTTATCCCAAAATTTATAACATCAAAATATTTAAATATTTTTATAACAGGAAAGCAAAAGTCAAAAATGAGAAATATTTTGAATAAAATTTATAGTTCGCAATCTTTAAACCAATTAGAAAGTTATCAACTTTTTAAATCGATCGCTTCTGGAAGCATAACAGAATTAGAATTAGCATCTATATTGACTGCTATGAAAATCCGAGGTGAATCTAAAGAAGAAATTGTAGGAGCAATACTTGCACTTTTAGAAAAAGTAAAATATTTTCCGAGACCAAAATATGATTTTGCCGATATTGTAGGAACGGGGGGAGATGTTAAGAATACAATTAATATTTCTACTGCCAGTGCTTTTGTAGCAGCTAGTTGTGGATTAAAAATCGTTAAACATTGTAATCAAGGAGTGTCAAGTAAATCAGGTTCTTCGAATATACTAGAAAAATTCAATATAAATTTAAATGCGTCTTCAAGTCAATCGCGAAAAACTTTAGACATATTGAATATTTGTTTTTTGTTTGCACCTAAATATCATCACAGTTTTCAATATGTTAAAAACATTCGTCAAACATTAAAAACTAGAACTATTTTTAATTTGCTAGGACCTTTTCTGAATCCTGCATCACCGCCGTTTTTTGTAATAGGTGTTTATGATAAAAAATTAATTAATTTATTCATTCACATTTTAAAAAATTTAAAATGTCAAAGAGGTATAGTATTACACGGAAACGACACTGATGAAGTGACATTAAATGGCGTTACATATGTTAGTGAATTATTTAATGAAAAAATAATTTCATATGAATTAGAACCAAAAGATTTCGGTTTAAATGTGCATAAAAATAAAATGATTCAAGAAAAATCTCCTGAAGAAAACTATCATATAATTAAACAAATAATGCAAGGCAAGGGTAATAAATTATATGAAGAACTGATAGCTGTAAACGTAGCGATGTTGTTAAAAATATTTGGATTTGAAGATTTAAAATATAACACCCAATTAGCATTAAATAAAATTCGTAGTGGTGAAGTTTATAAGTACATAATTAAAGTCTCTAACATGTTAAAAGAAGATCAATATGCAAGCAACAATACTTGAAAAAATCATAAAAAATAAAATGAAGTGGATTTCATTTAGAAAACATCAACAACCATTAATTCAATTTCAAAGAAAAATTAATACACAAACACGTAACTTTTATCACACTTTAAAAAAAGATAAAAAACCGTTTTTTATCTTAGAATGTAAAAAAAAATCTCCTTCTTTAGGTGTGCTTAGAAAAAACTTTAATCTCACTAATATTGCTAAGGTTTATAAAAAATACGCTTCTGCTATTTCTGTGTTGACTGATGAGAAATATTTTGATGGAAATTTTGATTTTATTAATATAGTAAAACAATATGCACATCAACCGATTCTATGTAAAGATTTTTTTGTTGATGTATATCAGGTATATTTAGCTAGATATTATAATGCAGATGCGATTTTGTTGATGTTGTCTATTTTAGAAGATAAACAATATCAAGAATTATCAAAATTAGCACAAGAACTCAATATGGGAATCTTAACTGAAGTAAACAATGTCGCTGAATTAAGTAGAGCTATTAAATTAAAAGCTAATATAATTGGAATTAATAATCGTAATCTACATGATTTATCTATTGACTTAAATCGGACTGCTCACTTGTCTGCTTTAATTCCTAAAGATATTATAATTATTAGTGAATCTGGAATAAAAAAATATAGTCAAATAAAAAAATTAAGTAAATTTGTCAATGGATTTTTAGTCGGATCACATTTAATGACTGAAAAAACATTAGAAATAGGTGTACGTTCTTTAATTTTTGGAAATAATAAAGTCTGTGGATTAACTCATAGTAATGATGCAAAAATAATAGAAAAATGTGGTGCTCTTTATGGAGGACTAATTTTTGTAAAAACATCTTTAAGAAAAGTTGATGATAAGCAAGCAAAAAATATTATTTTAAAAAATATGTTAAGATATGTAGGTGTATTCCAAAATGAAGATATTAATATTGTAGTTAATATTGCTGAAAAACTTGCTTTACATGCGGTTCAATTACATGGAAAAGAAGATAAAAAATATATTGAAACATTGAGAAAAACTCTACCTAAACAAATTAACATTTGGAAAGCTTTTTCCATTGATAAAACATTTCCAAGCATCAATTGGAATCATGTAAATATGTATGTTTTTGATTCTGGTTTAGGAGGAACTAATACTGTTTTTAATTGGTCAATTTTAAAAAATCATATTTTAGAAAATGTGATCTTAGCAGGAGGAATTAATCCTAATAATTGTATTGAAGCATCTAAATTAAATTGCTCAGGACTAGATTTAAATTCTGGTGTAGAAATATGTCCTGGTGTTAAAGATCACAACAAAATTAAATTGATTTTTCAAAAATTAAGATATTTTGTATAAAATCATCTTTAATAAATATAGGAATATATATTCGATGACCTTATTAAATCCTTATTTTGGTGAATTTGGCGGCATGTATGTTCCTCAAATATTAATGCCGGCCTTGTTAGAATTAGAGCAGTATTTTGTAAAGGCACAAAACGATACTAGTTTTCATAAAAAATTTTTTCATTTGTTAAAAAACTATGCCGGAAGACCAACACCATTAACATTATGCAAAAATATAACTAAAAATACGAATACACGTATTTATCTTAAAAGAGAAGATTTACTTCATGGTGGAGCACATAAAACAAATCAAGTGTTAGGTCAAGCTTTATTAGCTATAAAAATGAAAAAGAAAGAAATTATTGCTGAAACTGGAGCTGGACAACATGGAGTGGCTACAGCCATAGCTTGTGCTTTACTAAATCTCAAGTGTAGAATCTATATGGGTTATAAAGATATTCAAAGACAAAATGTAAATGTTTTTCGTATGCAATTAATGGGTGCAGAAGTGATACCAGTAAAAAATGGATCTGGTACTTTAAAAGACGCATGTAACGAAGCATTACGCGATTGGTCTAACAGCTATAAAGATGCTCATTATATGATTGGCACGGCAGCAGGACCGCATCCTTATCCAACTATTGTTCGAGAATTTCAAAAAATCATTGGCGAAGAAACAAAAAAACAAATTTTAGAAAAAGAAAAAAAATTACCAGATGCAATTATTGCATGTGTTGGAGGTGGTTCAAATGCTATTGGTATTTTTTCAGATTTTATTAATGAAAAAGTAAATTTAATTGGTGTAGAGCCAGGAGGTTATGGAGTTAATACAAAAAAACATGGAGCACCTTTAGAACATGGACGACCTGGTATTTTTTTTGGAATGAAATCTTATTTAATGCAAGATAAAGAAGGGCAAATTAAAGAATCTTATTCTATCTCGGCTGGATTAGATTTTCCATCTGTTGGTCCAGAACACGCTTGGTTAAAAAGCATCAATCGTGTTCAATACGTATCTATTACGGATAAAGAGGCTCTTGTCGCATTTCAAATTTTATGTAAACAGGAAGGAATTATACCTGCATTAGAGTCTTCTCATGCATTAGCGTATGCATGTAAATTAATGAACATGTTTCCAGAAAAAAAACAAATTTTTATTGTCAATCTGTCTGGTCGCGGCGACAAAGATATTTTTACAGTACATGATGCTTTAAAAAAACAAGGAAAGACAGATGAAACGATATGATGACATGTTTAAAAAATTGCAAAATTTAAAAGAAGGTTGTTTTGTTCCATATATAGTTTTAGGAGATCCATCTTTAGAAACGTCAATAAAAATTATTGAAGTTTTAATAAAAAATGGTGCAGATGCATTAGAAATAGGGATACCCTTTTCAGATCCTTTAGCTGATGGACCTACAATTCAAAAAGCAAATTATCGTGCTTTATCTAGAAAAAACAATTTTTTTCAATATTTTGAAACCATTCAAAAAGTAAGAAAAAAACATATTAATCTACCTATTGGTATTTTAATATATGCCAATCTAATCTATAATCAAGGAATTGAAAGTTTTTACTATCAATGTCGTCATGCTGGAGTTGATTCAGTTTTAATAGCAGATGTACCAATCGAAGAATCAAAAATTTTTTATAGCACTGCAAATAAATATCATATTGATTCTATATTTATATGTCCTCCAGATGCAGATGATAATTTTTTATATCAAATATCTTTACTTGCTCAGGGATATATTTATGTCTTGTCTAGACCTGGTGTCACTGGAGTAGAAAACAACACATTATCACTTTCTAAAAAAATCATAAAAAAGATAAAATTATATAATTCAATACCATTATTACAAGGTTTTGGTATTTCTAATCCTGTTCAAATACAAAAAGCACTGTTTTCAGGATTATCGGGTGTAATATGTGGATCTGCAATCATTAATATTATTGAAAAAAATTTAACTCAAGAAAATACAATGATTAAAAAAATAAAAACGTTTTCTAGTATTTTAAAAAATGCTACTAAATCAATATGATCAATTTGTACAACAAGATGCTTTCATTTTGAATAACATTTTTCATTTAAATAATATTTTTCTGTAAAATTATATGTATAATCTTTATATTATATATAAATTTTATAAAAAAGGAGCATACATATAGTGATTACAGTTAGTGAAATAAAAAATGATACATATCATTTTTTTTCTAATCAAATTAGTTCTATTTTTTTTATATCTATTTTTATAACGTTTTTTAGTATATTGATCAATATGTTTATACAACCAAACACACAGATTGTTACTATAATAGAAAATAATAAATTTATTGATACACGTTCTTTGTTAGATTTACTTTATCATATGAACATAGAAGAAAAAAATGAACTATTTAAATACTGCATTTTAAAAATAATTGCATTATTAATAAATAAAACATTGTTATTAAGTAGTGTAATCACCTTAATTTTTACTGTATCAAAAAACAAAGAAACAACCATTACTCCTTTAACATCTTCGTTATTTAAATCAATACCAAATTTACTTGTATTAAATTTGATCACTGCTTTTTTTGTTCAATTAGGTTTTATGTTTTTTGTGATTCCAGGTGTATTACTATCAATGGTCTTATCTTTAGCACCGATTATTTTATCTTTTAAAGAAAATACTTTAATAGAATCAATTTTTCTTAGCATGAATATTTGTTGGAAAAATATAAAAATCATAGCTCCAGGTTTTTTATTTTGGATCTGTAGTAAATCTATCCTCACAATCATAATATCTAACATGATTTTTCTTAATAAGAATGTTCTTTTTTTAATATCTAATATTAGTATGAATTTATTATATTCTTTACTAATTATATATTTATTTCGTTTTTATATGATTTTTTTACGTTCATGCAAAAATTAACATTATTTAAGTTTATATTATGAAACAAATATTAAATATACTCCCAATGATTGTTTTTTTTGTTTTTTATAATTTTTACGATATTTTTGTTGCTTCAGGATCATTAATTTTTACTTCAGGTTTCATATGTATACTATATTGGATTATTTATCATGAAATCGATAAAATGAATCTTTTTAGTTTTTTAACAATTGTTCTATTTGCATCTTTGACAATATTTTTTCATGACACTAGATTTATCAAATGGAAAATTACGATTATTTATATTATTTTTGCAATAATTTTATTTATTAGTCAATTTTTTCTAAAAAAAACAATTATGCAAAGATTTTTAGAAAATGATATTAATATATCTGATGTTTATTGGAAAAAGATTAATTTTTTCTGGTTTTTGTTTTTTTTAGGTTGCAGTTTGTTAAACATTTATATAGCATTCTGGTGTTCAGAAAAAACATGGGTAACATTTAAAGTTTTTGGATTTACTACTTTAACATTTTTTTTAATTTTAATAACTAGTATTTATATCAATTCTAAAATGTTAAAAAAAGAATAATTTTTTATATTTTCATGGAGTATATGTCGCAAAAATGTTAAATATCAACATATTACCGAAGGGAATAATAGTATTAAAAACACTTGCAATGCCTAAAAATAAAAATGCTAATGGTGATATATTTGGTGGTTGGATTATGTCTAAAATGGATATCGGTGGGGCAATATTAGCAAAAGAAATTTCAGGCGGTAAAGTCGTTACTGTACAAGTAAATAATATTACTTTTTTAAAATCTGTATCAGTCGGAGAAGTTGTCAGTTGTTATGGACATTGTATAAAAATTGGAAATAGTTCAATTAATATTCATATAGAAATATGGGTTAAAAAAGTTGATTCAAAAGAATTTGGTCAATATTATTGCGCTGCAAAAGGCGAGTTTATTTATGTGGCTATTGATAAAAGAGGAAAACCTCGTGAATTATGTCCTATGAGTATTATTTAAACATCATTATAAAAAGTTTTATGCTATATAGCATCATAGTTACATGATGTATTTGTGTAATATTTTAACAGACATTTTTTTAAATATTAATAGGAATAGTAATAAATGGATATTTTTTATTATTCAATAAAATTTTTAATATTTTTATTATATTGGTTATCAGTAGCAAACATTACTTTTCGCATATTAATAAAAAGACGTAGTATATCTGCTTCTATGTCTTGGTTGTTAATAATTTATATCATTCCATTAATTGGTTTTTCTATTTGGTTTTTTTTTGGAGAACTATATTTATGCAAAAGACAAAAAAAAATAGCAAATCAAATTTGGTCAATATCTAATCAATGGTTGAATAAATTTAAAGAACACAATCATATTTTTCAAGAAAAAAATAGCGAAGTAGCTACTACTTTATTTCAATTATGTAAACATAGACAAGGAATTTCTGGTGTTAAAAGTAATAAAATAAAACTATTGAGCAATACTCATCATACAATGAAAATTTTAATACGTGATATTTCTTTAGCACGTAAAAACATCGAAATGGTATTTTATATTTGGAAACCTGGAGGTATAGCAGATGATGTTGCAATTGCTCTTATTCAATCTGCAAAAAGAGGTATAAAATGTCGATTAATGTTGGATTCTGCTGGAAGTATAGCTTTTTTTAGAAGCCCTTGGGTAAAAATTATGAGACAAGCTGGCATTCAGGTTGTAGAATCTTTAAAATTTAATTTATTAAGAGTCTGTTTAAGACGCTTAGATGTGAGACAACATAGAAAAATCGTATTAATTGATAATTACATTGTATACTCAGGAAGTATGAATCTTGCTGATCCCTTATTATTCAAACAATCTTCTGGAATCGGTCAATGGATTGATTTAATGGCTAGAATAGAAGGTCCTATTGCATCGATGATAGGCATGATTTATTCTTGTGATTGGGAAATTGAAACAGGTGATAAAATTTTACCATCATTACCTGAAAAAACCTTGAATAATAATCAATCTGATACCACTGCTGCAATGCAAGTAATTGCATCCGGACCTGGTTTTCCTAAAAACATGATTCATCAAGCTTTATTAACTGCTATTTATTCAGCTAGAAAAGAATTAATCATAACAACACCATATTTAGTTCCCAGTGAAGATTTATTATATGCTATTTGTGCGGCAGCACAAAGAGGTGTTAATGTTAGTATTATCATACCATTATACCATGATTCTATTTTAGTCAAATGGTCTAGTAGAGTCTTTTTTGCAGAATTATTAGAAGCTGGAGTAAAAATTTATCGATTTAAAAAAGGTTTATTACATAGCAAAAGTATTTTAGTTGATCAACAATTAAGCTTAATTGGAACTGTTAATTTAGATATGAGAAGTCTTTGGTTAAATTTTGAAATTACCTTAGTTATTGATGATCAATATTTTGGAAAAAAATTACTTGGTATACAACAAGATTATATTACCAATTCAATTTTATTAGATGAAAAAGTCTGGTCTATGCGGGCATATTGGACCAGAGTTGTAGAGAAAATCTTTTATTTTTTAAGTCCTTTGTTATAAGAATATTTTTAATTTTTAAATAATTTTTTTCACCATTTTCAGCTGAATCAAGATATCTATTTAAAAACGTGACCCATTTTTTTTTCTTTAGTTTGTAAATAAAATTCGTTTTTAGAATTTGTTTTTGTTATAAGAGGTACGCGTTCTATAATATTTATGCCTGCATTATTCAGCATTGTTACTTTTAATGGATTGTTTGTTAATAAACGTATTTTTTTAACTTTTAATATTTTGAATATGTCAGC
Source organism: Buchnera aphidicola (Hyadaphis tataricae) (assembly GCF_005081445.1). Lineage (NCBI taxonomy): Bacteria > Pseudomonadati > Pseudomonadota > Gammaproteobacteria > Enterobacterales > Erwiniaceae > Buchnera > Buchnera aphidicola. The sequence continues at coordinate 293,956 of NZ_CP034873.1, read as the reverse complement.
ACATAATGAAAAATCTCTTGCATCTGCAGAAAAACCTAGTTTTTCATTGGCCTCAACAGTATCAAAACCTTGATCTTGTAAGGCATATGCTTTAATTTTATTGAGTAAACCAATGTTTCTTCCTTCTTGGCGATGATAAATCAGTATACCGCTTCCTGATTTAGCAATTATTTTCATTGCCATTTTTAATTGAGAACCACAATCGCATCTTAAACTAAAAAGAGCATCTCCTGTAAGACATTCTGAATGTACTCTAGCAAGTACAGGAGTACTTTTTTTTATATTTCCATAAACAAGAGCAATGTGATTTTTTCCACTTTTTTTTTCTTCAAAACCAAAAATAAAAAAACTTCCCCAAGGAGTTGGTAACATTGCTTTTTCTATTTTTATTAATTGCATAAAAACCTCTTAACTAAAAAATTAAAAAATTTTTTAAGTGTATTTCATAGAATTTATTATTAAGTTTAGTTTATGAATAGGATTTTTTGACATGGTAACAGAACGTCCTAAAACTATATAATCTATATTATATGCTTTAGCTTCTTTTGGGGAAATAACGTTGTTTTGGTCATACGATAAATCTTCAGAAAATCTAATACCAGGTGTAATAATTTTATATTTATTTCCAAATAAATATTTTATTTTTTTCGCTTCTTTTCCAGGACATACTACCCCATCTAAACCACAATCATTAGATAATTTTGAAAGTGTTAATATATATTCTGTTAGTGAAATATGAACTCCAATTTCTTTTAATTCTATTTCTTTTAAACTCGTTAATGCTGTAATAGCTATCAATAAAGGTGCTTTATCAAAAGATTGTAATGCTTTTTTTGCAGACATTAACATTTTTTTTCCGCCGGAAGCGTGAATGCTCAACATCCATATTCCTAAATCTGCAGCAGCTTTAGTAGCATTAAAAACAGTATTAGGAATATCATGAAACTTTAAATCAAGAAAAATATTAAATCCTAGCTGATGTAATTCTTTAACAAATTGATGACCTAAAATTGTAAACATTTCCTTGCCAATTTTTAAATAAAAAATCGATGGATTTAAAAGATCAACTAATTTCATCGCCGCCTTTTTATTAGGAAAATCTAATGCAATAATAATTTTAGGAATATTTAAAACATTAGAATTTAACACTATATAACCTCTAGGATAAATAAAATACATTTATAAAATATAATTATATATATATTGTTTAATGCCAAATATATAAAAAATTGTTTTTTATAACGACATCAACTTGATTTTTTAAAAGATAAATAAGATTGAAAACTAGCATGATACGATGAACGTACTAACGGTCCAGAAAAAACATGATCAAAACCAATAGATAATGCTGCTGCTTTTAGATCTTGAAATTCTCTTGGCAATACATAACGTTGTACAGGAAAATGTTTATCACTTGGTTGTAGATATTGTCCTATTGTCAGTAACGTGACCCCACTGGCATAAAGATCTTTTATTACTTGAAGAACTTCTTTTTCTTTTTCACCAACTCCTAACATTAAACCAGATTTCGTAGGAATATTTGTATATTTTTTTTTAAATTCTTCTAATAATTTCAATGATCTTTGATAATTTGCACCAGGACGAATGCTTTTATACATTCTTGGAATACTTTCTATATTATGATTAAAAATATCAGGTAATGAATGATCAAAAATATCTAAAACTAATTTAATTCTTCCTCGAAAATCTGGAACTAATATTTCGATTTTTACCTGATTTTTATCTCTAATAGCTTTAATACAATCAACAAAATGTTTAGCACCTCCATCATATAAATCATCGCGAACTACTGATGTGATAACAACATAACTAATATTCATATCGAAGATTGTATTAGATAACTTTTTAGGTTCTTCTGTGTTTACTATGTCAGGTTTTCCATGCGATACAGCACAAAAAGTACAGTTTCGAGTACATTTTGAACCAAGAATCATAAAAGTTGCAGTACCATTATTAAAACATTCAGATAGATTTGGACACTGTGCTTCTTCACAAACAGAATGTAAACCATTTTTACGAAGAGCATTTTTTATTATATGAATTCGAGATGTATCAATAGGTACTTTAATTTTTATCCAATTAGGTTTGAGTAATGTTTTTTTAAAAGAATGATTTACTTTGACCGGTATAGTTTTCATTATTTTTATTTTTTTTATTTTTTTATAAAACAATGTATTATGTAAAATGTTTTTATTTTTAATGACTGCATTTCTTAGGCATAAGGATAATGAAAATAGTAAAATTGTATTATTAATTTTTATTAATATTTAAAATAATCTCTTGATATTTTCATTAACAGATTTCTTACATTTTTTAATTTTATATCTATGTGAAAATCTTTGATTTGCGTCATGATTATGTTTTTATCTCCACAGGGATGAATATAATTAAATGGTGTTAAATCCATATTTACGTTAATTGCTAAACCATGTAAAGTAGAATGTTTTGTTACACGTAATCCTAAGGAACAAATTTTTTTTTCGTTGACATATATACCTGGTGATTGTGCTTTAAGATATCCCGGAATAGAAAATTGATTTAAAGTTTTTATCACTATGTTTTCCATAATTGTGATTAGTTGACGAATGTTAATATTTCTTCGTTTTAAATCAATTAAAAAATATAATATTTGTTGTCCTGGTGCATGATAAGTAATATTCCCACCTCTATTAGTATTTATTACAGGTATATTATGAATGTGCGTTATTTTTTTTTCTTGATTAGATAATCCTTTTGTAAAGGTTGGATAATGTTCAACAAACCAAATTTCATCAGAAGTGTCACTGTTACGTAACAAACAAAAATCATGCATTTTTTTAAAAATAATTGAATAATCTTCTAATCCTAAATTTCGAAAAATAATGTTTGTATTGTTAACGACAACGTACATAATAGTTTAATGTAATAATCCAGGAAAAATAGTGATGATTCCAGTAGTAATAAATTCTATTCCCAGTGACATTAGCAATAAACCCATAATACGAGTAATAATGTTTATGCCTGTTTGTCCTAAAATATTTACCACACACGGCGCAGCTTGAAAACATAGCCAACATATACATGAAAATAAAACAATAAAACCACTACATATACATAAACTCATCCAATTAGAATGATAAGTACTCCAAACAATTGTTGAACTGATTGCTCCTGGCCCTGCAATTAAAGGCATTGCTAAGGGGATTACGCTGATATTTGCTGAATTTTGATTGTCTGGTTTTTCTTTTGTGCTTTTAATTTTATTTATAAAATCTCCACTAATCATAGAAAAAGCTATGCTAATAATTAATATGCCACCAGCAATACGAAAAGAATTAATAGATATTCCAAACGCACTTAAAATAGCGCTTCCAAAAAACAATGATATAATTAATATTAATGATGCCGAAAAATTAGCTATAACATTAGTTTTTTTTCTTTCTAGAATTGATTGACCATTTGTCATAGTTGTAAAAATAGGTATCATTCCAATAGGATTGACTAAAGCACACAAACCTATAAGAAACTTTATATATATAGATAAATCCAAAATTGAAATATTCATATATTGTGCTCGTAATTTGTATTACATTAGTATAACTTGTTTAAAAGTATTTTATTTTTTTAAAAAAATAAGAGATTTTTTTTAAATTACAATTTAAGTTTTGCTATAATACTACGAGTATCTGATTTAATATCAAATATTGTTACTGGAATCACATCAGACACTTTGTATTGCATAATACCATTAATAAAAACCGTTCCCATGTCTTTATTAAAAAGTAATTCGTCTCTATTTTTATGTAATAAAACACCAGGAATAAAAACGTTAGCGCCATTTTCTATTAATCTAGCTCTAATTCCATTTCTTGAAATGTCAGTAATTTCAGCTTGAAATGTTTTATATCGATGTTCTTTTTGTTGTAAATACATAGTATAAAGCCAATCTGAAACATCTCTTTCAGCTATTCTATTACGTTTTTTTTGTTCACTAATTTTGAATTTAATATCTTCATTAAGTAATATTGCTTGTTCTTTATTTATAATAGATTTTAATAAACGATGATTAATCATATCACTATATTTTCTAATTGGAGAAGTCCAGGTAGCATATTCCGTAAATCCTAGTCCAAAATGAGGACCAGGTACAATACTAAAATCTCCAAAAGATTGAAAACGACGAATTCTACTATTAATATATTCGTTAGATACTATATTTAACACACGTCTTAATTTACAAAAACCTTTAAGACTAGTTATTTCTTTAACAGTAAAATTTAAATTATATTTTTTTAAAAAAGAAATAACATTTTCAGCATTAGTAACATCAAAACCATTATGAATGTTATAAATACCAAAACCAAGATATTTAGACAAAAATTTAGCAGCTGAAACATTAGCAATGATCATCGATTCTTCAATAATTTTATGAGCAATACGTCTTTTTTCAATAACAACATCAATTTTTCCAATGTCAGATAAATTAAAACGATATTCTATACTATCTTTAAATAAAACAGCATTTATAGATCGCCATTTCATTCTTAATAAACATAAACGATGCAAAAGCAATATTTGATTTTCTATAGATTTTGTAGGTGGTTTCCATGTTCCAGATTGATCAATCCAATCTGAAACTTGCTCATAAGATAATTTTGATTTAGATTCAATCCATGCTAAAAAAAACTGAATATCATCATTAGATATACTTCCATCTTTTAAAATATTTATACTGCATGCTAACACTGGACGATGTGCATTTTGATTTAATGAGCATATATCTTCTGACAATTTTCTAGGTAGCATGGGGATATTCAGTCCAGGCAAATAATTCGTAAAACTTCTTTGATATGCTATAATATCTAATTCACTGCCATATTTTATATAAGCAGTAGGATCTGCAATAGCTACAGTCAAGCAAAATTCTTCGGGACTAGTTTCATTAATAAAAATAGCATCATCAATATCTTTAGTATTACTATTATCTATAGTAATAAATTCTAATTTTGTTAAATCTCTTCTTTCAAAGTTTTCTTGCAAATTAAAACAATTATTTTTTACATAAGGTTCTGTTCTAGATAGATTGTGACGTGCTAGGGTAACCCACCATGGAATTAAAGGATCATCTTTTGTGATAATTTTTTCTATTAATTCAGCAGAAAACGCATTATCTCCATTTAATTTATGTTTTATTAATTTAGCTACGGCCCAATCTCCGTTTTGAAAAACATCTAGACAGGTTTTATTATAATCGCATTTAATGATTTTTTTTAAAAATGGATAATCAGGTATAATAAACAATTTATTATCTTTTTTTTCTATTTTTCCAACAAATCTATTTAAAAAAGGTTCAATTAATTTTTCTGGTTCAATTATTTCTCTTTCTTTTTCTATTTTTAATAATGCAATTATTTTATCTCCATTCATAACTTTTTTCATGTTTTTAGGTGGAATAAAATAACTTCTTTGTGCATCAATTTCTAAAAATCCAAATCCTCTTTCAGTACTTTTCACTACGCCTTCTACACGTGGTGTTTTAGCATGTAGATTTTTTTTTAACTGTGCAAGTAATGGATTATTATGGAACATAATGATAAAACCTAATTGTTATATTAAACTATTAATAATAGTATGAATTTAAAAATCTATTTAAATATATAACTTATTTATCAAATAGTATAGATATTTTTTTAAGTGAACTTATAAAAGTTTATTTATTAAGAAATTACAAAATTTATTTTTCAAAAAATAAATCATTTTATAAAAAATCAATATGATAAATGATGTATCTATAATATACATATTTTTTATAATCACAATATAATGTCATTGTGCTATAAACGCTATATGATTATATTATAGTATTAATATTAAAACCATTATCAACATAAATAACGGAACCAGTAATACCTAATGATAAATTAGACAGTAAAAAAGATGCAACGTTTCCTATGTTTTCAGGTGTGATAGGATTTTTGATTAATGCAAAAGAAGAATAACATTGTTGTATTTTTTTAAAATTCTTAATACTATAAGAAGAAACCGTTTTAATAGGACCAGGAGAAATAACGTTCACTCTAATATTTTGTTTACCTAAAGAAGACGCCATATACCGAACATTTGCTTCTAAAGAAGCTTTAGCTAAACCCATAAGATTATAATTCTTTATAATTCTTTGAGAACCTAGAAAAGACAAGGTTAACAAAGAAGAAAAATTATTTAACATGTTTCTACATTCTTTTGCTAATGCTAAAAAACTATAAGAACTTATTTCATGAGAAATATTAAATCCTTCTCGACTAACATCATCAATAAAATCCCCATAAAAAAGATTTTTGGGACTATAAGCAATAGAATGAACTAAGCCATCAAATTTACTCCATTTTTTAGATAAATCCAAAAATAATTTTTTAATATCTTGATCTTTTCCAACATCACATATTAACACAATATCAGATTCCATAGATGCTGCTATTTTTTTTACTGTTTTAGTGATTTTTTTGTTTTGGCACGAAAATGCTAATTCTGCTTTTTGATTATATAGAGTTTTTGCTATGCTAAATGCAATAGATCGAATACCGGAAATACCAGTTATTAAAATTTTTTTGCCATGTAATAATCCCATTATATTAATCTCAAACATCAATATATTTTTAATTAAGTTGATAATACTACAATTCTAAATTATTATATTTTCTACTTTATATTTGTATTTAATATTTACATTAAATTATAAATATTCATGACTTTTTTTAAATAACGAGATGCTTGTTGTGCAGGATGTTTTTTTTTAATATATCTATAGAAAGATTCTATGGTCATTTTATTAATCATTGATTTTGCCTGTTGTCTATTTTTGGAAAAAATTTTAAGCAAAGCATCTGTTCCATTAACATAAGCAACAATCGTAGCGCAACGCATCATATCTTTATTGCTGATTCCAAAAAGTTTTTTTTTTGTAATAAACTGAGATAAGCTGTTCCCATATCAATATTTGTTTCGGGATTATATAATTCTTGTATAGAAGGTTGTCCTTTTTTTTTATATAAACGATAGACTTCAATACCTGCTGAAGATGGTTTGATTTGCATTAATCCAATTGCATTAGAACGACTTTTAGAATAAGGATTACCCGAAGATTCTACATAAATAATAGACTGAATCAGTTTACTATCTACCTGATATTTATTTGAAGCAATATTAATTAATTTATTCCAAGCGCATATGTTTTTGTTTATAGTATTTTTATTTAAAAAATATTTACTATTAACATAATGTTTTGTATTTAAAATATAGTTAAATCCGGTGCAAAAAAACAAAGAGATAATTATAATTAATGATGTCAAAATAAAATTTGTCCTTGATTTTAGTAAATCTTAAAATATCAGCAAAATATTATATAAAATATTAATTGATATCGTTGATCATTTCATTAATAGTTTGACTTGCATTACCAATATAATTTTCAGGATTTATATTTTGTAATCGAATTTTTTCATTCTCTGGTATATTTAATTGAGAGATAAAATCATGTATAATACTTTTATCTATTTTTTTTCCACGAGTTATTTCTTTTAATTTTTCATATCCATTTTTTATGCCATAACGACGCATCACTGTTTGAATAGGTTCAGATAAAATAGACCAATGTTGATTTAACATTTCTAAGATTCTATCTTTATTAATACGTAATTTGTTGACACCTAATAATACAGAATGATATGAAATTATAGAATAAGATATAGCAACTCCTAAATTTCTTAATACTGTAGAATCACTTAAATCACGTTGCCATCTAGAAATCGGTAACTTCATTATCATATGATTCATTAAAGCATTAGACAATCCTAAATTTCCTTCAGAATTTTCAAAATCAATAGGGTTAACCTTATGTGGCATAATTGAAGAGCCTATTTCGCAGTCTTTTAATTTTTGATGAAAATAATCAAGTGAAATATATCCCCATATATCACGATTAAAATTAATCAATATTGTATTAAATAAACAAACACAAGAAAATAGTTCTGCAATGTAGTCATGCGGTTCAATTTGTGTCGTGTATGGATTCCAATTAATACCTAAAGAAGTCACGAACTCTTTGCTGATTGTATGCCAATTAATATTGGGATAAGCAGCTAAATGCGCATTATAATTACCAGTAGTTCCATTCATTTTTGCCAATATTTCTATTTTTTTTAGTTTTTTATATTGACGTTTCATGCGATAATAAAAATTAGCTATTTCTTTGCCCATAGTAGAAGGAGTAGCTGGCTGTCCATGAGTCAAAGACAACAAGGAAACATATTGATGTTGTATCATCATTTTTTTTAAAGCATGAATAATGTCATACCATAATGGTAAAATGATTTGATCTCGAGCATCTTTCAACATTAAAGCATATGCTATGTTATTAATATCTTCTGAAGTACAACCAAAATGTATAAATTCTGATACCGATTCAAAAAAATCTAATTTTAATACTTGTTTTTTTAAAAAATATTCTAAAGCTTTAATATCATGATTAGTTTTTTTTTCTATTTTTTTTATACAAATCGCATCATTTTCATTGAAATTATTAATAATTTCATCAAGTAAAAATAATTTTTTATGTTCAAAAAAATTAATTTTTAATGTTTGAGACATGCTCATAATTTTTTTAAACCACTGTATTTCTACATAAAGACGATATTTAAAAAAGCTAAATTCACTAAAAATATTCCTTAATAATACTGTTACATCACTGTATCTTCCATCAATAGGTGAAATAGCCGTTAAAGAGGTTAATTTCATTCTTTAATCCTGCATTTTTGTTTAAAAAATCTATTTTATCGTCTATTTTATCGTCTAAATGGTATAATATTTATTGATGTTTTAATCAAAAAAATATCAAAAAATAAAACTAATTTTTTAGTTCTAAGATATTTCTAATAATACCGATATAGATTAATTCAAGAATTAAAAAGTAAACTAAATATTTTCAAGTAATATCTAATTTTTTTTAAGTTGTTTAATGCTCAATTATTTAGTGATATAATTATTTCATTTTTATTTTCATTCATAAATGATATTACTATTTATTTTAGTATTGAAGAAAATAAATTTTTTTCAAAAAAAACAGATCAATTTTGTTTTAAGAATACAAGTATTATAATTTACTTGATTCTATTGACATTGATATTCAGAAAAATAAAATATTAATATAAAAAATGAATGTTATCAGTTTTTAATTAGTAATATTTATAAAAATTTAACATGATTATATTTTCTAGAAAAGCGTTTTGTATTATACTTAAAAATGTTATTGTGATCATGATATATATTTTAATAATATCAAAATATGATTAAACATGTTCTGTGAATAACTATACGATAATTTGACTATGTATGTTACAATATTGTTCATCAAAATAATGGTAATCTAGATTCAATAATTCCGCCGCCTATGCAAATATCTGATAAATATAACACGGCAGATTGCCCTGGAGTCACCGCTGCTACTGGAAAATCAAATAAAATTTTTATATTAATATTATTTATATATTCTATTTGACATTCAACCATATTTTGTTGGTATCTTGTTTTTACAGAACAACGAAACGGGAAAAATAATTGTTTTTTATTAATCCAATGAACACATTTAATAATTAAACCTGTAGACATAAGATATTTGTTTAAAGAGCCTTGAGCAACAGTTAATGTATTATTTTTTACATCTTTATCTACTACGTACCATGCAATATTGTATTTTCCTTGTATTCCACCAATTCCAAGACCCTTTCTTTGACCTAAAGTATAGTAAAAAACACCTTTATGCTGTCCAATAATTTCACCATTAGTGGTTATTATATCGCCTTTTTTTTCTTTAATATAGCGATTAAGAAACTTTTTAAAATTTCTAGATCCAATAAAACAAATTCCAGTAGAATCTTTTTTTTCAGCTACTTTAAAATGTAATGCTTTGGCAATACTTCTAACTTTCTGTTTTTTTAAAGATCCAACTGGAAATAAAATTTTTTTAAGCTGAGTATCTTTTAAAGTATATAAAAAATAAGTTTGATCTTTTTTTAAATCTAAAGACTTTAGTAAAAAATATTTTTGATCTTTTTTTTCTATTCGCGCATAGTGACCTGTTGCAATATAGTCAGCATTAAGATTATCAATTGAATATTTTAAGAAAGTATTAAATTTAATTTCTTTATTACATAATATATCTGGATTAGGGGTATTACCGATTTTATATTCTTTAATAAAATTCACAAAAACACGTTCCCAAAACTCTGTTGAAAAGTTAATTTTATGAAGATAAATATTTAATTTTTGACAAACATTTTCAGCATCAAATAAATCTTGAGCAGAAGTACAATACCCTTCTTCATCATCTTCTTCCCAATTTTTCATAAATAAACCTTCTACTTGATATTTTTGTTGTTTTAAAAGCCAAGCAGAAACAGAGGAATCTACCCCTCCCGACATTGCGACAATAACTTTTTTAGTATGATTTTGATTCATAAAAAATACAATTCATAATATTTTTTTAATGTTTATAAATATATTATATATTATAAAAAAAAATAAATAAATTATATATTCATAGTTTTAACAGTTATTAATTTTTTAAAAGATATAAATTATTAATTTAAATAAATAAATATAAAAAATATTTTTGTGCATGTTAAAATATATAAAAAAACTGAAAGGTCTAAAAATATAACATGAAAAATATAAGAAATTTTTCTATTATAGCTCATATTGATCATGGAAAATCAACGTTATCTGATCGACTCATACAAATTTGTGGCGGACTGCCTGATAGAGAAATGTTTAATCAAGTATTAGATTCAATGGATTTAGAAAAAGAAAGAGGCATCACAATTAAAGCGCAAAGTGTTATGATCAATTATAAAAATAAAACAGGTGATCTTTTTAATTTAAATTTTATTGATACCCCAGGTCATGTAAATTTTTCATATGAGGTATCTCGATCATTATCAGCCTGTGAAGGTGTGTTATTGGTAGTTGATGCTACTCAAGGAGTTGAAGCACAAACTTTATCTAATTGTCATACTGCTCTGAAAATGAATTTAAAAATTATTCCAGTATTAAATAAGATTGATTTACCGAACGCCAATCCGAAAAAAGTATTAAAAGACATTCAAGACATTATAGGAATCAGTACATCAAACGCTATAAAATGTTCAGCAAAAACAGGTCAAGGCGTTGAAGAACTAATAGAACATCTTATTCAACAAATCCCTTGCCCATCAGGCTCAATTCATAATCCTCTTCAAGCTTTAATTATTGATTCATGGTTTGATAATTATTTAGGTGTAGTTTCTTTAATTAGAATTAAGAATGGCATTTTATTTGAAAAAGATAAAATTCAAGTTATGAGTACAGGAAAAACCTACTTTGTTGAAAAAATAGGTATTTTTACTCCTAAAAAATTGTATAAAAATTCATTAAAATGTGGAGAAGTAGGATGGATTATTTGCGGCATTAAAAATATTGTTGCAGCTCCAGTTGGAGATACGTTAACTACAGCAATTAATCCATCAAAAAACAGATTAGATGGCTTTCAAAAAATTAAGCCCCAAATATATGCTGGATTATTTCCTATGTCGTCAGAACAATATGAAACATTTCGAGATGCTTTAGGCAAGTTAAGTTTAAATGATTCTTCATTGTTTTATGAACCAGAGAAATCCGTTGCCCTTGGATTTGGTTTTAAATGTGGATTTTTAGGTTTACTACATATGGAAATAGTACAAGCACGTTTGGAAAGAGAGTATTCTCTAGATTTAATTGCAACTGCACCAACAGTAATGTATGAAATTGAATTAATGGACCACACAAAAATTTATTTAGATTCACCATCTAATTTTCCTATAATGCATAATATAAAAGATATCAAAGAACCAATAGTTGAATGTCATATTTTATTGCCACCACAATTTCTTGGAGCTGTAATAAAATTATGTATAAGAAAACGTGGCAATCAAATTGATATGGTTTATCATACACATCAAGTATTGCTAAAATACGACATACCCATGAGTGAAGTAGTATTAAATTTTTTTGACGAATTGAAATCTATATCCAGTGGATATGCATCACTAGAATATGATTTTAAATGTTTTCAATCATCAAAAATGGTACGAATAGATATCTTAGTCAATTCAGAAAAAATAGATGCCTTAACTATACTGACCCATCATGATAATGCAAAATATCGTGCACGTGAAATAGTCGAAAAAATGCAAAAGATCATACCTAGACAACAATTTGACATTATTATTCAAGCAACAATTAATAATAGTGTTATAGCAAGGGCTACTATTAAACAATTAAGGAAAAATGTTTTATCTAAATGTTATGGAGGAGATGTTAGTAGAAAAAAGAAATTGTTACAAAAACAAAAAGATGGAAAAAAAAGAATGAAAAAAATCGGAAATGTTAGTATGCCAAAAACAGCATTTCTCAAAATTTTAAATATTATTAAAACATAATAACAGGTATGTCATATGTCTAATACATTAACTTTATTTTTGTTAATCAGTACATTTTTTACTGGTTGTTTTTGGATATATTATCGTATCAAAGAAATTAAAAATTATTGTTTTAAAAATACATATAATCAACAAGAATTAAGTCCAAAAAATCAACAAAACATTAAAAATTGCAACTATTTTTTACAATCTTTAGCATCATTTTTTCCAATTTTTTTTATAGTGTTTATTGTACGATCATTTATTTATGAACCTTTTCAAATTCCTTCAGGATCTATGATGCCTACTCTTTTAATTGGAGATTTTATTTTAGTAGAAAAATTTTCGTACGGCATTAAAAATCCAATTACACACAACACATTAATAAACACAAATCTTCCCAAAAGAGGCGACATTGTGGTTTTTAAACATCCTATTGATTATAATACAAATTATATTAAACGTGTTATAGGACTACCTGGAGATAAAATAAAATATGATATTCATAATAAACATATAAAAATTTGTAAAAATTTTTTAATACAACATAATTGTAAAGATAAATTATTCATTCATTATTCAGATGCAAAAACAAGTCAATTTGCACAAAAAATATATTTTTTAAATAACAAAAATACACAACATAAAAAAATATTCACGTTATTTAATTTTGATATATTAGAAGAAACAATTGATCATTTAAAACATAATATATTATTGTTAAACGTTGTTACAACTCTTAAAAAAGAATACTATCAACAAAAAAATATGCCAAGATTAACTTGGATTGTCCCTGAACATCAATATTTTATGATGGGAGATAATCGTGATAATAGTCTAGATAGTCGTTATTGGGGATTTGTACCAGAAAAAAACTTAGTAGGGAAAGCCATTATAATCTGGATGAGTTTTGATAAAAATGAAAATGAGTGGCCAACTGGTATACGTATAAATAGAATTGGAAATATACATTAAATTTCACTCACATGATTAACTTTAACAATATATGTTTTTGTATTTCTTATAAATTATCAAGTTGTTTTGATTTTTCCTATTATTTTTTTAAAATTAATTAAAATATCATTATAATTGGTATAATATGAACTATATCGTGACAAAAAAAATACAAAAAGCATTGGGATATACTTTTACTCAGAAGGATCTTTTAAGACAAGCGCTTACACATCGTAGTGCGAGCAACAAACATAATGAAAGATTAGAATTTTTAGGTGATTCCATTTTAAGCTTTGTGATTGCTAATGCGTTGTATCAACATTTTCCTTATATTAATGAAGGAGATATGAGTCGCATGAGAGCTACATTAGTACGTGGTAACACTTTAGCTGAAATTGCTTATGAATTTGATTTAGGAGAATATTTACAATTAGGACAGGGAGAGTTAAAAAGTGGTGGTTTTCGTCGTGAATCCATTTTAGCAAACACTGTAGAAGCACTAATTGGTAGTATTTATTTAGACAGTAATATAAAAACTGTTGAAGAGTTGATATTAAAATGGTATGAAAAACGTTTGGAGCAAATCAGTCCTGGAGATACACAAAAAGATCCTAAAACACGATTACAAGAATATTTACAAGCAAAACATTTATCTTTGCCAGTATATTTTATAGTTAAAATATACGGAGAAGCACATAATCAATTATTTACTATTCATTGTAAAATTAGTACTATTTCAGAATTTTTAGTGGGCACAGGATCAAGCAAAAGAAAAGCCGAACAAGATGCAGCAAAAAAAGCATTAATTAAATTAGGTGTAGAGTGAATACAAAACAAAAATATTGTGGAAAAATAGCAATTATAGGAAAACCCAATGTTGGCAAGTCAACATTACTTAACCATATTCTTGAGAAAAAAATTTCTATTGTATCAAGAAAAAGAAACACCACACAAAATAATATTTTAGGTGTTAAAACAATACACGATTATCAGGCTATTTATATTGATACACCTGGGATGATATTCAATAAAAACTTTAACAGTATAAATCATAAACAACATTTTTTTTATCAAGCAATACATAATGCAATATTAATTATATTTGTTATAGATAAATTGCTTTGGACAAAAGATGATGACCTGATTTTTAATCAGGTTAAAGAGCATAAAATTCCTGTTATTTTAGTAATTAACAAAATTGATAAAATTAATAATAAAAATATTTTATTACCTTTTATAGATGTTCTAAAAAAGAAAAATATTGCTATAGAAATTGTACCTATGTCTGTAAGAAAAAGAAAACATATCTTTTTTCTTAGCAATATAATTCAATCATTTTTACCAAAAAATCCTCATATATACTCTAAAAACTACGTCACACAAAATTCTCATGTGTTTACAACGTCTGAAATTATCCGAGAAAAATTAATATCATTTTTAAGAAATGAGTTACCTTCTATATTAAAAGTGCATATTGAATTATTCAAAAAGCAGAAAAATAAAGAGCTTATTGTAAAAGCAATAATTTTAGTCAAAAATGCAAGACAAAAACAAATAGTAATTGGTCGTCAAGGAGAAAAAATCAAAAAAATTAGTATGATCGCAAGATCTGCAATAGCAAAAGAATTTCATGTTTTAACTCATCTTTTTTTGTGGGTTAAAATTAATTGCAAAAAATGAATGATTTTCCATAAAAATACTATTTTTCACAATGATTGAAATACTATAATATTTAATGAATTTTTAAAAAATAGTTTTTCTAAAAAATTAATTCTAAGGATATTGCTTTAATATGTCAATTGTCGGTGTAGGAATAGATATTATAGAAATAGTACGTATAAAAAAAATTTTTTTAAAATATGGTCATAAATTCGCTAAAAGGATTTTATCTGCAAAAGAACTGGAAAAATATACTGTTAACAATAATGTTTCTTTTCTTGCAAAAAGTTTTGTAGTTAAAGAGGCGGCAGCTAAAGCTTTAGGAACTGGCATCTATTTGGGAATTTTCTTTAATCAATTAGAATTGTACAATAATAAATTAGGTAAACCAAAATTACGTTTTTTAAACAATTCTTATAAAAGATTGCAGAAAATAAAATGCAACACTATACACGTTAGTTTTTCTGATCAAAAATCATGTGCATGTGCTGTAGTTATTTTAGAATCGTAATTCTATTAAAAATAGCATCTATAGTATGCATATATTTTCTTTTTTTATGAAAAAAATTAATTAAAATATTAGAGCATTCATTATGCATAATATTTTTTTTAATATTTAATTTGTATTTGTTTTTAGAATAATGAAGAATATGTGTCATCATATTAAGCTCATCCAATTTATTGCAATCGGCTCCAAAAACTAAACGTTTGATGCGACTTTGTATAATTGCTCCAAAACACATTATACAAGGTTGTAAGGTTACGTATAATGTAGTATTAATTAAACGATAATTTTTTATTTTTTTTCCTGCATCACGTAAAGCCATAATTTCTGCATGTGCAGTAGGGTCATGTTGAGAAATAGAACTATTCCAACCAAAACCAAGAATATTTTCTTCTAAAATTAATACTGCACCTATTGGTACTTCACCGATTTTTTCTGCATATCGCGCGCATTGTAAAGCCATTTTCATCCAATTTTTATCTTTTTTGTATTGCATTTTTTATTTTAAAACTCTATTATATTTAATAATACTTAGTTTTTTTCTTTCCCATTCTTTATTTTTTATACTGTCTCTTTTATCTTGCAGATTTTTGCCTTTGGCTAATCCAAATTCTAATTTACACCAAGATTTTTTCCAAAATAAAGATAAAGGTATTAATGTATAACCGGATCTTTTTTTTTTAAAGATAAAAAAATAATTTCATTTTTTTTCAACAATAGCTTTTTTTTTCTATAAGGATCGCAAAAAACATGTGTTGAAGTTTGATTTAAAGGTTGAATGAAAGCATTGCAAAGATACATTTCATGTAGATGATCAATAATATAACTTTCTGTAATATTAATTTTTCCCAGTTTAATAGATTTGACTTCCCATCCTTCTAAAACCAGACCTGATATAAATTTTTTTTCTATAAAATAGTTGTAATATGCCTTATTATTTACAATTTTTAATGATTTTGTTTTGTGATGATTTTTATGTATCATATTGAAATAGTTCCAAAAAATATCTCTTGATATCAAGATAAAAAATATCATTTATTAAAATAAATTTATAATAATAATTCTATTCTATCTATTTAATACATCTAAAAAATTATGAAGACAATTAAAGTAACAGTGGTGTATGCTTTACCAAATATTCAACATTTTATTGTTGTTTGCATGAACATTGGTGATACTGTAAAAGACAGTATAATTAAATCAAATATAACAAAATTCATGGAAAACAATTCATTATATCATTTGCAAGTTGGAATTTATAATAAAAAGGTATCTTTAAATTCAAAAATAAAAGATGGAGATCGTATTGAAATTTATCGCAATTTAATTGTTGATCCGAAAGAAAGAAGAAGAAAAAAAGTCACACAATCAAAAAAATCTATTTTGAAATAAGACTAATTTTAGATTTAATAAAAATTAAAAAATAATTATTAAATCTAAAATGTGGTTCTTAATTTTTTTTCTGAGACACAACTACCATAGCTGGCCTTAGTAAACGAGTATCATGTAAAATATAACCAGGTTGCATAATACTTACTATTTGATTAGATTCCATTTTATTAGTATAATGGATAGACATAGCTTCATGTATAGATGGACTAAAAGGAACGTTTGTTTCATTAATTTTTTTTATACAAAAATCATTCAAAAAATTATTCAATAAATGTAATATAAAATCTAATTTTTCTTTTAATTTATCAGTAATATCATTAGAAATATTATTACGCACTGAATTTAATGAACGTTCTATATTATCAAAAATTGGAAGAAAATTAATCATTATTTTTTCTAGTGAAAATTTTTTAGATTTATACATTTCTTTATTAAGACGATTAAAAATAGCTGTGGTTTCTTTTTTCAATATATTTTTTTCTTGTATAATTTTTTCTTCAGATATTTTTAATTCTTCTTCTAATTTCTTTATTATATGATCAATTTCTTTATTTTTTAATTCTGTTGTAGTATTGTCTACTTTTTTATCTTCTTTTATCATAAATATATCTCTTGACTTTTTAGGTATGTGCTTATTTTTTATAAAAAATTTTGAACATATTTACGAAAAAATGTCTTTAAAAAATATTTTTTTAAATTTTATAATCTTGAGATAGAGGAGCGATGTAAGATATTGCCATGTCCCAAGGTTGTTCAATCCACACATTTTGAGGAATATCTATAACATAATCATCAACTAATGAACGACCCATAGGTTTTGCAAAAATAGTTACAAAATAAGCTTTAGGATATAAATTTCTTATGATCTTTGCAGTACCGCCAGTATCTACTAAATCATCTACTACAACAGTAGTATATCCATCTTCTTTTGGTTTTTTTATAATTTTTCTATTTTTTTTTAAAAATTCATTGTTATAACTTGCAATACATATTGTATCTACATATCTAATTCCTAATTCTCGTGCTAATAAAGCAGATGGAACTAACCCTCCTCTGCTCACAGCGATAATTTTGTTATAAGAATGCATTTTTAGTAATCGAGTGGCTAATTTTCTAGTATGAATTTGAAGCATATCCCAGGTAACAATGTATTTCTCACTCATAAAAAGAAATTCCGAAACTATCAATAGTATTTATTAAAAAGTGGAAATAAGTTGTAATTATAGGATTGTGATATTTTTAAGTACAAATTATTTAAATATTTTAATTAAATTCTTTTTTTCATTTCATTTTCAATAATTAATATTATGATATGAATAATTTTTATATGTATTTCTTGTATGCGATCTGAATATCCATTGTAAGGAACGCAAATTTCTATATCAGATAATTTTAATTTTTTAGCTTGCCCACCATTATTTCCTGTTAGCAAAATAGTTTTTATATTTTTTTTCTTGGCTTCTTTTATTGCTTCAATAATGTTTAAAGAATTTCCAGAAGTTGAAATTGCTAAGAGAACATCTCCTGAAGATCCTACGCTTTGTATAAATCTTGAAAATACTTGTTCATATCCAAAATCATTTCCTATAGAAGACATATAGCTGATATCAGATATAGATAATGCTGGATAACCAGTTCTTTTTTCTCTATATAAACCAGTTAATTCTTCTGAAAAATGTGCTGCATCACAATTTGAACCTCCATTTCCACAAGATATTACTTTTTTTCCTTGTTTAAAAGATTCTGTAATCAGCATGGCGGCATCTTCAATTTTATTGATTTGTTGTTTGTTTTTTAAAAATTTTTTTAATAATTCCGATGCTTGATTTAGTTCAGATACAATAATTTTTGTATACATAAAGTGAAAATCTTTGATAGTTAAAAAATTAATATTTAACTTTTTAAATTTTTATTGTTATTTGAGTAAAATTTTATATTGAAATAAACTGTATAAGTTATGATAAATATTTTTTTCGGTGCGGACGGGATTCGAACCCGTGACCTCCGGCGTGACAGGCCGATATTCTAACCAACTGAACTACCGCACCTTAAAAAATATAGTACTATTCTACATGCTTTAAAAAATGAGTCAATATTCTTTTTTAAAAATTTGTTAAAAAATTAATTCCATAAACATATATGGTTCTTTTTCAAAAATGCTAAATATTGTTTATGTGCCGTCATTTCTACTTCTGTAGTTTTCAATATTTTCAAAGAAGATTTTTTAAAAATTTTCTTTTTCTTGTTTTTTGTTGAGATTTTTTTTTTGTTAGTTTCTGTGTTTACAAACATTGACTCTTGACCACCAGTCATTAAAAGATATAATCTACCTAAAAGATGAGCATCTAAAATAGCACTATGCAAATCTCTTGGAGATTTTTTAATTTTATAACGGATACATAGAGCATCTAAAGTGTTTTTTTTGCCAGGAAATAATTTCCTAGCGACTTTTAGTGTATCAATAATTGAACACATGGTATCAAGTGAACCTAATTTTTTATTTAAAAAATGTAGCTCTTGATTTATGAAGCCTACATCAAACATAGCATTGTGGATAATTAATTCAGAATCTTGAATATATTTTAAAAACTGGTCTGCAATATCTTTAAAACATGGTTTATCAGATAAAAAATTATCAGTAATGCCGTGTACTTTCAATGCTTCAGAATCTATTTTTCTATCAGGTTTAATATATACATGAAAATTATTTCCTGTGAAACGACGTTGAATAATTTCAACAGCTCCAATTTCTATTAATCTGTGATTAACATAAGGTTCTTTATAAAAATTCATACCGGTTGTCTCAGTATCTAATGCTACAATTCTTTTTTTTGTATTCATAATGTTATCATTTAAAAATAGGATCTTAGTTTTAGAATGGATTAATTATGTTTAAAAAAATTCAAATGTTTACAGATGGATCTTGTTTAGGAAATCCTGGTTCTGGAGGATATGGAACTATCTTGCGTTATAAGTTACATGAAATAACGTTGACATCTGGTTTTTATTTAACAACTAATAATAGAATGGAACTAATGGCTGTAATATCAGGATTAGAGTCGCTTAATCAGTCATGTTTCGTTGAAATTACAACGGATAGTTTATACGTTAAAAAGGGAATTTTAGATTGGATGCCAATATGGAAAAAAAAAGAATGGAAAACCACTAAAAATCAGCCAGTAAAAAATATAGATTTGTGGTTACGGATTAATGCAGTTTTAAAAAAACATTCCGTAAATTGGCTTTGGATTAAAGCTCATATCGGTCATATAGAGAATACAAGATGTGATCAGATTGCACGTAAATCTGCTCAAAATCCTTCTTATCAAGATTTTTATTATGAAAAAAACCAATTTTTAAAATCACTGAAAAATCATTTTTAAAAAGTAAAATACATAATATGATATTAAATAAAATAACTATATTAAAAGATAATTATGTTTGGATTCTAAATGACAGCAATAATAACTGTATAATTATTGATCCTGGTTTATCTTATCCTGTATTTAAACAATTAGAAAAAAAACAATTGTTTCCAGTTGCCATTTTGTTAACTCATAATCATATAGATCATATTGGAGGTGTGAAAGATATTAAAAAAAAATTCCCTAAAATAATGATTTTTGGATCTAATAAAACAAAACAAAATTGTGTCAATAAAATTGTAAAACATTGCGAAATATTAAATATTTTAGATAAAAAATTTTATGTTTTTTACACTCCTGGACATACAAAATATGATGTTACATACTATCATCGTCCTTATATTTTTTGTGGGGATACCGTGTTTTCAGGAGGATGCGGTCGTGTTTACAAAATGCAATATGTACAAATGTATAATTCTATAAAATTGATTTCATCTTTTCCAAACGAAAGTATGATCTGTTGTGCTCATGAATATACTTTGTCTAATTTAGAATTTTCTCTGTCTATATTACAAGAAGGATGTATTAAGGATGATTATAAAAAGATAAAAGCACTATTAATGCATGGCTCTTTACCTCTTCCATCTTCCATATTATTTGAAAAAAGTTTTAATTTATTTTTTAGATTGAATGAAAATTTTTTAAAAGAATTAATAGGATTGGATCAATATAGTTCAGATTTAGACGCTTTTATTAAGCTAAGATTAAAAAAAGATTTATTTGGAGCTAAGCGGGATTGAACCGCTGACCTCCTGCGTGCAAGGCAGGCGCTCTCCCAGCTGAGCTATAGCCCCAGATGATTTTTCATGGTAGGCCTGAGTGGAATTGAACCACCGACCTCACCCTTATCAGGGGTGCGCTCTAACCATCTGAGCTACAAGCCTTCTAATTTTTTATTAAATAATTTGTGTGGGCACTTTCTAAAAAAGTATAAATTTTTAAGGAGGTGATCCAACCGCAGGTTCCCCTACGGTTACCTTGTTACGACTTCACCCCAGTCATGAATCACAAAGTGGTAGGCGCCTTCTTTTTATGGTTAGGATACCTGCTTCTTTTGCAACCCACTCCCATGGTGTGACGGGCGGTGTGTACAAGGCCCGGGAACGTATTCACCGTGGCATTCTGATCCACGATTACTAGCGATTCCGACTTCGTGGAGTCGAGTTGCAGACTCCAGTCCGGACTACGATTTACTTTATGAGGTTTGCTTGTCTTTGCAGATTTGCTTCTCTTTGTATAAACCATTGTAGCACGTGTGTAGCCCTGGTCGTAAGGGCCATGATGACTTGACGTCGTCCCCACCTTCCTCCGGTTTATAACCGGCAGTCTCCCCTGAGTTCCCGGCCTAACCGCTGGCAAAAGGGGATAAGGGTTGCGCTCGTTGCGGGACTTAACCCAACATTTCACAACACGAGCTGACGACAGCCATGCAGCACCTGTCTCACAGTTCCAAAAGGCACTTTTTTATTTCTAAAAAATTCTGTGGATGTCAAGACCAGGTAAGGTTTTTCGCGTTGCATCGAATTAAACCACATGCTCCACCGCTTGTGCGGGCCCCCGTCAATTCATTTGAGTTTTAGCCTTGCGGCCGTACTCCCCAGGCGGTCGACTTAACGCGTTAGCTTCGGAAATCACTTCTCTTGGAAACAACCTCCAAGTCGACATCGTTTACGGCATGGACTACCAGGGTATCTAATCCTGTTTGCTCCCCACGCTTTCGCACCTCAGTGTCAGTGTTCGTTTAGGAGGCCGCTTTCGCCACAGGTATTCCTCCAGATATCTACGCATTTCACCGCTACACCTAGAATTCTACCTCCCTCTACGAGACTCTAGTTTTTCAGTTTCAAATGCAGTTCCTAAGTTAAGCTTAGGGATTTCACATCTGACTTAAAAAACCACCTACGCGCTCTTTACGCCCAGTAATTCTGATTAACGCTTGCACCCTCCGTATTACCGCGGCTGCTGGCACGGAGTTAGCCGGTGCTTCTTCTGCGGGTAACGTCAGGAAATAAAAGTATTATTTTTATTTTTTTCCTCCCCGCTGAAAGTACTTTACAACCCTAAGGCCTTCTTCATACACGCGGCATAGCTGCATCAGGCTTTCGCCCATTGTGCAATATTCCCCACTGCTGCCTCCCGTAGGAGTCTGGACCGTGTCTCAGTTCCAGTGTGGCTGGTTATCCTCTCAGACCAGCTAGAAATCGTAGCCTTGGTAGGCTATTACTCTACCAACAAGCTAATTTCGTCTGGGCTCATCCAAAAGCATGAGGCCAAAAGGTCCCCCACTTTGGTTTTACAACATTATGCGGTATTAGCTACCATTTCTAGTAGTTATCCCCCTCTTTTGGGCAGATTCCCAGATATTACTCACCCATTTGCCGCTCGCCGACAAGAAAGCAAGCTTTCTTTTCGCTGCCGCTCGACTTGCATGTGTTAGGCTTGCCGCCAGCGTTCAATCTGAGCCATGATCAAACTCTTCAATTGAAAATCATTTTCTTAAAGAAAGAATCTTTAAGATTTTAAAACAAAAAAAACAATTTTGTACTTAATTTTCGGTGCCCACACAAATTATTTAATATATTTTTAAAGAGCGATGTTAATTTTTTTAAACTTTAATAAAAGGTTACATTTTTTTTATATTTTTGTCAACATTTTTATATAAAATATTTTATATAATATATTTCACCATAAGATTGAGTATATATATATAAAATATATAATATGTTCTTATGAACAATATAAAATAATTTTAATCAATATTCAATAATTTCATATAACACATTTTCACAAAGAAAGGTTGATAAAAAAAATGAATTTAAAAGAGATCATTAAAAAAGATATACAAAAAATTCTAGTAAATATCAATTTAAAAAGCACATGCGATCCAATTATTAAATTAAATAAAAAAATAAATTTAGGTCATTACCAAATTAATAATTTAATTAAAATATCCAATGAATTAAATTTAACCACTTCAGACTTAGCGAATAAAATTATATCTAATATAAAAAATAATAATATTTATAAAAAAATCACTTTTTCTAAACCAGGATTCATTAATTTTTTTATTTGCAAAAAATTTTTATCTCAAGAATTAGAAAAAATTTTCTTTTCATCTCGACTTGGAATACAACGTGTTAAACCAAAAAATATAGTTGTAGATTATTCATCTCCGAACGTTGCAAAAGAAATGCACGTTGGTCATTTACGTTCAACAATCATTGGTGATGTCACAGTTCGTGTGTTAAATTTTTTAGGACACAACGTTATCAAAGCCAATCATATTGGAGATTGGGGGACACAATTTGGTATGTTGATAGCATATCTAAAAGAAAAAAATATCAAAAATATTGATGTTTCTTTATCTAAACTCGAACATTTTTACTGCAAGGCAAAAAAAAAATACGATATAGATCAATCTTTTGCAGAAAAATCTAGAAAATATGTGTCAAAATTACAAAAAGGAGATCAACATTGTTATAGAATCTGGAGAAAAATAGTATCTATTACCATGTCTGAAAATTATAAAATATACAAAAAACTCAATGTAACGCTAAACAATCATGACACTATGGGAGAAAGTTTATATAGTAATATGCTCCCTAATATTGTACAAGACTTAAAAAATAAAAAAATAGCTATAGAAAAAAACGGGAGTACAATTGTTTTTTTAAAAGAGTTTAAAAATAGATTAGGCGAATCTATGGGAGTTGTAATTCAAAAAAAAGATCAAGGGTTTTTATATTCTACTACAGATATTGCTTGTTTAAAATATAGATATGAAAAACTACATGCTGATCGCATTATATATTACACTGATTTTCGTCAATATCAACATTTAATGCAAGCTTGGATAATCGCTAAAAAAGCACATTACATACCCGAAAACCTATTGTTTGAACATCATACGTTTGGTATGATGCTTTTAAAAAATAAACGTCCTTTTAAAACACGTGATGGCAACACTATTAAACTAAGCACACTGATTAATGAAGCTGTTGAAAAAGCCAGACAATTAATTAAAAGCAAAAAAACAACTTTTTCTAAAAAACAATTAATTAATTTATCTAATATTATCGGTATTAGCTCAATAAAATATGCCGATTTATCCAAAAATCGTAACACTGATTATATATTTGATTGGAACAAAATGTTAAGTTTTGAAGGCAATACAGCTCCTTATATACAATATGCTTATACACGAATTACTTCTGTAATAAAAAAATCTTCGATTCCTACAAAAAATATTAAGGAAAAAATTATTTTAAAAACAGAAAATGAAATCAATTTAACCATTAAAATATTAGAGTTTGAAGAAATTATTACATCTATAGCTCAAAAAGGAACTCCTCATATAATGTGTCAATATCTTTATGAACTTGCCACATGTTTTTCTCATTTTTATGAAAATTGTTCAATACTGTTTGCAAAAACAATAAAGATTCAAAAAAGCAGATTAAAAATATCTATTTTAACAGCAAAAACATTAAAAAAAGGACTTAATATGCTTGGCATTAAAACGGTAAAAAAAATGTAATTACACATTCAAAAAATAGACAGGTGGGATATAATATAATACTAACAGTGTACTACTTACAACCACACCAAATTCTATTAAAACTCATTGATAAAATTATAAAAAATTTTTTAATTTCCAATAATATTGGTCATTTTTATGGTTGTGATGTCTACTAATTCAAACTGAGATAAAACAGTTAATTCTGGAAAATGGTGTCTTAAAAATCTAGATAAAAAATATCGAAGAGGATGACTGACTAACAAAACAAGAGGAGAACCAATTGATGACTGTTTCTGCATTGCTTCTTTCGTTTTTAGCAATAAACTTTGAGATAACTGAGGTTCTATAGTATTAGTACCGCTTTTTATAGTATTTAACAATATTTGCTCTAAATTCGATTCTAACCCTATAACTTCAATAACATGGCTTTTATGAAACAATTTTTGTACAATAATTTTTCTTAAAGCAATTCGTACTATGGCAGTAAGTTCATTTGGATCTTTTTGAATATCTGCATGTTCCGATAACGTTTCTAAAATAGTTCTCATGTCTCGTATTGGAACGTTTTCTAATAATAAATTTTTTAAAACTTTATGAAAATTTGTTAAATTTATTATATTTGGAATTAAATCCTCTGTTAATTTTGGCATTGCTATAGAGACATGATCTAATAGTTGTTGAGTTTCTTGACGACCAAATAATTCCTCAACATGATTAGAAATTAAGAAATGTATATGTGTAGAAATAACAGTACTAGATTCTATTACAGAATAACCCCTTTTTTGTGCTTCATGCTTAAAATCTTTATCGATCCAATATCCAGATAATCCAAAAGTAGGTTCATATACTTTTTCAAACGGCAACGGTTCTGTTTTTCTTCCAGAATCAATTGCCATAAAACGATCATAAAAACAAGTTCCTTGTCCTACTTCTACCCCTTTAATTAGAACACGATAATCATTTTCTGATAAACTCATATTATTTTTAACATGAATTAATGGAGGCAAAAATCCAAGTTCTTGAGCGATTTTTTTGCGAACTATACGAATTTTATCAAGAAGATCTGATTTATCATTCATATCAATCATTGATGTGAGATTATATCCCACCTCGATTCTTATTGGATCTTCTAATTCAACATCATTCCAAGATGCTTCAGAAATAGAATCTTGTATTGTTTTATATTCTTGATTAGATTGAAATAAATTATTTTCTGATGAATATTTTCTTTGATATAACCACCAAGAAAAAGCAAACAAGAATGTTGTAAACACCAAAAATATAACATTTGGCATTCCAGGCACTAATCCTAAAACACCTAAAACCATAGCGCTTAATACAATCACTTGAGGATTATAAAATAATTGACTAATCATTTGTTCTCCAACATGTTGATTTGTACTAACACGTGTCACAATAACACCTGCTGCCGTAGAAATAACTAAGGCAGGAATTTGTGCAACTAAACCATCTCCAATAGTTAACAACGTGTATACTTCTGCTGCAGTTTTTAAAGGCATATGATGTTGAAATAAACCAATGATTAAACCTCCAAATATATTCAAAATCATTATTAAAATACCAGCAATAGCATCACCTCGAACAAATTTACTAGCGCCATCCATAGAACCATAAAAATCAGCTTCTTGCGTTATTTTTATACGTCTTTTTTTAGCTTTTTCTTCGCCAATTAAACCAGCATTTAAATCGGCATCAATAGCCATCTGCTTTCCAGGCATAGCGTCTAATATAAAACGCGCACCTACTTCTGCAATACGACTAGCGCCTTTGGTGATAACTATGAAGTTAATAATAACTAAAATTATAAATACAACTATGCCAATAGCAAAATTGCCGCCTACTAAAAAATGACCAAAAGATTCGATTACTCGTCCTGCTGCACTCGTTCCAATATGACCATTTAAGAAAACAATACGAGTAGAAGCTACGTTTAAAGCTAAACGTAATAAAGTAGAAAAAAGTAAAATAGTTGGAAAAGCAGTAAACTCTAAAGTGTGACGAGTAAACATTGAAACAAGTAAAATAATTATTGATAAAGCAATATTAAAAGTAAACAAAATATCTAATACAAACGGCGCCAACGGCAAAATCATCATTGCTAAAATCATTAGAATTAATATAGGTCCGGCAAGTATTTGCCATTGAGATATTTTAAATTTTTTTATAACGTGAAAAAGAGAAGAAAAATTAATCATTATTTTAGCGATCTCCTTTGAAATTCAACTCTGATGGAACTAATATATTTTTAGGTTTTTCAGGAAAAACTCCACCTTCTTTTTTCCATTTTTTAACTTTCCAAACCCATGCTAAAACCTCTGCAACAGCTTTATAAAGAGGTCCAGGAATATATTGTCCTATATCAGAATAACGATATAATGAACGAGCTAAAGATGGCGCGGAAATTATAGAGATTTTATTTTGCATAGCTAACATTTGTATTTTTAAAGCTACAGCACCCACGCCTTTGGCAATCACTTTAGGTGCATGCATATTTTGTTCATCATATTTCAATGCAACCGAATAATGTATGGGATTAACGATTACTACATCTGCTTTAGGTATGTCTAACATCATTCTTCTACGTACAGAAGCTTTCATTTCTTGACGAATTCGAACCTTAATACTCGGATTGCCTTCTTTTTCTCTAAATTCATCTTTGACTTCTTGATGAGTCATTTTTAATTGCTTATAATATTTGAATTGTTGCAAACACACATCGAATAACGCAACAGGAATCAGTCCAAATATAATGACAGTACAACAATTAAAAAGGATTTTAAAACCATGTAACAAAGAAGATGAAAAATTTTCATAAATCAAAACTGACATTTCAGACACTGAAGTATATAAATACCAATAAGAAAGGCTCATTATCAAAACGAGCTTTATTGTTATTTTAATGAATTCTATTATTGTTTCAATAGCAAATATTCTTTTTATACCATTCAACGGATTCAGTTTATTAAAGCTACAATGTAATGATTGAAAATTCATTGCGATACCACTTAAAAAAATAGGTGGTATTAATACTACACATAATAAAACTACAAAAAATGGAAAAAATATCAACGATATTTCTTTTAAATAAGTCAAAAAATTTAATAAATTGTAATCATTGTTTAAAATAATCTTTTTATCGAAAGAAAAACTATCAGACATTATTTTTATCAATCTGGATACAATAGAATCTTTGTACCACCATAAAGTTATAAATCCAAAAAATAAAATCAACAAAGAATTTAATTCTCGAGAATATTTAGTTTTTCCTGTTTTTCTAAATTTTTTAATGCGATGTTCAGTGGGGTTTTCTGTTTTCTCTTCGTTTACATTATGATTCATTTTAAATACTTTCAACCGCTTTTTAATTCATAAAAAAAATATTAAACCTCTCTATGACAAAAAAAACAAGTGAATTTTTTCAAAACATCGAATTTCAAGCTAACTAATACATATTTTCAAAAATAAATGATTTTAAAAAATAATTTGTATATATAATATATTATAACTATATTTTTTAATAAAAAAATCATTTTCTGAGACATTAATCAATGCGTACAAGTAAATATTTATTATCAACTGTAAAAGAAACACCTGATGATGCAAAAATTATTAGCCATCAATTAATGATAAGAAGTGGTATGATTAGAAAAATATCCTCAGGTGTATATGTTTGGCTGCCTACCGGAATTAGAGTAATACGAAAAATAAAAAGCATTATCAAAACTGAAATGAACAAAATTGAATCATTAGAAATATCTATGCCGATTATTCAACCTGAATATTTATGGAAAAAAAGCGGAAGATTACATGCATATGGAGAAGAACTATTAAAATTTTCTGATCGCCACAAAAATCAATTTATTTTAGGCCCTACTAACGAAGAAGTTGTAACTGATTTTATAAAAACAGAAATCCATTCTTACAAAGAACTACCTTTAATTGTATATCAAATACAAACAAAATTTCGTGACGAAATACGACCTCGTTTTGGAGTAATACGAGCGCGTGAATTTATAATGAAAGATGCTTATTCTTTTCATTCTGATAAACAATGTTTAAAAAACACGTATAATAAATTTTATCATTCTTATATTAATATCTTTAACAAAATAAAATTAAATTTTTCTGTTGTACAAGCTGATTCAGGATCTATGGGTGGAAATATATCGCATGAATTTCAAGCGTTTTCTAAAAACGGAGAAGATGAAGTGGTTTTTTCAAAAAACGGTTCGTATTCGTCAAATATAAATTCAGCACAATGTTTAGAAACGATTGATTTTTTAAAAAATAAAAATTCTATCAGCACAACAAACAAAATCAGCACTCAAAAATCAATTATACATGCTAAATACCTAAAAAAGTCAAGCCCAAATAAAATTAAAACTATTTTAGTTAAAACCAATATAAATAATATTAATTCGATCGCAGCCATATTACTCTGTGAACATCATGAATTAAACTTTTTTAAAATTGAAAAAATCAAGATTTTTCAAAAATCGATAGTGTTACTTAATGAAGAAGAAACCATAAAATTTTCTGGAGTATCTAGAGAATTTTTAGGACCTATAGGATTAAATATACCAATTATTGTTGATATTTCTGCATATAAAATGAAAAATTTTACTATTGGTGCGAACCTGTATAATCATTTTTTTATTAATGTTAATTGGAATGATGTAGTTATTTTAAAAGTTTTAGATATAAGAAAAGTTACAAAAAAAGATATTAGTCCTGATGGTTCGGGATATTTAAGCATAGAAAAAAGTATTGAAATAGGACATATATTTCAATTAGAAAAAAGTTATTCTAAAAAGATGAATGCGAGTATTGCATTAAAAAATGGAAATCAAGAAAATGTATACATGGGTTGTTATGGAATAGGAATTTCTCGTATTATAGCAACAGTGATTGAACAAAATCATGATTCACATGGTATTATTTGGCCAGATTCGATTGCACCTTTTGAAGTGGTTATTTTACCTATTAATATGAATAAATACAAAGAAGTTGAAAAATTTTCAAACTCATTGTATCAAGAATTAAAAAAACAAAAAATAGATGTCATACTAGATGATCGAAATTTAAGACCAGGTGTTATGTTTCATCAAATGGATTTAATAGGTATTCCGCATCAAATTATTATTAGTTTTACTTTAATTAACAATAAAAATGTAGAATATCGTGATAGAAAACACAAAAAAACTATTTTTGTAAATATAACAAAAACAGTCGATTTTATTCTTAACAAACTTAAAAAAAAACAAAAATAATTTTTTAATTATTAATATAATTTAATACTTTTTATAAACATTTTTCTTTAACAAAATAACTCGCTGTTTTATTGCTGTTTTATTATAAAACATGTATGCGAGTTATCCACTCAAAAGATAAATAATTAAGGAAATTACAGATTGATACTTCTTATTTTAATAACTAATGTTTGTTTATTTACATAAGTATATTTGATAAATAATAGATAATTATTTATTGTTCCATTTTGAAGTAAAGTTTTTAATATTCTATTATATCAATCAAAAAAAAATTATTAAGGATACAAAAAAATTATTCAAAAAAACTTTTATGCTTTTAAATAAATCAATTTTTTATATGTGTTGTTCTTATCATATTTAAATCCATCAGATACAAGGCTGTCATGCTAACATTTTTATTGACAAATTTTGTATTTATCGTTCCCTTGACAAATAAAAGATCGTGTATTTTTAATATTGATTCATATTGATTTAACAACTTTTTAAATATCACTACTTCTAATCGACTAGTTTTATCGTCTAATATTAAAATAGCCATACGATCATTATTTTTAGTTTTTTTTATTTTAATAGAAATTATAATTCCTGCTACCAAAATAATTTTATTTTTAATTATTTTTAATTTTGAAAACGTTATATTGCCCAAATACTTTTTTAATTCTTCTGCATAATCATTAATCGGATGATCAGTAAGATAAAATCCTAATACTTCATATTCATTATGAAAGTTATTTTTTTTTACTGTAGCAGTATTGATGACATTTTTTTTTCTTATTTTATATACTTCATTTTTAAAAACTCCAAAAAGACTATCTTGTTTAAAATTTTTAATTTTTATTACTTCTTTTGAAGTCTTTAAAGCATCATTAATCGAATCTAGCAAATGGTCTCTACTCTCATTAAAACAATCACAGCTTCCAGACATTATTAATTTTTCTAACACTCTTCGAGTAATTTTACTTGAATCGACACGCATACACAAATCAAACAAACTATGAAAAATACCATTTTTTTCTCGTTCTTTAATAAGATCACATACTGAATTTTCACCTATTCCTTTAATAGCACCCATTCCATAAACTATATTATCTTCTTGGTTAACATAAAATTCATATTGACTTATATTAACATTAGGAGGAATTATATTAACTCCCAGATTAAAAGATTCATAAAACAATATAATAATCTTATCAGTGTTATCTATTTCAGATGTCATAG
The DNA here is from genome assembly GCF_005081445.1 of Buchnera aphidicola (Hyadaphis tataricae). Taxonomy (NCBI): domain Bacteria; kingdom Pseudomonadati; phylum Pseudomonadota; class Gammaproteobacteria; order Enterobacterales; family Erwiniaceae; genus Buchnera; species Buchnera aphidicola. The sequence continues at coordinate 262,508 of NZ_CP034873.1, read as the reverse complement.
CAGCAGCCATGAATTCAGCAGGATAATGTGTTTTTAACCACAATGTCTGATATGATAATAATGCATAAGCTACAGAATGAGATTTGTTAAATCCATATCCTGCAAATTTCTCTAACAAGTCAAAAATTTTTCTTGATAATTTTTTATCAATACCATTTTTAAATGCTCCAGATTCGAATATGGCACGTTGTTTTGACATGTCTTTGAAGTTTTTTTTACTCATTGCTCTCCTTAAAATATCTGCGCTCCCTAAAGTATAACCTCCTAAAGTTTGTGCTATTTGCATGACCTGTTCTTGATATAATATAATACCATATGTTGATTTTAATATCGGTTTTAACAATACATGTTGCCATTTACGATCAGGATACGAAATTTGCTCTTTTCCATGCTTACGATTAATAAAATTATCAACCATGCCAGATTGCAAAGGACCTGGTCTAAATAATGCTACTAATGCTATTAAATCTTCAAAACAATCTGGTCTTAATCGTGTAATTAAATCTTTCATGCCATAAGATTCTAATTGAAAAATTGCTGTAGTTGCGGATTGATTTAATAACTGAAAACATTTTTTATCATTGAGAGGAATAAGATTAATGTTTATTAATTCTTCTTGTTGCACTTTCAACTTTTTATTAATCATTTCTACTGAATAATTAATAATAGTTAAGGTACGTAAACCAAGAAAATCAAATTTTACTAATCCTACATGTTCTATATCATTTTTGTCGAATTGTGTAACAGGATTGTTTCCTTGTTCATCAAAATACAAAGGACAAAAATCAGTAATTTTTGTTGGAGAGATGATTACACCACCAGCATGTTTTCCAACATTTCTTTTCGTTCCTTCTAATTTCTTAGAAAGATTTATTAATACTTTTACATCCTCTTCATTTTTATATAGATGAGATAATTCAGGTTCCTTTAAAATAGCTTCATCTAACGTGATTCCAGGATCTAAGGGTATTAATTTAGATAATTTATTGACAAATCCATATGGATAACCTAAAACTCTACCTACATCTCGAACAACTGATTTAGCAGTCATTGTTCCAAAAGTAATGATTTGAGCCACTGATTCTCTACCATATAAATTAGAAACGTGTTCTATAACCTTATCTCGTTTTTCCATACAAAAATCGATATCTAAATCAGGTAAAGAAATACGTTCTGGATTTAAAAAACGCTCAAATAAAAGATCAAAACACAATGGATTGACTTCTGTAATATTTAATGCATATGCTACAAGAGATCCTGCTCCAGAGCCTCTTCCTGGTCCAACTGGTATATTATTTTTTTTCGCCCAATTAATGAATTCCATAACAATTAAAAAATAACTAGGAAATCCCATTTCATTAATTATATTTAATTCCATATCCAAACGAGATATATATTTTTCATAAAGATTTTTGTAATCTTTGTTGTGTACAGAACAAAATACTTGCAATCTTTTTTTGATTCCTTTGTATGCTATTCGAATTAAATATTTTTCAACACTAACATTACCGGTAAAAAATCGAGGCAAAAAGTACTTATTCGCACTAATAAAAACATTGCAACGTTTTGCTATTTCTACACTATTTAAAAGAGCTTCGGGAATGTCAGAAAAAAGACTACACATTTCTAATTCACTCTTAAAAAATTGCTGAGTACTATAATCAGATTGAATTTTTGAATTTTTTAATATTTCTCCTTCATGAATAGCAATTCTAATCTTATGCACTTTAAAATCTTCTTTATTTAAAAAACAAACATTGTTTGTTGCTACAACTGGAATCCCTTTAAAATAGGATAAATCTACAGCTAAATGCAAATACTCTTCTTCGTTATTTCGATTGGTTCGCAATAGTTCTAAATAGTAAGCATTTGGAAAATATTTTTCATAAAAAGATAAACAATTAGATAAAAGAAATTTGTTTCCATGAAGCAAAATTTTTCCAATTTCTCCTTGACAACCTCCAGAGAGCAATATCAATCCTTTGCTTACTTCGGATAACCATTTTTTTTTTATAGTAATGTTATTATTTAAATGTCTAAATTCGTGAGCACGAGAAATTAAAATAACTAAATTTTTATATCCTTCTTGAGTACTAGCTAATAAAGTCACTGTGGTCAATTCATTACTCAACAAGTCAGAAACAAATTTTACAGTAACTCCAATAATAGGTTTCACACCTAATTTATGCGATATATTGTAAAATTTAATAACTCCATATAAATTATTATAATCTGTTATTGCAACAGCTGGCATATTAAATAATACAGATTTTTTAACTATATCCTCAGGACTTGATAATCCATCAACCATTGAATAATCACTATGTACCTGAAGGTGTATAAAATTTGGATCACTCATGATTTTATTTCCAAAAATAAATTTAAAAAACTGTTTTAGAAAAAATTATCGTAGATTTACAAACAATGTTATTTTTTACTATAGCTATATTTTTAAATTTTAAAATCTTTTTATTCACTTCTGACCAAATTACTTCGATTAAAATTTGATCACCAGGAATAACATTTTTTTTAAAACGAACATTATCCATTCCTACAAAATGATATAGCTTATTAATATTTAATTCTCCTGTGCTTTTGTATATTAAAATACCTGAAGCTTGAGCCATCGCTTCAATAATTAATACACCAGGAAAAATGGGATTTTTTAAAAAATGACCTTGAAAAAATGGCTCATTAATTGAACAATTTTTTATAGCTTTTAAACATTTAAAAATTTTAAATGTTATCACTTTGTCAATCATTAAAAATGGATAACGATGAGGTAAAATTTTTAAAATACTTTTAGCATTTACAGAATCATTGATATCTTTCAAACTGTTTACGCCTATTATAAAAATTTAATGCATACTAAATATTTTTAAAAAAAACATATTGATGCAGAAATAGTAGTTTTTAGATCAATTATAATATTACCAATTTTTTCCAATGTTAAATTGAAACGCCTCCAACTGATGATAGTTATTTTTCTGAACCGGAATAGCATAAGAAAAAGCTAATGGACCAATAGGGGAAAACCATTGTAATGAAATACCTATTGAAGCATAAACATCGTTTAAAATATTGTTTTTTAACCACATTAATGAATTTAAATTATTTTTATTATTTTGTTGTGTATCCCAAATATTACCAATGTCAAAAAATATAGAAGACCTTAGAAATTTTGAATATACATGATCTAAAAACGGTATTGGTGTAATTAACTCTAAATTGGCAACAACAGTAGAGTTTCCACCAATAGAATCGATTGATTCACATAAATTGTCATGTTCATATCCAGTACAATTGTGTGCATCATCGAGATTATAAACTGTTTTCGGCCCTATAGTATGAGGTTGAAATCCACGAATATTGTTGACACCAGTCACAGAAAAATTTTCATAAAACGGTAACTTATCTCCGTTAAAACTGTTTCCTATACCCATATGAAGATGACTTAAAAATATTAATTCTTTTGCTTTATTCAATGGTAAATATACTTCACTATCTAGTATTATTTTATAAAAATTATTATCAGAACCAGGAATAGTATTTTTTCCACTGACATAAGTCTGATTACCATCAATAGGAAAATAACGATACTGAAGACTATCATATATCCAAGAATAGTTTATGGTAAAGTCATTAACTGAATTAGTTTGCAAAAACTTCGTATTCCATTCATTATTGTTCGATAAAGATTTTTTTGCTGTATTATTTTCATTAAAAATTCCATTATGGCTGTATCCAAATCCAAAATTTATCTTATTATAATCATTTAGTGGTAATCCAAAATTACTTTCAAATCCATAAGTATTTTTTGTAACATTGGTCATACCATTTAAATTATATTTAAAATCATTATAAAAAAATCTAGTATTTAAATCAGTTGTATTAAAAATAAAATAAGGAAAAATCATAGAAACATCAGCATATTGTTGATTATTATTTTTAATAATAGTTGATTTAAAAGAATTTCCAGAACCTAAAAGATTATCTTTAGAAAAAGATGTATTAAAACTAACACCGCTATCCATGCCATATCCTAAACCAAAATTGATAGATCCAGTAGGTTGTTCTTTTACTTGATATATAATATCTACTTGATTAGAAGTATTGAATACATGATTTTTAATAATTTGTACATCACTAAAAAATTTTGTTTTTTCTAACAATTTTTTTCCAGAATCGATCAGTTTTGAATTAACATATCTCCCTTCTATTTGTTTTATTAATCTTCTTAATACCTGATCTTGAGTAGATCGATTTCCTATAAATTGAATTTTTCTTACAAAAAATCGTTTTTTAATATCAATATTAAAATGGATGATAATTTTTTTAGATTTATGATTCACTTCTGGATCAATACTGACTTCTGCATCAATATAGCCATATTCAGATAAACGTTGTTTTATTCGAATGATTATGTCATCTAATTTATCTTTATTATACAATTCGTTTTTATCAATTTTAATCATATTTTCAATTAAATTTTTGTAAGAAAGTAAATTGCCATTTACAAAAAACTTTGAAATTCTATATTGCTCTCCTTCAAAAACATTTATTTTAATGTTAACACCATGTTGATTATTAACATTATTAACATAATCTATTTTGCTTTTATTTATCTGAAAATAAAAATATCCTTGACTTAAATAAAAATTATGCAATTTATTCAAACTGTGATCAAAAAATTTAGGAGAATAAAAAAAATTATCAAAAACATTCCACCAAGAATGATCTTGTTTTAATTGAAATAATGAAATAATTTTTGTTTTAGGAAAACTCTTAACGCCTAAAACTTCAATGTTGTTAATTTTTATTGGTAAACCTTCATCAATGAGTATTTTTAAATTAACTCGATTATAAGTAGAAAAACTTTTCAAAATTTTAACATGCGATTTATATCGTCCAAGATCTTCATAAGCATGATGTATCGTTTTAATAAACATCTCAGCTATCGAAGGATTAAACACATGATTTTTTTCGATATGCAATTTAGTTAAATATTTTTTTAACGCATTATTATTAATAATTGTGTTTCCTGAGAAGAGAACATCGGCAATGATAGGTCTTTCATATACATGAAAAACAATTTTATCTTTTGATAAAAACACTTGAATATCTTCAAATCTTCCAGTTTTAAACAAAGATTTTATACTGCTCTTAATGTCATCATTGGATACTGTACTACCAACATGAAACTGTATATTATTTAAAAGTTCATTTTTGGAATAATTCTTTAATCCTGTAAATTCAATATCTTTAACAAACCATATGTTTTTAGCATATACAAAAGTACTAAAAATCATTAAAAAACACATAAAAAATTTTTTTATTAACATTATTATTAAAATTTTTCCTAAAAAACATTGTGTTTTATACAAAATAAACAATTTTACACAACGAATATAATTAAAAAATAAAAATTAAAAAGCTTAATATTTTTTTCAATGTATATATTATCTCTCCTAATATAAATTAAATATTTTAATAAAAAATTTTGAAAATTGTTGGTGACATTATACGATGAATACATAAACTTGATTTATTAAACAATTACAATTATTTTTTAAAAAAATTTTCTTGATGAATGTCTGTACCACCTCCAAAACGACGTTCTCTAGATATAAAAAAATCTATAGCATGTTGAAAAATATGTTGATTAAAATCAGGCCATAAAACATCTGTAAAATATAATTCTGCATAAGCAATTTGCCATAATAAAAAATTACTAATTCTCTTTTCTCCTCCTGTTCTGATAACTAAGTCTACCGGTAATAAATGACTAGTGGATAAACACTGCGAAAAAGTATCCTCTTTAATTTCATTGATTTTTAAATCTCCTCTTTGCACTTTACTAATAATTTTTTTAACACTTTGAATTATATCCCATCTTCCACCATAATTGGCTGCAATGTTTAAAATCAAACCATTGTGATGCATAGTTTCAATTTCTGCTTCATTTATTTTATTTTGTAACGTTGTCTCAAAACATGTTTTATCACCAATTATATTTAATTTTATGTTATATTTTTTTAGATTAAAAATTTCAGTTTCCAATGCAAAAAAAAAGAGTTTCATCAATCCATTTACTTCAAATTTTGAGCGAGTCCAATTTTCGCTGCTAAAAGTATATAATGTTAATATTTTGATGTTATTAACGATAGAAAATTTGACTGCTTTTTTTACTGCTTGAAAACCTTCTTGATGTCCAAAAATAGACATTTTTCTTTTTTTATAAGCCCAACGTCTATTACCATCCATAATGATCGCTACATGATGAGGGTATTCTTTTTTATACTGATTTGTATCTTTTAATGAAAATTGATAAATCATAATATCTATAAATTTCTCTTAAAAAAAGAATTACAAAAAAAATTCTTAATGATATAATGAACTCAAAATGATAAAGATGATACTTTTTTCATTGCTAATACTCTTGAAATTCTATCAATTTCTAAAATATCTTCAATACACTGCGGATCTGAAAAACAAGAAGACGTTAATGTTTCGATATTTACTATAAAAATCTTATCAAAAGAAATTTTAAAATCAAGAAAAGACTGAACTGCAATCTCATTCGCTGCATTTAAAACCGTCATTGCAGCTTGTCCTTCAGAGAATGCATCAATAGCTAATTTAAGACATGGAAATTTAATTAAATCCGGCTCAAAAAATGACAATGTTTTTTGTTTAAAAAAACTTAAAAAATCAGATTTAGAATGAATACGTTTTGGCCAAGAAAGCGCATACAAAATAGCAATTTTTATATCAGGAATTGATAGTTGCGCCAACACTGATCCATCACAATACTGAACCATAGAATGAACGATTGATTCTGGATGAATTAAAATTGTCATTTCTGAATGTGATGCATTAAACAATAATCTTGCTTCAGCGTATTCTAAACCTTTATTCATCATGGTAGCAGAATCTACTGATATTTTTTTACCCATTGACCAGTTTGGATGAATACACGCTTGATTTGGAGTAACATGTGATAAATCAGGGATAGAAAATTTGTAAAACGGACCTCCAGAACCTGTTAAAATAATATTTTTTATACCATGTGTTTTTAAAGCAGATACACCTAAATTTTCTTGTATTTTTAAAGGTAATAACTGAAAAATAGCATTGTGCTCGGTATCAATAGGAATAATTTTAGCCTTACTAGAAGTCAGCTCTTTCATAAATAAAGAGCCACATGTAATTAGCGATTCTTTATTAGCTAACAATATAGTTTTACCCGATCTTATTGCTGATAATGTTGGCAATAAACCTGCCATTCCGACAATAGCAGATACTACGTGATCTATTTGAGGTAATGATGCAAGCTTAGAAACTGCAGTAGCACCAAAAAGAACGTGAGTTTTGCTTTGTCTGTCTTGTAGTTCTCTTTGCAATAAATAAGCAGATTTTTTATCGTTCATTGCCACCCAAATAGGAGAAAAAGCTAAACATTGCTTTAATAACATTGTCACGTTTTTGTTTGCGACTAAAGCTACTACTGTAAATAAATCTGGATAACTCTGTATAACTGATAAAGCATTATTACCAACAACGCCAGTAGATCCTAAAATAGTTATGTTTTTCATGAATATTCTTGTTATAAAAAACAAAAAATTATTATTATAAAACTAATACTAAAATGTTAGTTTTAATTACGTTTTGATATTTCTTAAAAACTAAACTTTCATTAGTTCTATTTCTTTCTTTAAAAAAACAGAATCTGTTTTTTTAACATAATCATCTGTCATTTTTTGTATCTTTGTTTGAGCAATGCGTTCTTCATCTTTGCTGATAAATTTTTCTTTAATACATTGTTTTAATTTTTCATTTGCTTCTCTTCGAATATTACGAATGGAAACACGACAAGTTTCAGCGTCGTTTCTAATAACTTTAATTACATTTTTTCTTCTTTCCTCAGTTAAAGCTGGAACTTGAACAAGTATATCTTTACCATGGATTATTGGATTTAAGTCAAGATTAGAATTTAAAATTGCTTTTCTAATAACAGAAGTAATAGAACTGTCAAAAACATTAATTCTCAAAGTATGAGTATCTTCGACAATAATATTAGAAACTTGACGTAAAGACGTTTTAGACCCAAAATATTCAATATAAACTTTGTTTAAAATGGATGGAGATGCTCTTCCTATTCTGATATTTTTAAGAGTACTTTGAAATATTTCAACGGCAGTATTCATTTTTTCATTAGCATGTTTTACAATCTCATTAATCATAGCTGTTACCCATAAAATACTTGACAATTTAAATTAAATGATTCACGTATACAATCATGTAAACTTGAATGTAGAAAAAATTATGCAGTAATCATCGTACCTTCATTGTACCCCATAATAATACGATATAAAGATCCTGTATTGTTAATATTAAAAACTCTAATGGGTAAAAGATGATCTCTAGCAAGAGTAAATGCAGATAAATCCATCACTTTTAGTTCTTTTTCAATAACATCTTTATAGGTTAAAGTTTTGTATAAAATAGCTCCAGAATTTTTTTTAGGATCTGCGGAATAAATGCCATTGACTTTTGTGCCTTTTAAAATAATATCAGATTTCGTTTCAATGCCCCTTAAACATGCAGCTGAATCTGTTGTAAAAAAAGGATTGCCAGTGCCTGCTGCAAAAATCAAAATAACGTTTTTGGACAATAAGTGCATGGCTCTTTCATGATTATATGTTTCACAAATACCATTTAATGGAACAGCTGACATTAAACAAGTTTTTATACAAGAATCAGAAGAGATAATATCTTTCATAGCTAAACTATTAATAATAGTAGACAAAATTCCAATATGATCTGAAACCACTCGATTTAAACCTAATTCATACAAATGTGTACCACGAAATAAATTTCCACTTCCAATTACTAAACCTACTTGAATACCAAGATTCACTATAGATATAATTTCACTAGCAATTTTTTGTAATGAACTAATGTTAATACCAAATTCATTTTCTCCTTTAAAAATCTCTCCACTTATTTTTAATAAAATACGTCGATATATAATGTTTTGATTTTTAGACATATTTTGAACCTAAATATATTATTGATAATATTATGGCGTTATTAAATAAAATAATGATTTTTTTTTAAAAAGATCAAGAAATAACTTCTCCTAATTCAAATCTATGAAACGAATTAATATGTAAATTATATTGATTGAGTATTTCTTGTACTGTTTTGTTAGAATCCATAATGAAATTTTGACTGGTTAGTGAAATATCATTAACAAATTTATTCATCTTTCCTGATATAATCTTCTTCAATATATTATCAGGTTTTTTAAGCTTTTTCGCTAGTTCTAATTGAATGTGATATTCTCGTTTAAAAACCGCATCAGAAACATGTTGAGGGTGTAAGTATTGAGGTTTACTAGCCGCTATATGCATAGCAATATTTTTTAAAATAGTGTCATTTACACCATGAGCATCAATCAATACACCAATGCGAACACCATGAACGTAAGAAAGTATTTTTTTAGATTTTATTAAAACAAAACGACGAATATTAATATTTTCACCCGTCTTAAAAATTAAATTTGCCCTCTTTTCTTCAAACACGTTTTTCAAATGTTCAATATTTGTGATTTCTTTTTTTAAAGCAGTTGATATGATTTCTTTTCCAAATAATACAAATAAATCATCTTTAGAGACAAAATCAGTTTCACAATTCAATTCAATCATAGCACCAATATGTTTTATAATGCCTGAAAATATTGCACCTTGATTGGTAATATTATTCATTTTCTTTGCAGCATATACTTTACCTGACTTACGCAAATTATCAATTGATTGTTCTATATCACCATTAGATTCTATTAACGCACGTTTACACTCTACAATTCCTGCTCCCGTATAAGATCTAAGTTTTTTAATAAGACTCGCAGTAATATTAGTTTTCATTGGTTTAGCCTTTTTAATATTTATGAAAAAAAACAGATAACAAAATATATAATATTAAAAAATCATATCTTTTTTAGAACCAACAAATTCTTTATCTAATACATTTTGATCGTACACTTTCGATATACTAAGAGAAATAGATTTCAAATACAAAGTCACAGATCTTATAGCATCGTCATTTCCTGGTATAACATAATCTACATTTTCAGGATTAGAATTAGTATCTACAATAGAAAAAACAGGAATACCTAAATTGTTAGCTTCTTTGATTGCAATGTGTTCATGTGAGGCATCAATAACAAACAAACAATCGGGTAATCCACCCATATTTTTAATTCCACCTAAACTATTTTCTAATTTAGATAATTCTCTAGACCTAATTAACACTTCTTTTTTAGTTAATTGAGAAAATGTACCATCTTTAGATTCTATTTCTAAATCTTTTAAACGTTTGATCGATTGACGAACAGTTTTCCAATTGGTAAGCATTCCTCCTAACCAACGGTGATTCACATAAAATTGATTGCAATGAATTGCTACTTCTTTTATACCTTTACTTGCTGCTTTTTTTGTTCCAACAAATAATATTCTTCCTTTTTTCATCGATATTTTTCTTAATTCACTTAACGCGAAATTAAACATGGGTAAAGTTTTTTCTAAATTAATAATGTGTACTTTATTACGAGTACCAAAAATAAAAGGCTTCATTTTTGGATTCCAATAACGTGTTTGATGACCAAAATGAACACCTGCTTTTAACATATCGCGCATTGATACTATTTCCATTTTTTATCTCTCTTGTTGCAAAATTGAATTTAAATATATTTTATTAAAATTTTTTCATAATTAAAATATTAAGTTTTGATTATATTTTATATAATATACATTATATTTTGATATTTAAAATATTAAACATTATCAATATATTAAAATTTTTAAAAAATTTTAATAACAAACACCACAAGCAAAAAATTTTTAACACATTTGAAATCTTTTTAAACTAATCACATAGAAAATAACTGAATATTATGAACAAGATCATTAAAACCGAATCAGAAATCAAAAAAATGCGAATCTCTGGAAAATTAGCTTCTGAAGTTCTTGAAATGATAGAAAAACATGTGCAACCCAATATAAGTACTGAAGATATTAATCAAATTTGTCACAAATATATTGTTCAAGAAAAAAAAGCAATTTCGGCTTGTTTGGGATACCATGGTTTTCCAAAATCTATTTGTACTTCGGTGAATGATGTAGTATGTCACGGTATTCCAAGCAAAAAAAAAATATTAAAAAATGGCGATATAATCAATATCGATATTACAGTGATCAAAGATAATTACCATGGTGACACCTCAAAAATGTTTTTAATAGGTGAAACGAGTATTTTGTCTCAAAGATTATGTAAGATTGCTCAAGATAGTCTTTATCTTGCATTAAAAATAATTAAACCAGGAATCGCTGCATATAAAATTGGTGAAATTATTCAAAATTATGTCGAAAAAAATAATTTTTCTGTTGTAAAAGAATATTGTGGTCACGGAATTGGTCGTTGCTTTCATGAACCACCTCATATTTTACACTATAAAAGCAAAGAAAATAACATTATTTTAGAAAAAGGAATGATTTTTACTATTGAACCAATGATCAACGCTGGACATGCTCAAGTTAGAAGTATGAAAGATGGCTGGACTGTAAAAACTAAAGATAGATCTTTATCGGCACAATATGAACACACTATATTAGTGACAGACTATGGATGCGATATTTTAACATGGAGAAAAAACGAAAAAATTAATCCGCAATTATTTAACAAAAATTAAATTGTTATAATCTAAACATATTTGTATTTTCAAACTACTAAACAGGTTAACAAAAAAATGCAATTATTCAAAAAAATTATTGAAGAAGCATACGAAAAAAAAAATGATATAAATCATATCAATGATAAAGTGTTAAACACGATAAATCATGTGATGAATTTATTAAATAATGGAGAAATAAGAATTGCAGAAAAGAAAAATGAAATATGGATCACTCATCAATGGCTAAAAAAAGCTGTTTTATTATATATGTACACAAAAAATAATAATATTATATCAAATAGTTATACTCATTACTATGATAAAATACCATTAAAATATGAAAAATATGACGCAAAAAAATTTGAAAAAGAAAAAATTCGAATTGTACCTCCAGCTACAGTGAGATACGGTGCTTTTATTAATTGCAACACAATAGTCATGCCGTCTTATATTAATATTGGAGCAAATATCGATACAGGAACTATGGTAGATACATGGGCTACTGTAGGGTCCTGTGCACAAATTGGAAAAAATGTTCATTTATCTGGAGGTGTTGGAATAGGGGGCGTTCTAGAACCATTACAAAATAACCCTACAATTATTGAAGATAATTGTTTTATTGGAGCGCGTTCTGAAATTGTAGAAGGTGTTATTATAGAAAAAGGTTCGGTAATTTCTATGGGAGTGTTTATTGGACAAAGCACAAAAATATATGATAGAGAAAACAAAAAAATTTATTATGGCAGGGTCCCTGCAAATTCTGTAGTAGTGTCTGGAAGTCTACCATCTGCAGATAAACAATATAATCTTTATGCTGCTATTATCGTTAAAAAAGTAGATTCAAAAACATTAAGCAAAACAGAAATAAATCAACTATTAAGAGAAATTTAATAAAAAAATCCGCCCGGTGCATTTCGGGCGGGAAATTATAATTTTTTTAATTTATCAAGTATTATAAGTATTACTCACTCACTAAATATATATTGTCACTTCCTCTTTTTATTTTAAAAACCAATATTTTAGGTTTCGTTTCCAAAATGCGTTTTAAATCTTCTATATTTCTTACATATTGTTGATTAACTTCTAAAATAATATCATTTTTTTTAAAACCAACTCTTGATGCTGCAGTATTTAATTCTACATTATCTACCCGTATCCCTTTTTCTTGATTTGAGAAATAATTACTGAGATCAATACCTTCAATTCCTATATAAATTTTTTTTGATTTCGAATCATGATTTATCGAATGTGTTAATTCTACAATAATATTTTTAATTTTTCCTTCTCTAAAAACTCCTAATTCCATTTTTGTATAAATTGGTAATGAACTCACTTCAGCACGCAAGGCAGAAAAACTAGAAATAGGTTTTTTATTTAAAGAAATTATAATATCTCCTGCTTGAATTCCTGCTTTATATGCAGAAGAATTAAGTAAAACTTGACTGATAAAAACACCTTTTTGAGAGTTAATTTTCATAATTTTTGCTAGATCTGAATTTAATTCCATCCCAATAATGCCTAATTCACCTCTTCGAACTTGTCCAAATTGAACAATTTGTGCAGTTAAATTTTTTACCATATTACCAGGTATAGCAAAACCTATTCCGATATTTCCACCTTCTGGAGATAATATAGCAGTATTAATACCTATTAATTCACCATTTAAATTTACTAATGCTCCACCAGAATTACCTCTATTGATCGCAGCGTCAGTTTGAATGAAATTTTCATAATGCTCAATGTTTAATCCGCTTCGACCCAAAGCTGAAATAATTCCTGAAGTAACGGTTTCACCAAGACCATATGGGTTACCAATTGCTACAGTATAATCCCCTACTCGTAAACTATCAGAATCAGCTATTTTGATTGCTTTTAAATTATGTGCGTTCTTTAATTGAATCAAAGCAATATCAGAACGAGGATCATTACCAATAACATGAGCGTCATAACGACGTCCATCACTTAGTTGTACACGAATTTTATTGGCATGTTCTATAACATGATTGTTGGTTACTGCATATCCTTTATCGGCATCAATAATAACCCCTGAACCTAAAGCTCGAAATTTTTTATGTTTATTATAATGAGGATCAACACGACAAAAAGGAGAATATCGAAAAGGGGAATTACCTTGGCAAAAAGGAGAATGATGACCAAAAAATGGATTAAATTGATGAGGTATTCGAGCAGCATTTACAACAGTGCTTCCTTCAATATTAATACTAATGACTGAAGGCATCACTTTTTCTAACATTGGAGCTAAACTAGGAGCTAATTTATTAGAATAATTGATATCGTTTATGTCAATAACACCATTCGAAGAAACTCGAAAACTTAATAACAACATTAAAAACAGTATTGCTTCGATTAATATTACGATCTTTACTCTTTTCATTGTATCTTTCTCATTATTACAGCGTTATCTAAAATAAAATATATTGTTATAAAAAATTATCATTTCAGTTAAGTAAAGCAAATTGTTTATTATACACTCCATCTTACTTGAATTCCAAGACTCGTGAATTTGTAAAATTATTAATATTACGCATCAAACTTATACTAAAAATATACTATTTTTGTTTATCATTTTAGAAACATTTTATAAAAAAGGAACAGTCATAAATTATGTCTTTAAAAAAAATTTTCGGTTTTTTTGTTATTTTTTTTTATATTACAGTGTTGTTTTGCAATCAATTTCTCACTAAAAAAATACAAAATTCTATGATTTTACAAGGAAAAACTATGGGAACATATTGGAAAGTAAAAACTACCATTCTTCAAAATAAAACACTTATATATCATCTAATTCAAAAAACTTTAAACCAAGATGAAAATATGATTTCTTCTTGGAAAAAACAATCTATAGTGTCTAAATTTAATAAACTAAAAAAAAATGAACTTCAAAGTATCAATAAAAATTTTTATCATATACTTTTAACAGCATTAAAGATCAACAAAAAAACTTATGGAAAATTAGATATTACGATAAGTTCATTGATTAATATATGGGGTTTTGGCAATAAAGATAAACCAATGAACTATCCTTCAATAAAAAAAATAAAAAAAAAACTTTCTTTATCTGGTAGTCAACATTTAAAAATTATTAAAAATCATTTTGGTATTTATTTAAAAAAGAACATCGATAATATTCAAATTAATCTGTCAACCTTGGGAGAAGGATTCGCTGCAGATCACGTGGCATATGTTTTAAAAAAAAATAAAATAAAAAATTTTACAGTCGCAGTTGGAGGAGCTGTTGTAGTACAAGCAGAACAATCGGAACAACCTAAAGTTATTGCTATTCAAAAACCTATTGATAATAAACAATCAGTTCACTTAATGATAAATTTGAAAAATAATGCCATCAGTACGTCAGGAACTTATCGAAATTATTACTATCTTCAAGGAAAACGCATTTCTCATTTGATTGATCCCGAAAATGGAAAACCTATCACACACAATTTAGTTTCAGTGAGCGTTATTACTAATACTGCATTAGAAGCAGATGGTTGGGATACAGGATTACTAGTATTAGGATTTAAAAAAGCTAAAAAAATAATATTGCAAGAAAAATTAGCAGCTTGTTTAATCACAAAAAACAAACACTCTTTTTCAACATGGATATCGCCTCAATTTAGAAAATTTTTAGTGAGTTAATTTCTGTAATAATTTATTTCAAAAAACAATACAAATTAGATTTAATTATTTCTAAAAATTGATAATATCTGATATTATTGTAATAATAAATTTTATTTAAATAGATTTGAAAAATAAAAAAATATCATTTTAAATGAATGTATTTTGAAAAAAAATAAATCAATATATAAAATTTATACATCACATTACTCTAATTTTATCTCAATAAACTACAGTATCTACTGCTAAATAGCAAACTGGGAAAATACCTATACTCAATTAGCATCCTGGAGGAAAGAATGGAAAAATTATCAGGAGCCGAAATGGTCATTCGATCATTAATTAATCAGGGAGTACAACATGTATTTGGTTATCCTGGTGGGGCTGTACTAGATATTTATGATGCTTTAAAAACTATTGGTGGAATTGAGCATATTTTAGTCAGACACGAGCAAGCAGCAACTCATATGGCTGACGGATATGCAAGATCTACCGGAAGAACAGGTGTAGTGTTGGTTACTTCAGGACCAGGAGCGACTAACGCTATTACAGGAATCGCTACTGCATATATGGATTCTGTTCCAATAGTTGTCATATCAGGTCAAGTACCCTCTTCATTAATTGGATACGATGCTTTTCAAGAATGTGACATGATAGGAATTTCTAGACCAATAGTAAAACATAGTTTTTTAGTAAAAAACACCGAAGATATTCCATTGATTTTTAAAAAATCTTTTTGGCTGGCATCAAGCGGAAGACCCGGACCTGTAGTAATTGATTTACCGAAAGATATTTTAAAAAAAGAAAAAAAATACGCGTATCAATGGCCAAAAAATATTGATATAAGATCATATAATCCAACAACCAAAGGACATCAGGGTCAAATTAAAAAAGCACTGTATCAACTACTACAGGCTAAGCAACCAGTAATTTATGCTGGAGGAGGTATTATTAGTTCTGAAAGCAGTAAAGAATTGCTGTTATTTGCTAAAAAAACAAATTTCCCTGTCACCACTTCTTTAATGGGATTAGGTGCCTTTCCTGGACAACATCCTCAAAGTCTTTCTATGTTAGGTATGCACGGTACTTATGAAGCAAATATGGCCATGCATTATGCAGATGTTATTTTTGCTATTGGTGTAAGATTTGACGATCGCACAACAAACAATGTCAAAAAATATTGTCCAAATGCAACAATTTTACATGTTGATATCGATCCAACTTCAATTTCTAAAACTGTTTCTGCTCACATACCAATTGTTGGAGATGCAAAACAAGTGTTACAAACGATGTTAACATTACTAAAAAAAGAAACACATATTCAATGTTTAAAGGATTGGTGGCAACGCATTCAAACATGGAGGGATACTAATAGTTTACAATATGATCAAAATAGTTCAAAAATTAAACCGCAAAAAGTCATTGAAACTCTTTTCAAACTAACTAAAGGTGAAGCTTATGTTACTGCAGATGTAGGGCAGCATCAGATGTTTGCTGCATTATATTATCAATTTAATAAGCCGAGAAGATGGATCAATTCTGGTGGACTCGGCACTATGGGTTTTGGTTTTCCCGCTGCCTTAGGCGTTAAATTAGCCCTACCTAAAAAAACGGTTGTTTGCATTACTGGAGATGGTAGTATTCAAATGAACATACAAGAATTGTCTACTGCAAGACAATATAATTTATCAATATTAATATTGAATCTCAATAATGCTTCTTTAGGTATGGTGAAACAATGGCAAGATATGATTTATTCTGGAAGACATTCTCATTCTTATATGGAATCACTTCCGGATTTTGTAAAATTGTCAGAATCGTATGGACATGTTGGGATTCAAATTTCTAAAGAAAAAGATCTTGAAAACAAGTTAAAAATGGCTTTAAATAAGTTATCTGAAGGTTATTTAGTATTTGTAGATGTAAAAATAGATGAATCAGAGCACGTATATCCTATGCAAATTCAAGGTGGCGGCATGAATGAAATGTGGTTAAGGAAAAAAGAGGTATACTAAAATATGCGTAGAATTCTATCTATTTTGTTAGAAAACGAATCGGGTGCTTTATCAAGAGTCATAGGGTTATTTTCACAAAGAGGATATAATATAGAAACGATAACAGTTGCTCCAACTGAAGATCCTTCATTATCTAAAATGACTATAAAGACCATAGGCGACGAAAAAACTATTGAACAAATTGAAAAACAACTACACAAACTAATAGATGTACTAAGAGTGATGCAGATTAAACCATGTTCTCATATAGAAAGAGAAATTATGTTAATCAAGGTACAAATAAACAGCCAGGGAAGAGATGGCATTAAACATATCACTGAAGTGTTTCGAGGTCAAATTGTAGATATGACATCAAAAACTTATATATTGCAATTATGCGGCACTGCAAAAAAATTAGATTCATTTTTAAAAACTATTAGAAATTTGTCAGAAATAATTGAAATCACCCGTTCTGGTATTATTGGTATTACACGTGGATAATTTAGTTAATATTTTATGTTAAAATGATTGATATCATATCTCACTTACCATCTTATTTATTAAGAAATAATATAAAAAATATTTTACAAAATAATCAGATTGATCTTATTTAATTACATTATCTTTATCAGTGATGAAAAGTTATGAAAAATCGACTTAAACATATTTCAGTCATGAAAAAAGAATTAATTCAATCTTTAAAGATCAAAGAACATGGTATTTATATCGATAGTACATTTGGTACAGGTGGACATACACATGAAATTTTAAAACGATTAGGAAAGCATGGAATATTATATTCTCTCGACAGAGATCCTCATGCTGTTTCTATAGGGAAAAAGATCAAAGATCCTCGTTTTCATATTATTCATGAAAAATTTTCAAATTTGTTAGATCATGCGAAAAACAAAAACATTATAGGGAAAGTTAATGGCATTATATTTGATTTAGGAACCTCTTCTTTGCAACTCGATGACAATCAAAGAGGATTTTCGTTTAAAAAAGATGGTCCATTAGATATGAGAATGAATCCTAGCTATGGCATTTCTGCATCAGATTGGCTTTTTAATAGCAATATTAACACTATATCATGTGTTTTAAAAAATTTTGGAGAAGAAAAATTCGCACGAAGAATAGCCTTCGCAATTACAAATCAAAACAAAATAAAAAAAATTACTAGTACTATTGAACTTGTTAAAATCATTAAAACAGCTATACCAAATCGAAATAAATTTAAACATCCTGCAAAACGAACTTTTCAAGCTATTAGAATTCATATCAATAAAGAGTTAGAAGAAATAAAAAAAGGATTAGACAGTACTTTAAAAATATTAAAGCCTGGAGGAAGGATATCAGTTATTAGTTTTCATTCTTTAGAAGATAGAATTGTAAAACAATTTATGATTCAAAATAGCAAAAAAGCAACAGTGCCATATGGACTTCCAATTACAGAAGAAAAATTAAAAAGATTAAAAATAGTTCAATTAAAAATTATAAATCGTATTTTACCTACTTCAAGTGAAGTCACAATGAATCCTAGAGCTAGAAGTTCCATCCTTCGCACAGCAGAAAGACAACATGACAATGAAGAAAAAACGTCATAATCTCATCTCTATTATTAAAAATGATCTTTTTTTAAACTATAAAATACATTTAATACTGTTCATTGCCATTATACTATCATCTCTCTGTGTAGTCATGACAGTATATCAAACTCGTTTGTTAATGATCAAAGAAGAAAAACTTTTTTTAATAAAACAAAAACAACGTGAACAGCATAGTTTATTGAAAAAATATACATGAATCATTTTATACTACATTAAAAAATTATTTTTATTAACAATATCAAATAAAAAATAATTCAATTACGCATACAATTAATTTACAAAAATCATGAATATTCATCCAAATAATGCACAAAACAAAAAATATTAAATTTTTAAAAGAAAAACGATTCAAAAACGTAATTTATAAAAATTATCGTTTTTTTATTTTATGCAGTTTTATTTCATTATCTCTATTGATTTTAATCTCACGTTTGTTTTTTTTGCAAATCATTAATAAAGAGAAATTGATTAATGAAGGTAATCGAAGAACGTTAAGAATTAAGACGACTCTCAGCACAAGAGGATTGATTTATGATCGTGCAGGATATCCATTAGCTGTTACTGTATTAGTGAATGCAATTTGTGCGGATCCTAGGATGATTCATGATATAGAAAATATTCAAAATGATTCTAAATGGAAAGATTTATCTAAAGCTCTTTCAATTCCATTAAAAACAATAAGGCTTCATATCAATAAACATAAAAATTCAAAATTCGTTTATTTAGCTAGACAGGTTAATCCTGACATTGGCAAATACATAACAAAATTAAAACTACCTGGTATTTTTATACTAGAAGAATCACAACGACTTTACACAACAGGACCAATCACCTCTCAACTAATAGGTATAACAAATATTGATGGAGAAGGTCTAGAAGGAATAGAAAAAAGTTTTAATAAATTGTTACAGGGTAAACCAGGAAAAATTAAAATTAGAAAAGATAACCGCGGTCAAATTATTGAAAAAACACTGATCATAAATAAAGCAATCTCTAAAAATCTAACACTTAGCATAGATACACAATTACAAAAAATGACTTATAATCACTTAAACAAAGCAGTTCAAGAAAATCAAGCTGACTCAGGAACTGCCGTATTAATTGATATTAAAACTGGAGAAATTTTAGCTATGGTCAATAGTCCTGCATACGATCCAAATAATATGCGGAACAGTTCTACAAACAACATTAGAAACAGAGCTATTACAGATGTCTTTGAACCAGGATCAACAGTTAAACCAATAGTGATTATGGAAGGATTAAAACTAGGTATCATTAAAGAAAACTCAATTATCAACACCAAACCATATTTAATAAAAAAACATAAAATACACGATGTTTCGTATCATAAAACACTTACTGTTACAGGTATATTGCAAAAATCTAGTAATGTAGGAGTATCAAGAGTGGCATTATGTATACCAACTTCACAGTTAATTGAGAGCTATCTGAAATTTGGATTAGGACAACCTACCCAATTAGGTTTAATAGGAGAAAAAAACGGATTTATTCCAAAAAGAAAACATTGGTCTGATTTAGATAAAGCTACATTTTCATTTGGATATGGATTGATGGTAACACCTCTGCAATTAGCAAGATTATATGCAACAATTGGTAGTTATGGCGTATATCGATCTCTTTCAATTTTTAAAGTACAGAGACCAGAAAAAGAAATAAGAATTTTTTCTAAAAAATATGTAAAACAGGTTATAAAAATGCTAGAAAAAGTGGCTATAAAGGGTGGTGGAGGTCTGAAGGCGGCAGTGAAAGGATATCGTGTTGCTGTTAAAACAGGTACTGTAAAAAAAATCGGTAAGAATGGAAAATATGTAAAAAAATACATAGCTTATACTGCAGGAATAGCTCCGGCGAGTAGTCCACGTTTTTCATTAATAGTGATGATTGATAATCCAAAAAAACAACAATACTATGGAGGAGCAATTTCGGCTCCAGTATTTAGTAGTATCATGGAATCAACATTAACAACACAACATATTCAAAAAGATCATGAACTAGAATAGTTAGGTATAAAATGAATAAGGTTTGTTTGAAACATTTGTTATCACCATGGATACAAAATGCTCCCAAAAAAGATATTTTTCATTTAAGTATGGATAGCCGTACTGTAGTACCAGGTACTTTGTTTATAGCAATTCTCGGTACAAAACAAGATGGACGTAATTTTATTTACGAGGCTATTCATAAACAAGCAACAACAATTTTATATGAAATTCACAAAAAATTAGATCATGGAAAATGTAAGTATATGAACTATGTTCCTATTATACGTTTTTTTAGACTCAATGAACATATTTCATTATTAGCAGATCGCTTTTATAACACACCAGGAAAAAAAATCAAAATAATTGGAGTTACCGGTACTAATGGAAAAACTACTGTAACACAAGTTATTAATCAATGGACTAATATACTAGGTGATAAAGTTGCTACTATTGGAACATTAGGAAATGGTTTTTATGGTTTTTTAAAACCCACAAAAAATACAACCCCTTCGGCTATTTATATTCAATCTTTTTTATATATGGCACTGAAAAAAAAAACTAAATTAGTTACGATGGAAGTTTCATCACATGGTCTAATACAGCACCGTGTTAAAGGTGTTCATTTTTATATTGGAGTATTTACAAATCTTAGTCAAGACCATTTAGATTATCATAAAAACATGCAACAATATGAATCATCTAAATGGTTGCTATTTAGTACTCATATTGTAAAAAAAATCATAATAAATGCAAATGATGATCACGGTAAAATATGGCTAAAAAAATTATTTAATTTTTATACTGTAGCGGTCACTATCCAAGATAATACACAAAAAAAATATTCAAAAAAATGGATAAATGCTACAAATATTCAATATTATGAAGAAACAGTTCAAATTACTTTTGAATCAAGTTGGGGCAATGCTAAAATATCATCTTCTCTAATAGGAAGATTTAATGTTATCAATCTTTTATTATCATTAGCGTGTCTTTTAGAATTAGGTTATAGTTTGTCAGATTTACTCAAGACATCCAATGAAATCAAACCCATTCAGGGTCGTATGGAAACTTTTAAATATCATAGTAAGACAAAATTTGTTATTGATTATGCTCATACCCCTGATGCATTACAACAAGCGCTGACTGCAATACGTTTACAGTATAAACAAAAGTATATATGGTGTATATTTGGATGCGGAGGAGAGAGAGACAAAACAAAACGTTCTATTATGGGATCAATTGCTGAATCAATAGCAGATAAAATTATTATTACCAATGATAATCCAAGAAATGAAAAAGAGCGCAATATTGTAGTAAATATTTTAAATGGCATTAAAAATAAGAAAAAAATTTTAATTATTTTAAATAGAAAAAAAGCGATATCTTATGCATTTTTTAAATCCAAATCTAATGATATTATTTTTATAGCTGGAAAAGGTCACGAGGAACAACAAATTATTAAAAATCGACATATTAATTATTCGGACAAAACAACAGTATTAAAATTATTAGGAAAAGATATATGATATCTTTATCGTTAAAACAAGTCGCTAAAATCACTAATGGCACATTATATGGCATAGACAAAATAATTAATAATGTTGTTATAAATAGTAAAATGGTCGTTCCAGGATGTCTTTTTGTTGCGTTAATAGGTAAAAAATTCGATGCTCATATATTCATACATGATGCTGTATTAAACGGTTGTTCTGCGATTCTTGCACAAAAAAAAATTCAATTTTGTATCTCGTATATCGTAGTCAAAAACACCTCTATGGCTTTAGGAAAGCTTGCGCATTGGGTGAGAATGTCAACAAAATCAAAAATAATAGCGATTACAGGATCTTGTGGAAAAACTTCTGTTAAAGAAATGACCGCATCTATATTAAGACAAAATGGAAAAACAATATCTACTATTGAAAATTATAATAACAATATCGGTGTACCTATTACCTTATTACAACTGAATCAAAAACATAAATATGGTGTCATCGAATTGGGTGCTAATCAACCGGGTGAAATTTTCTATACCAGTAATATTACAAAACCAAACGTTATACTTATAAATAACATTTATTATGCCCATTTAACGGGTTTCAAATCACTTTTAGGCGTTTCTAAATCAAAATCTGAGATTTTCTCTGGTCTTCAAGATAATGGAACTGTTATTATAAATTTAGATAGCCATCATCTTTCAAAATGGTCTAAATACATACATAATAAAAATATTTTATATTTCTCTATTAAAAAAAAAAAAATAGTAATTTTTTTTCAAGTAACATTAAAATAAATAAATATGGAACATCATTTACAATACATACACCATCTGGACAAATAAATATTTCACTACCATTTTTGGGATATCAGAACATCTCTAATGCATTAGCTGCTACTGCGCTTGCTTTTCCTTTTCAAATACCCTTAAAAAAAATTAAAATTGGATTGTCAAGCACTCCTATTTTATCAGGAAGATTAGAAACTATTCAATTAAATGATAACAAAATTTTAATTAATGATACGTATAATGCTAATGTTTCATCTATGATTACAGCAATAAAAGTGTTAGAAACAATGCCAGGATACAAAATGTTAGTAGTAGGAGATATGTCGGAACTAGGAGAAAATACTGTTTTATATCACAAAATGATAGGCAATACTGCTAACTTTTCTAAAATCGACGAAGTACTTAGCATAGGTGATATTAGTCATGAAATTAGTCAAATTTGCAATAATGGTCAACATTTCTCTAACAAAGCAACATTAAATAAATACATAAAAAATGTTCTTTTAAAAAAAACAAATATTACAATATTAGTAAAGGGTTCTCGTAATGCAAATATGGAAAAAACAGTACAATATATTATAAAAGAGAGCAAAAAAAATGTTAATTTGGTTGCATGAATATTTCGATTGTTATTTAAACAATATTTCTTATATTCCATATCGTGCAATATTAAGTTTATTAACGGCATTTTTCACTAATTTATATATTGCACCGTATTTTATAAATTTTTTTAAAAATCGACAAAAATATCAAATAATACGACAAGAAGGACCAAAAAAACATCATTTAAAAAGTACTACTCCAACTATGGGAGGTGTTTTGATTGTTTTTTCTATAACATTTTCTACAATATTATATTCAGATCTTTCTAATAATTACATTTGGTATGTTCTTAGTATTTTAATAGGATACGGTTTGATTGGTTTTTTAGACGACTATAAGAAACTAAAATACGCAAATACAATCGGTCTAACTTTAAAATGGAAATATTTTTTATTATCTTTATTTGCTGCAATATTAATTATCATAATATTTATAGATTCAAATCATATTTTTTTTGCTCAATTTACTATTCCTTTTTATAAAATAAACTATAAATTCGATTACTTATATTTATTTTTATCATATTTTGTCATAGTTGGTACCAGTAATGCAGTCAATCTGACTGATGGATTAGATGGATTGGCCATCATGCCTATTATTTTTGTAACATGTGGTTTTACATTAATATCTTTTTTTAGCAACAATATTAATTGTACTGATTTCTTAAATGTTTATTATATAAAAAATTCAGGTGAGTTAGTTGTATTATGTACAGCCATCATTGGATCGGGATTGGGCTTTTTATGGTTCAACAGTTATCCGGCAAAAATATTTATGGGAGATGTTGGATCTCTCTCATTAGGAGGAGCATTAGGAACTATTGCAATTTTATTACATCAAGAAATATTATTAATTGTTATAGGTGGCGTATTTGTATTTGAAACTATATCTGTGATTTTACAAGTAATCTCATTTAAAATCAGAAAAAAAAGAGTTTTTAAAATGGCACCTATCCATCATCATTATGAAATACAAGGAATATTAGAACCAATTATTATTGTAAGATTTTGGATTATTTCATTAATGTTGCTGTTAATTGGTATTATTTCTTTAAGGGTATGTTAATGAAATATAATTATTTTCAAAAAAAAATACTAATTTTAGGAATGGGATTAACAGGAATATCATGCATGAACTTTTTTTTAAAAAAAGGCATTGAACCAAAAATGATCGAAGAATCTAAAAATCCTATAAATTTAAATAAAATTCCTAAAAATGTTCAATATTATTTAGGAAATTTAGAACATCCATGGATTTTAGAATCAGATTTGATTGTGATTAGTCCTGGAATTTCTTCTTTTAGAACTATTTTAATACGTGCTCGTCTTTTAGGTATTGAAATTGTTAGTGATATAGAATTGTTTTCTAGAGAAGCGAGATCGCCTATTATATCAATTACAGGTACAAACGGAAAAAGTACTGTAGCAACTATGATACAAAAAATAGCAAAAAATGCAGGCTATCATGTGATATTAGCTGGAAATATTGGTGTTCCTGTACTTGATACATTAAATCAAATCACTAATTTATATATATTAGAAATATCTAGTTTTCAATTAGAAAACACATTTAGCTTAAAATCTAAAGTATCTGTTATTTTAAACATTAGTGAAGATCACACTAATAGATATCCACAGGGCTTTGAACAATATAAAAAAACTAAGTTGTCTATTTATAATAATTCAGAAATTTGCATAGTAAATTTACAAGAACAATCAAAAGAAATAATTAAAACAAATAAATCTAAAAAATGGATTACTTTTGGAACAAAAAAAAGTGATTATCAAGTATGTTATGCTAAAAAAAAAATATTTTTATGTCATCTTAATAAAATTATATGCAACGTGAGCAAAACATTATTAACTGGTGATCATAATTATAATAACGCATTGGTTGCATTATCTATTGCAGACGTTATGAAATTACCGAGAAAAAAAACAATACAAACTCTTACAACATTTTCTAATTTACCACATAGATTCCAGATAATACATACACAAAATGGAATAGATTGGATTAATGACTCTAAGTCTACTAATGTTAACAGCACACAAGCTGCGTTACATTCTGTAAAAAACACAGGCACAATAAGATTGCTATTAGGAGGCGATAGTAAATCTGCGAATTTTAAAAAATTAAATAAATATCTGCAGAAATTAAAAATAAAAATTTATTGCTTTGGAAAAGATGGAAAACATATTGCAGAAACACTTCAAACTGAATCTGTTCATGTCAATACCTTACAACAAGCAATGATGTTAATTCAAAAGCAAGTTGTTTCAGGTGATACAGTACTCTTGTCTCCTGCTTGCAGCAGTTTAGATCAATTTTCTAATTTTAAAGAGCGAGGTGAGATGTTTATTAAAATTACTAAGGAAATCCATCGATGTACTTAAAGATAAACTTAAAAAAAAAGAAAACAATATAAAAAAAAACAAAAGAACATATAAATCACATGATGTTGATATTATTTTGTACGATCGTTTAGTGTTTTGGTTAAGTTTAATTTTATTTGCATGTGGATTGATTATGGTCGTGTCTACATCCATTCCGATAGGTGAAAACTTATATCATGATCCATTTTTTTTTGTAAAAAGAGAAATATTTTATTTTTTTTTAATATTTGTTTTGTCTTGTATTATATTACAAATACCCATGATTTTTTGGAAAAGAAATAGCAAAATTATCTTAATAATTTCAATTTTATTACTTGGATCGGTATTATTTATCGGGCATTCAATACATGGATCTTCTAGATGGATAAATATAGGATTGTTACATATACAACCTTCAGAAATATGTAAGATTTCTTCTTTCTGTTATATATCTGATTATTTATCAAGAAAATATCAGGAGGCACGCAATAACTTTTGGGGATTTTTAAAACCTATAAGTATTATCGTAATACAAGTCGTTTTATTACTAGCTGAACCTGATTTAGGCAGTGCAATAGTTATTTTTTTTACTAGTTTGTCAGTTTTGTTTCTTTCTGGTGTTAAAATAAAACAATTTTTAATGATTGTATTAATCAGTATTTTGATGATTGTTTTATTGATTTTATTGGAACCTTATCGTGTTAAAAGAATATTATCTTTTTGGAATCCTTGGCAGGATCCATTTGGTAATGGTTATCAGTTAACACAGTCTTTAATAGCCTTAGGACAAGGTAACTATTTTGGTCAAGGTTTAGGAAATTCAATACAAAAATTATACTATTTACCTGATGCACACAGTGATTTTATATTTTCTATTATAGGAGAGGAACTCGGTTATATTGGTGCATCTTGCATATTATTAGCAATTTTTACTATTTCTTTGAGAGCTATGTACATTGGAAAACAATCTTTAGAACAACAAAAAATATTTTCAGGTTTTTTAGCATGTTCTATTGGTATTTGGTTTAGTTTTCAAACTTTAATTAATGTCGGCGCAGTCACTGGAATTTTGCCTACAAAAGGATTAACTTTACCCTTTATCAGTTATGGCGGTTCAAGCTTAATAGTTAATTCTATTGCAATTTTTTTTCTATTAAGAATAGATTTTGAAAATAGATTGAGAACAATACAAGCGTTTCCTAAGGCAAAAAAATGATTACCAAAAAAATAATAATCATGGGTGGTGGTAGTGGTGGTCATGTGTTTCCAGGACTAACTATAGCAAATTTCTTGATCAAAAAAGGATGGAAGATTAATTGGATTGGTACGAAAAACCATATTGAATCTAAATTGGTACCACAACAGGGTATAAAAATACATTTTATAAAAATTAAAGGTTTACGCAATGCTAGTTTGAAAAATTTGTTATTGTCGCCAATATACATATTGAAAGCTTGTTATAAAATAAGAAAAATAATCAAACATTGGTCTCCAGACATCATATTAGGTATGGGGGGGTATGTATCGGGTCCAGGATGTATAGCAGCGTGGTATTCTAAAATACCATTTATTTTACATGAACAGAATCAAATCGCAGGAATGACTAATAAATGGCTTTCTAAAATCTCTACAAAAAATATGCAGGCATTTCCTGGTGTATTAATCAACGCTGCAACAGTCGGTAATCCAATCTGTGAAGATATTATAAACATTCCAAAACCTGCAGATCGTTTTAAAAATAGAACAGGTCCTTTGCGTGTCCTAGTGATAGGTGGAAGTCAAGGAGCTTCCATACTTAACCATATTTTTCCTGATGTATCAGTGATTTTAAAAAACAAGATTATTATTTGGCACCAATCAGGTTATCAAGAATTTGAAAAAACCAAAAAAAAATATCAAAAAACTGGATTAACATCAAATATTATTACTCATTTTATAACAAATATTGCTGATGCATATGCATGGGCGGATATTATTGTTTGTCGTTCAGGAGCATTAACCGTAAGTGAAATATCTGTCGTAGGGCTAGCAGCAATTTTTATTCCTTATCCACATCAAGATCAACAACAATATAAAAATGCGGAAACATTAAAAAATATTGGAGCTGCGAAAATAATAAATCAATCATTTTTAAATACACAGTTATTGGTTAATATATTGAATAAAGTTAATCGAGAAGATCTTTTAATTATGGCAAAAAAAGCTTATTCAATAGGCGTACGCAATGCTACATTAAACGTTTTTAAAATTATTAATGATATTGTAAATCTAAAATAAATATTATTAATCTACAAAAACATATAAAAAGTATGAATATAAACGATATAAAAAAAATTAATTTTTTTATTACAAAAAAAAGAAGGGTGAAAACGATTCATTTTGTTGGTATCGGTGGTGTAGGAATGGTGGGAATCGCCTTGATTTTATTAAAATTAGGGTACCAAATCAGTGGATCTGATTTATCAAACAATTCAATTACTAAAACATTAATTAAGTTAGGAGTAAAAATATATTTTCAACATTCTAAAGAACATGTCAAAAACATTGATGTTGTAATTAAATCTAGTGCTATTAAAGACAAGAATGAAGAAATTATAGCTGCTAAAAAATTCAACATCCCTGTTTTATTAAGAGCAGAAATGCTTCAAATATTGATGCAATATAAAATAGGAATAGCTATTTCTGGAACACATGGTAAAACTACTACTACTTCTATGATTACAGACATATGTATACAAGGCGGACTTAGTCCAACTTGTATCAATGGCGGTTTAATAAAATCTATTAATAATTATGCTATTTTAGGTTCATCTAATTATTTTATTGTCGAAGCTGATGAAAGTGATGCATCTTTTTTATATTTAAATCCAACTATTGCTATAGTAACAAATATTGAATTAGAACATATAGAATATTATTCTAATATTAAAAATTTAATAAATACATTTTTACAATTCTTACAAAAAATTCCAATACATGGAACAGCTATAATATGTATAGATAACATTAATATTCATAATATTTTATCGAAAATCAAATGCGAAATTATTACATATGGATTTCATCACAATGCCGATGTTCGCGTGTGCGATTATAAACAAAGTGATTTTATTGGATATTTTAAATTAGTGACGAAAAAAAGAAAAACATTAAACATCACGTTAAACATACCTGGAAAACATAACGCATTAAATGCAGCTGCTGCAGTTGCATTCGCTATAAAACAAAACATACAAAACCACGACATAATTTTTTCATTAAAATATTTTCAAGGTACGTGTAGAAGATTAGAATGTCTTGGATATATTTCAATAAAACAAAAAAATATACAATATAAGAATATTATGTGTATAGATGATTACGGACATCATCCCACAGAAATATCTGAAACAATTAAAACTATAAAAACCAGTTGGCCAAAAAAAAATCTTATAATGATATTTCAACCTCATAGATACACAAGAACACATCATTTATATAATGAATTTATCAAAATTTTATCTACAGTAGATGTTTTATTATTGCTTAATGTATATTCTGCAAAAGAAAAATATATTACTGGAGCAGATAGTTTTTCATTGTGTAAAGATTTAAACAAAAGAAGTACAGTCGACGCAACATTAATTGTTCATCATAATGTTTTATTGGACATTCTTATTTCTAAATTACATGATAATGATATCCTAATAATACAAGGAGCTGGAAATATAAATAGAATAGTTAAAAAAATCTTATTTCAAAACAATCAACAGATAATAACATAATGAACAAAAAAATAGCCGTTTTATTCGGTGGAACATCTTCTGAAAGAAGCATTTCTATAAAATCAGGCAATGCTGTAAGAAATAGTTTATTAAAATCTGGTATCAATGCACATTTAATCGATACACGTGATGATTTCATAACGAAATTAAAAAATTATAATTTTAACCAAGCATACATTGCATTACATGGACGAGGAGGTGAAGATGGTAGTATTCAAGGTGTTCTTGAATACTTAAACATTCCTTATACAGGAAGTGGAATTATGGCTTCTGCAATTGCTATTGATAAATTTAGAAGTAAATTGATTTGGAAAGCTTGTAATCTTCCAATATTACCTGATATTTTTGTTTCAAAAAAAAACAATAATTTATTCAATGAACATACAATAAATAGAATATTACATTTACAATTTCCTATTTTAATTAAACCCAATAATCAAGGATCTAGTATAGGAATTCAATTAGTACACTCATTATCGGAACTAAATTCAGCCGTTGATATTGCTTTTAATTATGACAACAACATTTTAATAGAAAAATTTATACAAGGACAAGAATATACAGTATCTATTCTTGGAAAACAAATACTACCTACTATTCATATTTCTAAAAAATATAGTTTGTATGATTATCATGCTAAATATGAATCTAGTTCTACTAAATACTGTTGTCCCAGTGGATTAAATGATATACAGGAAAAAAATTTAAGAAAAATAGCCATGAAAGCATGGAATGCATTAAACTGTGAAGGACATGGAAGAATAGATGTTATTTTAGATGTAAAAAATCAATTTTGGTTATTAGAAGTCAACACGATACCTGGAATGACAGAACGCAGTTTATTTCCCATGGCAGCAAAAGCAGATGGTATATCTTTTGATGAATTAATTTTATTAATTTTAAATATAAAAAAACCACTTTTGCATGATCAATGACAGCAATGTATATTAAAAAATATCAAAAAATTGGATATCAAGATACTAATTTTTTAATGATCTTAAGCAATGATGACACAAATACAAAAAAATTAAATCTCATTCGCAAGGTAATAACTAAAGTAATATGGTACAGGCCAAAGAATAATGATTATATCAAAAGACAGAAAATTAGTAGTCGGATTGGAAATTGGTACTACTAAAGTTGTTACTTTGGTGGGAGAAATGTTATTGGATAACAGAATTAAAGTCATTGGATATGGCGTATCTTTTTCTAAGGGAATAGATAAAGGGAGAATTAACAATTTAAATGCAATTGTAAATTGTATACAAGAATCTATTAAAAAAGCTGAACAAATGGCTGATTGTCATATAACTTCAGTATATCTTGCTTTATCGAATCAATATATTCATTGTCAAAATGAAATAGGTATTGTGCCAATTTCTGAAGAAGAGGTAACAAAAGAAGATTTAGATAATGTAATATACACTGCAAAATCTGTTCAAATTCCTAATGAACATTATATATTACATGTCATTCCTCAAGAATATTCAATTGATCAACAATCTGGAATAAAAAACCCGATAGGTTTATCTGGAATACGTATGCAAGTTAAAGTACATTTGATTACTTGTGATCAAAACATGTCTAAAAATTTAATTAGAGCTGTAGAAAAATGCGGTGTAAAAGTTGATCAACTTATTTTTTCAGGTCTAGCTTCAAGCAATGCTATATTAACTGAAGATGAACGCAAACTTGGTGTATGTATAATTGATATAGGTGGTGGAACAATAGATTTTGCTATTTATATAAATGGTAGTATAAAACATAGCCAAGTTATTCCATATGCAGGCAACATTGTTACCAGTGATATTTCATATGCTTTTTGTGTGTCTCATGATGATGCAGAAAATATGAAGATTCAACACGGATCTGCTATAAAACCTCCTTTAGGTTCTTCAAAAAATATTGATTGTTCTAATATTAATAGCAATTTACAAGCTATATTACAACAAGACGCATTAATAGAAGTAATTGAATCAAGATACATTGAATTATTAAAATTAGTAGAAAACCAAATATCAAAGATACAAAAAAAATTACAAAAACAAGGCGAAAAATATGATTTATCAAGTGGTATAGTGCTTACTGGAGGTGGATCAAAAATTCCATTTTTAACTCATTGTGCAGAAAAAGTATTTCACAAAAAAGTAAGGATCGGTAATTCTTTAAACATGTTTGATTTACAAGATGATATCAATGAACCAAATTATACAACAGTTATCGGTTTATTGCATTGTGGAAAAGAACTCTATATGAACACTGAAAAGATAGAAAAAAAATATTCTTATTTTACAAAATGGTTTAACCAAATTAATAATTGGTTTAAAAAAGAATTTTAAACAAATGCACTATACTTAAAAGTTTATAAAATAAAAATAGATAATGGAAACAAATTATGTTGGATTCTTCAGAATTAAGTAACAATGCGATAATTAAAGTAATTGGAGTTGGAGGTGGTGGTGGCAATGCAGTGGAACATATGGTCAGAGAGCGTATTGAAGGTGTTGAATTTTTTGCAATTAACACTGATGCACAAGCCTTAAGAAAAATAGAAGTAGAACAAACTATACAAATAGGAAACAGCATCACTAAAGGATTAGGTGCCGGAGCTAATCCAGAAGTAGGTCGTACCTCTGCAGAAGAAGATAAAGAATTATTAAAATCTGCATTGAATGAATCTGATATGATTTTTATTGCAGCAGGAATGGGTGGAGGCACTGGAACTGGAGCTGCACCCGTAGTAGCAGAAATCGCAAAAGATTTAGGCATTTTAACTGTTGCTGTAGTTACGAAACCATTTAATTTTGAAGGCAAAAAAAGAATGATTGTAGCAGAACAAGGAATTGTTGAACTTTCAAAATACGTTGATTCTTTAATTATTATTCCAAATGACAAATTATTAAAAGTTCTTAACCGAGGCATTTCTTTATTAGATGCATTTAGTGCGGCAAATAATGTTTTAAAAGGAGCAGTACAAGGCATTGCTGAATTAATTACAAGACCAGGATTGATGAATGTCGACTTTGCTGATGTACGCACTGTAATGTTAGAAATGGGATATGCTATGATGGGAACAGGTATATCTTCTGGAGAAAACCGTGCAGAAGAAGCAGCTGAAATTGCTATATCAAGTCCTTTGTTAGAAGATATAGATTTATCTGGAGCACGTGGAGTTCTAGTAAATATTACTGCCGGTTTTGATTTAAAATTAGATGAATTTGAAACGGTAGGAAATACCATCAGATCTTTTTCTTCTGATAACGCAACAGTTGTTATAGGAACTTCTTTAGATCCAGATATGAATGACACTCTTCGAGTAACAGTTGTTGCTACAGGAATTGGTATGGAAAAAAATTCAGATACCAATCAAATAAAAAAACGGTCTTCTAGAGAAGTATTAATGGATTATCGTTATCAATATTTAAATATTACTCCGAACAAAACTAATAAAAACACAGCAAAAAAAGACATAAAAGAACCAAAAAATATATTGAATACAGAATCAGAATATTTAGATATTCCGTCTTTTCTAAGAAAAAAATCCGATTAAATAATTTAAATTATTAAAAAATATTTTAATACAGTAAATTACATATTAATTATGTAATTATCTTAAAACCTTGTGCCAATAACGCAATAAATTTATTGGCACACCCTTTTAAATGTTTTATTAAAAACAAAATATAAAAAATTTTTATTTATGATAAAATAAAAAATTATAATATATTCGACATCTTTGAGAATAAAAAATGACAAAATCAAAAAAAGAATATCTCAGTTTTACTGATAGCGCAACGAAAAAAATAAAAAACCTGATTAAAGAAAAACAAAATAATAATTTAAAATTAAGAATATATATCAGTGGAGGTGGATGCAGTGGATTTCAATATCAATTTATTTTTGATGAAAGGGTCAATAAAAATGATATAGTAATTAATCAGTCAAATGTGTCATTAGTTATTGATCCAATTAGTTTACAGTATTTATATGGAGGAAAAATTGATTATTTAGAAAATTTAGAAGGCTCTAAATTTATAGTATCCAATCCTAATGCAAAAAATACATGTGGATGCGGTGCCTCATTTAATATTTAAACACATCACATTCATTGGTATTTTTTATAAAGATAATACAAATACAACATCAAAAATATGAAAATTGGAATAATCGGTGCAATGCATCAAGAAATTCAAATAATCAAAAACATAATAAAACCATACCACATCAAAAATCTTATCAATTCTAAAATATATATAGGAATGTTTAAAACACATGAAATTTTTTTAATTCAATCAGGAATAGGAAAAGTTTCAGCTGCTATTGCATGTATGACTTTAATTCAATTGTGTAAAATTGATTTAATTATTAATAGTGGATCTGCTGGAGGTTTGATTAAAACATTATCAATTGGAGATCTTATTGTTCCTAAAAAAATATGCTATTATGATGTCAATCTAAAAAATTTTGGATATTCTTTAGGACAAATACCTACGTATCCAAAATTTTTTCGAGTAAATAACGTATTATTTAATTTTTTTAAAGAAGTATCTAAACAATTTCAGTTACCATTTTATACAGGTATTATTGTTAGCGGAGATTCATTTGTCAGAAAAAAAGTATATGTAAATCAATTAAAACATCATTTTTCTTCTGCTGTCGCTGTGGATATGGAGTCAGCTGCAATAGGTCAAGTATGCTATAAATTTAACATCCCTTTTATTGTTATTAAATCTATTTCTGATGCATCTGATAATAGTGCAACTGTAAACTTTAAAAAAAACATTGATATTGCATCCTTACAGTCTTCAAATTTTGTAAAAATAATTTTAGAAAACATTATTACAATATAAAACATGAAACATAACTAAGTGAATAAAAAATAGTATTCTTATGATATTTTTGATAATCTTGAAGAACGTAGTTTTTAAAAAAAATTGCACATATGAAAAAATATTCTTAGAAATATATTTCTAAAATAATTTTTAAAAAATTACTTTTTTAATAGCATCACTTTCCTGCTTTAACATCTAAAAATATAATCAATTGTTACAATACATTGATGATTTTTGATTAATGATCAAATTTTCACAACATTATATTAATAAGGTAATAGAAAAAACACCATGGATCAAAAAAACACATGGCATGAAAAACTTTATTGTCATCTTGGGCAATATTTTACAGTTGATGAGCTTTTATATAAAGGTAAAACTGATTATCAAAACGTGATGATTTTTAAAAATTCTATTTTTGGAAAAATTTTAGTCATAGATGACATTGTTCAAACTACTGAAAAAGATGAATTTATATATCATGAAATGTTAACTCATCTTCCTATCTTTGCTCATAATTCAATAGAAAGTGTATTAATAATAGGAGGTGGAGATGGTGGTATACTTCGTGAAGTATGTAAACATGAACACATCAGAAATATTACTATGGTAGAAATTGATCAAAAAATTATTGATTTATGCAATATTTTTTTCCCTAATCATAGCAATCATGCTTACGAAGATTCTCGTGTAAAATTAATTATTGATGATGGTTTTAATTTCACGAAAATAACAAAAAAAAAATTTGATTTAATTATATCTGATTCAACAGACCCAGTGAATTATGGAAAAAATTTGTTTTTATCAGAATTTTATTATAATTGCAAAAATTGTCTTCATAAAAATGGTATTTTTGTAGCACAAAATGGTGTATTTTTTCTTCAAAAAAATGAAACAATATCCTCTTATAAAATTTTAAATAAAATTTTTTATGATACACGATTATATCAAGCAGCTATTCCTACATATTATGGTGGAATCATGATATTTGCGTGGGGTACTGATAATATAGAATTAAGAAAACAATCTTTAACAACATTGCAATCGCGCATAAAACATACAAAATTAACTTTTAATTATTATAACTCTAAAATCCATATAAGTAGTTTTTATTTACCTCAATATATTCTGAATGAATTAAAGAATAGTGAAAATCCTTTCATAGGAGAGTAATTAAATTGCAAAAACTAAAATTATATGGCTTTAACAATTTAACTAAAAGCCTAAGTTTTTGTATCTATGATATTTGCTATGCGAATACTGACGATTCACGTAATAGTTATATTTCTTATATCGATGAACAATATAATGCAATTCGATTAACTAAAATATTAAAAAAAACTTGTTCTATTATTGGTGCAAATGTTTTGAATATTTTTCATCAAGACTACGAACCTCAAGGGGCAAGTGTAACTATTCTCGTGTGTGAAGAACCCATAAATATAAAAAAAATTAATATTTTAAATAACAATATTGTTTCGTCTTCTGTTCTTGCTCATTTAGATAAAAGTCATATATGTGTACATACATATCCAGAAAGCCATCCTCAAAGTGGTATTTGTACTTTTAGAGCAGACATTGAAGTTTCAACATGCGGAATCATATCCCCTCTTAACGCTTTAAATTATCTTATACAAAAACTAGAATCAGATATCGTAACAATTGAATATCGTGTTAGAGGATTTACACGAGATATTCATGGCATTAAACATTTTATCGATCATAAAATCAGTTCAATTCAAAATTTCATGTCGAACAACATAAAATCTATGTATGATATGGTTGATGTCAATGTATATCAAGAAAACATTTTTCATACGAGAATGCTGTTAAGAGAATTTAATTTAAAAAACTATCTTTTTAACATTGATTTAAAAGATCTAAAAAAAACAGAAGAATCATATATAATAAATTTATTATGGAAAGAAATGAGAGAAATATATTATGGCAAAAATTTATCGACAAAAAACAAAGAGGTGTATTCCTAAATACAGCATAAATGTAATTGTACAACACAAAAAAATGAATTTTTATATATGAGAAATAATTATCTATAAATATATGTGTATTGTTATCTAATAAAAAATTTTATTAGATAACTTAAAAATAATTATTTAGATTTTACATTTAAAAGATCTGTGACACTTCCATGAAAAATTTCTGCAGATAAACCGATAGATTCATATAAAGTCGGATGAGCATGAATAGTTAATGCAATATCTTCAGCGTCACAGCCCATTTCAATTGCAAGAGTCACTTCACCAATTAATTCACCAGCATTTGTACCGATAATAGATCCACCAAGAATTCTATGAGTTGTTCTATCAAATATTAATTTTGTCATACCTATAGAAGAATTTGAGGCTATAGCTCTACCTGAAGCTGACCAAGGAAAAACAGAAACTTCATAATCTATATTTTTTTCTTTAGCTTCTGTTTCATTTAATCCAACCCAAGCAATTTCTGGATCAGTATATGCTACAGATGGAATACATGTAGGTTCAAAAAAATGATTTTTGCCAGAAATAACTTCGGCTGCAATATGACCTTCATGAGTTCCTTTATGAGCTAACATTGGTGGACCTGTCACATCGCCAATAGCATAAATATGAGGAATACTAGTTTTTAACTGTTGATCCACATCGATAAATCCAAAATTATTAATTTTTAATCCTATTTTTTCTAATCCTATTTGTTTGACATTTGGTGTTCTTCCTATTGCGATTAATATAGCATCGTAAAACTCAGATATTGTATCAACATTATTTTTGACAATTGTTGTCATTAATCCATTTTTGCTAATTTTGACTTTACTCACATGAGTGTTTAACATGACATTGAATCTACTATTTATAGATTTGATATATAGATCCGTAATATCTTTATCTAATGCAGGTAAAAATCTTGTAAAACGATCGATCACGTCAACTTTAGAACCTAATGCGCTATATATTGTTGCCATTTCTAAACCAATAATACCAGATCCTATAATTAAAAAACGATCTGGTATCTTTTTTAACAATAACGCATCAGTTGAATTCCAAACATTGTCATTTTCATAAGGCAGTGAAGGCATTTGAATTGCAGTAGAACCAGTAGCGATGATAGCATTTTCAAAAAAAACAGTCACTGTCTCTTGTTCATTGTTGACTAAAATACTTTTTTCAGTATTAAAAATAGCAAATCCTTGAATAATTTTGATGTTTCTTTTTTTTCTCATGACAGATAAACCATGACTCAGTTTATCAATAATACTATTTTTCCAACATCTTATTTTTTCAATATCAATTAATGGGTCGCTAAACGATACACCTGTCACATGTAATTCTTGAGCCTCTTTAATTAATTTAGATATATGGAGCAAAGCTTTTGAAGGAATGCAACCTACATTTAAACATACACCTCCTAATTTATCATAGCGTTCTATTAAGATTGTTTTTAAACCTAAATCTGCACAACGAAAAGCTGCGGAATAACCAGATGGACCTGATCCAATAACGACAACTTGAGTATGAAATTCTTGATGCATTTTTACCTCTTAAAGAATAAATTACATAATCAAAAAATGCATATCAGAAAGCAACTTACCAATAAATGTAATAAAACGTGCTGCATCAGCACCATTAATA
Source organism: Buchnera aphidicola (Hyadaphis tataricae) (assembly GCF_005081445.1). Lineage (NCBI taxonomy): Bacteria > Pseudomonadati > Pseudomonadota > Gammaproteobacteria > Enterobacterales > Erwiniaceae > Buchnera > Buchnera aphidicola. The sequence goes on along the minus strand of NZ_CP034873.1, from coordinate 224,047 downwards.
ACTCGATGATCATATGACAAAGATAAAGGCAGCATTAAAGAAGGAATGAATTCTGTACCATTCCATAATGGTTTAATTATGGATTTTGATATACCAAGAATTGCTACTTCAGGGGCGTTAATAATCGGAGAAAACCAACCACCTCCAATACCACCTAAGTTAGATATTGTAAAAGAACCTTCTGATATATCTGATTTATTTAATTTTTTTTGACGTGCTTTTTCTGACAGCGCTATCAATTCTAAAGACAATTGTTTAATATTTTTCTGATCAACATTTTTTAAAACGGGAACAACTAAACCATCTTTTATATCAACAGCAACACCTATATTAATATATTTTTTTAATATAATTTTATGATTATTTTCGGAAAAAGAACTATTAAATATAGGAAATCGTTTTAATGCACAAGCAACAACTTTTAAAATGAAAATTAATATTGTCACATTATGCGATTTTTGGTGAAGATTGTTATTCTCAAAATTATATTTTTTTCGAAATTTTTCTAAGATAGTAATATCTACTTCATCAAATTGTGTCACATGAGGTATATTTTTCCAATTTTTTTGCAAATTAATACCTGTTTTTTTTTGAATATTAGTTAAATCAATTTCTTTTATTGTTAATATATCAGAAATATTAGCTTGAATTACATTATTTTCTTTATTGTTACAATTTAGTATTTTTGCATATGCTTCGACGTCTTCTCTTAAAATACGATGTTTACGACCTGTAGGAATCACATCATCTAATTTAATTTTTAAATCTCTAGCTAAACGTCTTACGACAGGTGTCGCGTGTACAAAATTATTTTTTAAATAGTTTAAATCTTTAATAACTTCTTGATCTAAACTGTTTTTATCTTTTTTCAATACATTTTGATCATTATGGTTTAACTTTTCAAGAATATTTAAAACCATTAAAACAGAAGAAGTTTTAACTTTATCACCAATTTTTACATAAATATGTTTAATAAAACCCGATTTTGGAGACGGTATGTCCATTGAAGCTTTATCGCCTTCTACAGTGATTAGTCCTTGTTCATATTCTACTTTGTCATTTATTTTGACTAATATTTCTATAACTTCTACTTCATCTACACCAATATCAGGCATTTTGACTTCAATATCCACTGTTTTTACCTCTTAAGCTAAACGCGGATTAATTTTGTTAACATCAATATTAAATTTGATAAGCGCATCCTCTACTAACTTAAACGAAATACTATTTATTTTAGCTAACAAATGTAATGCAGCTATAACAATATAATGTGAGTTCACTTCAAAATGACTTCTTAATTTACTACGGCTATCTGAAAGACCAAAACCATCTGTTCCTAACACATAATATTCTTTCGAAGGAATATAATTTCGAATTTGTTCAGCAAATAATTTCATATAATCGGTAGCAGCAACCGCTGGACTAGTATTCATGATTTTTTTAATATAAGCTAATTTTTTTTCTTTATCAGGATGTAGCATATTCCATCGCTCACAATCTTCACCATTTCTAGCTAATTCTGTAAAAGAGGTAACACTGTATATTTCTGTTGTTATAAGATAATCTTTTGATAAAATTTCAGCAGCATCACAAACAGAACGTAAGATCGCTCCCGAACCCATAAGTTGAACTTTTAATGCTGAACGATGTAAAGTTTTTAATTTATAAATACCTTTACAAATACCTTTTTCTACACCCTTCGGCATTGCAGGCATATAATATTTTTCATTAATTGTAGTAATGTAATAATATATGTTTTCTTGTAATGGACCATACATACGTCTTAGTCCATCTTGAATAATTACAGCAATTTCATATGCAAAAGCAGGATCATAAGATATACAATTAGGAATAGTTAAAGATTGTATATGACTATGCCCATCTTCATGTTGCAGACCTTCGCCGTTAAGAGTTGTTCTTCCGGAAGTGCCTCCAATCAAAAAACCTCTTGCTTGCTGATCTCCAGCTGCCCACAATAAATCTCCAATTCTTTGAAAACCAAAAATTGAATAATAAATATAAAAAGGAATCATAGGAAAATCATTAGTGCTATAAGAAGTTGCTGCTGCTAGCCAGGATGCTGCAGCACCTGATTCATTTATACCTTCTTGTAGAATTTGACCTGTTTTAGATTCTTTATAATAAGCTAATTGTTCTCTATCTTGAGGGGTATAATTTTGACCATTAGAACTGTAGATACCAATAGTTCGAAACAGGCCTTCCATACCAAAAGTACGTGCTTCATCGGCAATAATAGGAACTATTAAATGTTTAACAAAATTATTTTTTAAAATGATATTTAAAACACGAACAAATGCTATAGTTGTAGAAATTTTTTTATTTTGTTCTTTTAATAAAACATTAAAATCAAGTAAATCTGGTAGTATTATTGGATTAGTAAACTTAGACAAACGAATAGGAATGTATCCTCCTAATTTTTTTCTTTGTGAATGCATATAAGAATATTCTTCAGAATTTTTATCAAAGGTAACATATGGTAACTCAGTTAAATTATTATCGGATATTGGAATATGAAAACGATCACGAATATGCATGATTTCATCAATGTTTATTTGTTTAATTTGATGAGCAATGTTTTTACCTTCTGCAATTTTTCCCATACCATAACCCTTTATAGTATGTGCTAAAATTACTGTTGGTTTATTTTGTGTTTCTTTAGCTTTTTTAAAAGCATTAAACATTTTTTTTGGATCGTGTCCTCCTCTATTTAATTTCCATATTTCTTCATCAGTCATATCTTTAACTAAGTCAAGCGTTTCTTTATATTTTCCAAAAAAATTTTTTCTAACATATGCACCATCTTTAGATTTAAAAGTTTGATAATCACCATCTATTGTTTCATTCATTAGTTGAATTAACCTTCCAGTTTTATCTTTTTTTAATAATTTATCCCATCTATGACCCCATATAACTTTTATTACACTCCAACCTGCACCGGAAAAAAAATTTTCTAATTCATTAATAATTTTTCCATTTCCAACTACTGGACCATCTAATCTTTGCAAATTACAATTAATAACAAATATTAAATTATCTAACCCTTCACGAACAGCTGTAGCAATCGCTCCTTTAGATTCTGGCTCATCCATTTCACCATCACCTAAAAAAGCATAAACCACTTGTTGAGCAGTATCTTTTAATTTTCTATTGTTTAAATATTTTAAAAATTTTGCTTGATAAATAGCACAAATCGCTCCTAAACCCATAGATACAGTAGGAAATTGCCAAAAATTTGGCATTAATTTAGGATGCGGATAAGAAGATACACCTTTTCCATCTACTTCTTGCCTAAAATGATTAATTTGTTCTTCTGATAAACGTCCTTCTAAAAAAGCACGAGAATAAATACCAGGAGCTATGTGACCTTGAAAATAAACTAAATCACCTCCATTTTTATCATTTTTAGCTCTAAAAAAATGATTAAAACATACTTCATATATTGTTGCTGATGATTGAAAAGATGATAAATGTCCGCCTAATTCTAAATTTTTCTTAGATGCACGCAATACCATCATTATAGCATTCCAACGAATTGCAGAACAAATCTGTTTTTCTAAAACAAGATTTCCAGGATATTCAAATTCGTCTTCAACAGAAATAGTATTAACATAATCACTCGTTAAATATAATTTAAAAAAATCTGATCTGTTAATTTTAGATTGTTTTAAAATTTGTTCAATTAAAAAATAAGCTCGTTTACGACCTTCTATTCGTATAACGGATTCAATAGCCTGCACCCAATCGCTAGTTTCAATTGGATCCACGTCATCATATAAACGTTCTGACATGGTAAATTCCTTATACATTATATATTAATAATTAAATCAACGTTAACACACATTATTATAAACATTATTTTTTGAATTTAATAAAATACACCATTTTACCTTTTATAAGGTAATTAAACTGTTAATAACAAATATCTAAAAAGTTAATAAAATTAAATATATAAAAAAATAGAATTAATTTTATTGACTTTCATTAAAAATAAATCACGACAGTGTTATTAAAAAAATGTTTATTTGTTAAAAATATCAAAAATACAATTTTCTTGTTCTGTTACTCTTATAAAAGTTGTTCTTTTTGTTAATTGTTTTAATTTTTCAGCACCGACATAAGTACATGTAGAACGTAAACCCCCTAAAATATCACTGATAGTAGAATCTACACATCCTCGAAAGGGTATTTTTACTGTTTTTCCTTCTGAAGCACGATATCTCCGAATTTCCCCTGTATACCGTTTCATTGCAGAATTTGAACTCATACCATAAAATAACATATATTTTTTTGATCTTTCTTCAATAATATCTCCTGAACATTCAGAATGACCAGAAAGCATTCCTCCTAACATCACAAAATCAGCTCCTCCACCAAAAGCTTTAGCTATATCTCCAGAAACAGAACATCCTCCGTCACTAATAATATGACCATTCAAACCATGTGCTGCATCAGAACATTCTATAATAGCTGAAAGTTGAGGATATCCAACACCAGTTTTTAGTCTCGTTGTACATACTGAACCTGGACCAATACCTACTTTAACTATATCGGCACCCGAAATTATCAGTTCTTCAACCATTTCTCCAGTCACAACATTTCCTGCACAAATAATTTTATTAGGAAAACAATGTCTGATTTTTTTTAAAAACGAAACAAAATGTTCAGAATAACCATTTGCTACATCAATACAAATATATTTTAATGAATCAGACAACAAAAAAATTTCTTTAATTTTTTTCATTTCTTCTAGCGATGTACCTATTGAAACTATGACATGTTTTAATATGTGTTGAGATGATATATTAATAAAATTCTTCCATTCATCTAATGAATAATATTTATGCACTGCTGTAAGTATATGAAATTTAGATAAAGCTCTCACCATTTCAAAAGTTCCTATTGTATCCATATTTGCAGCAATAATAGGAATGCCAGACCACATAACAGAAGAATATTTAAAAGAAAAAGTACGCATAAGATCTACTTCAGAACGACTTTTTAATATAGAACGTTTGGGTCTAATTAACACATCTTTAAATCCTAATTTTATGTCTTCTTCAATGCGCATAAATTTGTTATCCTAAATAAAATATATAGATTACAAACCTCAAAAAAATAAAACTTATGACTTATATTGTAGCACTTACTGGAGGTATTGGTAGTGGAAAAACAACAGTTTCTGACTGTTTTAAAAAAATAGGTGTTAATGTTATCGATACCGACATCATCGCAAAAAATATCATAGAAAAAAATGTAAAAATATCTTTGATTATTGCACAAAAAATTGGAAAAAAAATATTAAATTATAATAATTCTATTAATCGATCCTTATTGAGAAAACATATTTTTGAAAATAAAAATGATAGATTATGGTTGGAAAATCTTTTGCATCCTAAAATTTATCAGGAAAGTCAAAATCAAATCAAACTTTTAAAATCAGCTTGGTGTTTATGGGTAGTACCTTTATTGATAGAAAAAAAATTAGAAAAAAAACCTGATAGAATTTTATTAGTGGATACAACAATTAATCGACAAATCCAACGAATAATAAAAAGAGACAAGATCAATATCCAAGAAGCAAGAAGAATGATTTCTATACAAGCTAGCAGAAAAACTAGAATTTCAATATCAGATGATATTATTTTTAATAAAAACAATATAAAAAAAATATCTCAATGTGTTGAATACTTAAATCATTTTTATTCATATTTATCAAAAAAACATAATTATAATCAAATAATTAATACAAAAAAAAATTATTTAACAAAATTTTTTTAAAAATTTATAGTTATATTAAATTTTTGCATGCATATTAATATTCTCAAAAAAATACTCTCATTAAGGGTTTTAATAAAAATATACATTTCTTTTGTAAAGAAATCTCAAATTATATCTGCATGTAAAGAATGTATACATTTTTTCTTTATTAATCTTCATCTAATCTAGTTATATAAATTGTTTTATTCCAATACTTAAAAAATTATATTCTTTTGAAAAATATCTTATAATTTTGTATCTATTTTAAATATCTATCTGAATACGATTGTACTTCTTATCAATTTTTTGATTATAAAAAATTTTTTATTTATAATATTCGAGGTGTTTTATATGTGATTAGTACTTTCTTCAGATGATGTATATATTATAACGCACCATGACAGTGTTTATATTTTTTTCCTGAACCACAAACACACAACGCATTTCTACTAATTTTTATATTCTTAGAAAATAATGGTGTTAATTTTTGATATGCAGTCATACACTGATTTGCATAAGATAAAGTGATTTTACACAGTATAGATGCTACTTCATATTTTAATAAATTTAACATGTTAGAAAACATATTAAAAGATTCTCGTTTATATTCTTGTTTTGGATCCTTTTGAGCGTAACCCCTCAAATGAATACCTTGTCTTAAATAATCTATAGCTGCTAAATGATCTTTCCAAAACGAATCTAATGTTCGTAACATAATATGCTTTTCTATTAATCGCATTTTATTTGAACCGATCACGTTTTCTTTTTTTTGATAATGTGCTATTAATATATCAGTTATTTTTTTAGTCACATCATCTTTATTTAAATTAGAATCTATATCTAACCATTTTGATATAGAAATATGTACATCAAAATCCAATTGAAGTCGTTGTTCTAAAGCAACAATATCCCAATATGTTCTTTTAGTATTATGTAAAAAAGATAAATCAACAACAGAAATTAACACATCTTTTAAAATGTCTTCAATAATTGTTTGAATATTTTTGGAATCAATTAAAACATTACGTTGAGAATAAATGACACCGCGCTGTTCATTTATAATATCATCATATTCTAAAAGTTGTTTTCTAATATCAAAATTTCTACTTTCTACTTTTTTTTGTGCATTTTCTATAGCTTTATTTATCCAAGGATGTTCGATTGATTCATTTTCAGATAACCCTAGTTTACGCATCATGCTGACTATTTTATCTGAAGCAAAAATTCTCATTAAAGAGTCTTCCATGGAAATATAAAATCTAGAAGAACCGCTATCTCCTTGACGACCAGAACGACCTATTAATTGATTATCAATACGACGTGATTCATGCCGTTCAGTCCCAATTATATGTAATCCACCTGCAGAAACAACTAAATCATGTTCTTTTTGCCATTTTGCGCGAATTTTTTTTACTTCATCCCCATTGAGATTGGAGTGTCGATGAATCTCTACATTCAAATTTCCACCAAGTACTATATCTGTGCCCCGACCTGCCATATTTGTAGCAATAGTAATTGATTTAGATTTACCTGCTTGTCCAATAATTTCAGCTTCTTTGGCATGAAATTTAGCATTTAAAACATTATGTATAATGTTTAATTTATCCAAATTTTTAGAAATTAATTCTGATTTTTCTATAGACACAGTACCGACTAATACTGGTTTTTTTATACGAACACATTCTTGTATGTCTTTAATAATTGCCCTGATCTTTTCTTTTTCAGTTATATATACTAAATCAGACATATCTTTTCGTATCATTGGTTTATTTGTTGGTATGGTCACGGTATCAAGATTATAAATTGAATAAAATTCAAACGCTTCGGTAGACGCAGTACCAGTCATACCGGATATTTTTTCGTACAAACGAAAATAATTTTGAAATGTAATAGATGCTAAAGTTTGATTTTCGTTTTTTATTGATACATTCTCTTTGGCTTCTATTGCTTGATGCAATCCATCTGACCATCTTCTTCCCGGCATCGTCCTACCTGTATGCTCGTCGACAATTAAAATGCTATCATTCTGTACAATATAATCAACGTTTTTCACGAATAACTTATGAGCACGCAGAGCAGACAAAACATGATGCATTAACACAATGTTTTTTGAAGAATACAATGATTCTAGTTTATTTACAAAATTTTTATTCAACAGTATCCTTTCAACTTCAATCAAACCTCGTTCTGTTAGATGAACTTGTTTTGATTTTTCATCAATAAAAAAATGACCAGTGCCTTGAAAAAAATCAGAATCTTCTTGTTTTTGCAACACTAGAAGCGGTACAATAGCATTAATTTTTTTATACAAATCAGAACTATCTTCTGATGGCCCTGAAATAATTAACGGAGTTCTAGCTTCATCTATTAAAATAGAATCTACTTCATCTAATAATGCATAATGTAAACCTCTTTGTACTCGTTCTTCAGGAAAAGAAACCATATTATCACGTAAGTAATCAAAGCCATATTCATTATTAGTACCATATGTAATATCACATAAATAAGCTTGTTTTTTGAGTGTAAAAGGCATTTCAGATAAGTTTAATCCAACTGTTAAATTAAGAAACTCAAATAATGGAGTATTTTGTTCCGCATCTCTACGAGCTAAATAATCGTTCATAGTAACTATATGAACGCCTTTACCTATTAATGCATTCAAATAAGCTGGTAGCGTTGAAGTTAAAGTTTTACCTTCTCCCGTACGCATCTCTGCAATACATTGATTATTTAATACTATTCCTCCTAGTATTTGTACATCAAAATGACGCATTCCAAAAACACGTTGACTAGCTTCTCTAACTGTAGCAAAAGCTTCTGGCAATAAATTATTTAAATGTTCACCATCCTGTAATCGTAACTGAAATAATTTTGTATTATCTTTTAGTTCTTGATCTGAATAACGTTTAAAACGTTCTTCTAATTGATTGATAGCATAAACTGTTTTTTTAAACTTATTCAAAACACGATCATTACGAGTACCAAAAATTTTAGCAAAAATTTTATTTAACATATTATCATTCTCATATTTAAAAAATGCTTCAAAAAAATAATATTAAAAAAATATTTTATTGTTTCTTTAGTGCTATAGTGACTTGATAAATAAATGATTTATTAATTATAAAATAAATTTTTTAACCAAAACCAAAGATTTTTTTTACGTTTTGAAGAATATTCCAACAAATCACTATTATGACAAATTTTGATGTTTTTAAAATTCCATATTGGAATAATTTGGTCATACTGATGCTGTTTTTCGCAAAATAAACGTCCTTGATGATTAGTATAAAACATACTAATATTTTTTGGAGGAATTAAATTTAAAGGAATTGGATGATGATAATGAAGATATTTTTGATAAACTTGCATGGCGCCAGACGTGCTATATAATTTAGTACTCTTATTATTATCTCTACCCATCCAAACAATTACAATTTGTTTTCCATCAATACCGATAAACCAGTTATCTACTAAATTATTTGTAGTACCAGTTTTTCCTGCTAAATTAAATTGTTTAAAAGTTTTTCCTAACGATTTTGCTGTCCCATTTTTTATTACTTGCTGCATTGCATATAATATCAAATACGATGCTTCCGAGGAAACTGTATATTTTGATTCAGGTAAACTATAATATAGAACTTTACCATCTTCAGATAATACTGATCGCACTGAAGATAACAAAGATTTATAACCTCCATTTGCAATAATTTGATATACCTGACCAACTTCAATAGGTGTTAAATTAATTGCCCCTAAAGATATTGATGGAAAAAAATTTAATTGTTTTTTTGAGATTCCTAATTTTAACCACATATCGATAATGTTTTTTAAACCTATATCTAAACTTATATTTACCGTTGGTATATTTACTGAATGTATTAACGCATCCAATAACATGACTTTACCACTAAAGTTATAATTGTAATTATTTGGCATCCAAAATCGACCATTTTCTAATTTTATTGAAATAGGATTATCGGCAATCCAGGTGTTTAAATGATATTTTTTTGGATTTGACAATGCGGTTAAATATGTTATTGGTTTAGATAATGAACCAATAGAACGACGTGCATTTAAAGCTCTATTATAACCATTAAACCTTGTTTGCGTACCACCTACCAGTGCTTGTATTTCTCCAGTAAATTTATCTATAACTATCATGGCTATTTCTAAATCTTTTAATCTTTTTTGTTTTTTGAGTATAGGAATAGTGCTTTTCACAGTTTTTTCAACTGCATTTTGTGTAATGGGATCCAAAGTTGTAAAAATTCTTAAACCTGAAACTTTATTAATAGCATGATCTATTTTTTTTTTTAATTCAATGTTCACAAATTGCATAAAGGAAGGATGATATGAAATTACTTTACCCTTTGATTTTACATGTAAAGGACGTTGTGATAGTTTTTTATATATGTTTTTTGTGATGTGTTTTTGATGATATAATGATAAAAGAACTAGATTTCTTCTCTTTAATGCTAAAATAGGATGAGTCCAAGGATTATATAAAGAAGCTCCTTTCACCATACCCACTAACAACGCATATTGTTCTAAAGTTAATTCATTTATTGGTCTACCAAAATAATAAATACTCGCCAGTGGAAATCCTCGAATTTGTTCGTCACCATCTTGTCCTAAATACACTTCATTTAAATATAATTCTAAAATGCGATCTTTAGTATAAAAACAATCTAAAATAACAGCCATATACATTTCATTCATTTTTCTTAAAATTGAACGAGTATTAGTTAAAAAAAGATTTTTTATTAATTGCTGAGTCAGTGTGCTGCCACCTTGAATTGTATGTCCCGCCATTATGTTAACCAAGAGAGCTCGTCCTATAGAGAATAGATTAATACCCTCGTGTTTATAAAAAGATTTGTCTTCAATTGCAAGCAATGTTTTAACCAATATTTCTGGATATTTATTGATAGAAAGAAAAATACGTTTTTTTCTTTCAGGTGATTTTAACATAGTGATCAATTTAGGCTCTAAACGAAAAAAACTAAAATCTCGATTGCTCTCCATATTCTTAATCTTTTTTAAAATATTTCCATTAAAAAATAGTTTCACATAAAATTCTTTTTCTTTCATATCTGGAAAATCAAAATTGCGTCTTATAAATTCTATAGTGTTTTTTTTTATAACATATTCTCCAGGAATCATTACTTTATCGACTTCTTTATACATCGTATTTTTTAAAATATTTACAATTTCTTTTTGAGAATAAAAACTACCTGGTTCTAAGTTAATTATACGTCCATATATTGAAGTAGGAAAACTCCATACTTTTCCATTAATTAAATGACCGATTTTTAGATATAAATAAAATCCGTACAACAACAATAAAATTAACACTAAAAAAAACATGTTGATTAAAATCTTTCGTTTTTTTGTATTAAAATACATTCATTTTCTCTTTGTTTTTCTTGTTATATTTATTAAAAAGAAATCACTTTTTTAAAGAATGGTAATATTTTTATATAATAAAATCAGGCCTACGCGCTACTTTTGGTAAACCAAATTTCAAGGGATATTCTACATGCATTAAATATAAACCTTTAGCTGGAGCAGTCACACCTGCATCAGATCTATTTTTTTTAAACAACAATTCTTGCATCCAAATATCTTTTTTTTTTAAACTTCCAACTTCAATTAAAGTGCCTACAATATTTCTCACCATATGATATAAAAAAGAATTCGCTGTAATATCAATAATAATCCAATTTCGCTTTCTTTTAACATTTAGTTGAAATATTTTTCTCCAAGAGGAGCGTGATTGACAATGAGTTGCTCTAAATGATGCAAAATCATGTTCTCCTAATAAATATTGCGCTGCAACATGCATTTTTTTGGCATTTAACTTTTTATAAATATGATGTACTCTGTTGTGAAAAATTGGAGTACGAACACAATAATTATATATTATATAACGATAAGAACGTGAAAGAGCACTGTATCGAGCATGAAATACTGGCAATACTTCTTTCATCCAAATAACAGAAATATATTTAGATAAATAACTGTTAACCCCAATGGTCCAAGATGTATTGTTTCTTATAGCTGTGGTGTTAAAATGTATTACTTGACCAAAGCTATGAACTCCAGCATCAGTTCTTCCTGCGCAGACAATTGATATTTGATGATCAGCAATTATAGATAAAGCTTGTTCTAATTCCTCTTGAATGCTAGATGTATTTTTTTGAAACTGCCATCCATGATAAAAGGTTCCATCATATTCAACACCTAAAGCTATTTTTTTCATTTGTTTGATACCATTTTCAAGATAGTATAACATTCAAAAATACCGCATAAAATTTATAGATATTTCATTAAAATATGTAATTATTTTCTTACAGAATCGAATTATTTAAAAAAAATATTTAGAGATAGTTTATATTAAAATTATTTATTATAATATTTTTTAGAAACAAAATAATAAAAAACAATCTATTTTATCAAAGATTCCTAATTTTTTTTAAATTCAGTTAAATATTTTTAAACAATCACAATCTTCATTAAAAATTAGATTAGTTTTTTCTTTTATCAAAAAGCAAAATATCTCAGAGGAATCTATGAAAACAGAAAAACACAAAAAAACGTCATCTTTGAACGTACTTTCTATTGCAGGATTAAAACCTTACCAAAAAAAAACAAATGAACAATATATGAATAAAAATCAAATGTTGCATTTTTATACCATTCTAGAAACGTGGAAAAAACAATTAAAAAGTGAAATTAATCACACTTTGCTTTATATACAAGAAAAAGCCACTAATTTTCCAGATCCCATTGATCGAGCTACACAAGAAGAAGAATTTAGTTTAGAACTAAGAAATCGCGATCGCAGTCGAAAATTGATTAAAAAAATTGACATTACTCTAAAAAAAATAAAAGAAAAAGATTTTGGTTACTGCAACTCTTGTAGAATTGAAATTGGAATTCGTCGTTTGGAAGCAAGACCCACTGCTAATCTATGTATTGACTGTAAAACATTAGCAGAAATTCGAGAAAAACAAATGACTGGTTAAGGATCAAATATCACAAGTTTTTTAAGAGAAGAATACTCGTTTTGAAATCATGTCGAGTATTCTCTTCTAATTAATTTTTTAACATTAAATATTTATTATAATTATAGAAAAAAATATGGAACAAATTACTATATCTACATTAAATAACTGGAAAAAAAGCAAACAAAAAATTGCCGCTATTACCGCTTATGACTTCAGTTTTGCAAAACTGTTTTTTACTCAAGGTATTTCGGTGATGCTGATCGGTGATTCTCTTGGTATGACAATACAAGGACATACCTCTACCTTGCCGGTAACAGTTCAAGATATTGAATATCATACAAAAGCAGTACGAAATGGAGCCCCAAACGCATTTTTGCTAGCCGATATGCCATTTATGTCTTATGGAGAAATTAATCAAGCTCTTAATAACGCATCTAAAATCATACAATCTGGAGCTAATATGGTGAAGGTAGAAGGAGGAAAATGGCTTGTAAAAACTATTAAAGAATTATCTGATAGATCAATATTAGTATGTGGTCATATAGGTTTAACACCTCAATCTATTCATTATTTAAGCGGATACAAAGTTCAAGGAAAAAATACATATGATAAGAATAGAATAATAGACGAAGCATTTATATTAGAAGAATCAGGCATTAAAATGCTAGTTTTAGAGTGTATTCCAGAACTTTTAGGAAAAAAAATCACGCAAAATCTATCTATTCCAGTTATTGGAATTGGAGCAGGAAAATATACTGATGGACAAATTCTTGTAATGCAAGATATATTAGGAATTAATGAAGGTAAATTAGCAAAATTTGCAAAAAATTTTCTTGTTGACAGTAACAGTATTCAACACGCAATACAGAAATATATAAAAGCAGTGCAAACAGGGACGTATCCTCAAACAATTCATAGTTATATATAAGTAAGAGTTAAAAATTATGTATTTGATTAAAAAAATAAATATTTTACATAAAAAAATAAAATTATTAAAAATACAAAAACACACCATAGGATTAGTACCTACCATGGGTAACTTACATGATGGTCATATGAAGTTAATTGCATTATCAAAAAAACATGCAACCATCACTGTTGTAACTATATTTGTTAATCCTATGCAATTTAATAATCCATTAGATTTAAAAAAATACCCTAAAACGTTTGAACAAGACTTTAATATATTAAAAAATCTAGGTGTTCATATTCTATTTTTTCCTAATCTAATAGAAATGTATCCAAATAATATGAAAAATCATACATTTATTGATGTTCCTAAATTTTCTAAAATTATCGAAGGAAAATCAAGACCTGGTCATTTTAAAGGTGTGGCAACAATAGTGTCAAAATTGTTTAATATAATACAACCAAATTATGCCTTTTTTGGAGAAAAAGATTATCAACAATTACTCATTGTAAAAACATTAGTAAAAGAACTAAATTATATGATAAAAATAATAAGTTTACCTACTGTCAGATTAAAAAACGGACTAGCTTTAAGCTCTAGAAATAACAGATTAACCGATCAAGAAAAAAAAATAGCGCCTAATTTATATTATATTATTCAAAAAACATCAGAAAAAATTAAAAAAATAGGATTGCATGATAAAGAAAACATCGTTTATATAGCTAAACAATTTTTAATAAAACAAGGTTTTTTTATAGATATATTTGACATTTTTGATTATAAAACTTTACGCATTGCATCTAAAAAAAACAAAAAAATCATTATTCTTGCATCTGTGTGGTTAGGATTAACTCGTTTAATTGATAATAAAATACTGTTTTTAAAAGACTAGATGTTTTATTTTTCAAAAATGACTTTTCCTATATATGGTAAATAACGATATGATTGAGAATAATCAATACCATAACCGACAACAAAATCATCTAAGATAGAAAAACCAATAAAATCAACACTAATATTCACTTCACGACATTCTGGTTTGTCTAAAAGAGTACAAATTGATAACGATTTTGGTTTTCTGAGTTTTAAAATATCTAAAACTTTATTTAATGTTTTTCCTGAATCAATAATATCTTCTACAATTAAAACATGTTTATTATAAATATCTTCATCTAAATCTTTGATAATTTTGACATCACCACTAGACACAGTTCCTCTTCCGTAACTAGAAGTAGTCATAAAATCAATTTCATGCTTAATTTTAATTCTGCGACATAAATCGGCAACAAAAACAAACGAACCACGTAATAATGCTATCAATATCATCTTATTTTTACTTTTTTTATATTTTTTAGTAATTTCTCTACCTAATTCTCTAACACGAACATCTAATTGCTTTTCAGAAATGATTACTTGAATAATATGCTTCATAATATGCAAAAAAAATCTTTAATGTATGTAAATTGAATTAATGTGAATTAAATTATATTAAACTTTGCAAAGATTATATTTTCTTTACTAAAAACTTCTACAGTATAGTAAATAACTAAATTTACAATATGCAAATAAAAAATTAAATATTATTTTTTAACTATTGCGCTAATAATGTTCATTATGTTATAAAAATTAGTTCAATAAAAATATTAATGTCTATTTTCACTGCTTAAATAGAAAAATATTCTAATTATTAAAATAAGTCATACTGTAGCAATAAGATAATATATCTCAAAAAACTATCTTCAAATAAAGAACGAGATTTTTATGATATAAATCTAAGGAAGAACAAAATTATGAAATTATTAAAATTTGGTGGTACTTCACTGGCTAATGCAGAAAAATTTTTACATGTGTCTGAAATTATAGAAAAAAAAAATCGTTTTGAGCAAACTGCCGTAGTACTTTCAGCACCAGCAAAAATTACTAATAATTTAGTTGCTATCACAGAAAACACTGCTAAAAAAGAGATAGCATTAAACATTGTTGATGCGACTAAATTAGCATTCGTTGAATTAGTAAAAAACATTTCAAAAATACAACCTAATTTCAATTATTTAAAAATAATAGAAATTATTAAAGAAGAATTTAATAAATTAAAAAGTATAATACATGATATTGTGTGTGTAAAATATTGTCCTAATAGTATTCATGCTATCATTGTTTCTCGTGGCGAAATACTGTCAGTTGAAATCATGAAAAGCATATTAAAAGCTAAAAATTATACAATTACTGTTATAAATCCTGTTGAAAAAATTTTTTCTATAGGTGATTATTTAGATTCCACTGTCAATATAGCTGAATCTAAAAAAAGAATTAGCGCTATGCTTATTAATAATAAAGATATTATTTTAATGGCTGGATTCATAGCAGGTAATGAAAAAAAAGAACTAGTAGTACTAGGAAGAAATGGTTCAGATTATTCTGCTGCAGTATTGGCAGTTTGTTTAAACGCAAAATGTTGTGAAATTTGGACTGATGTTGATGGTGTGTTTACATGTGATCCAAAAATAGTTTCTAATGCTCTTTTACTAGAATCAATATCGTATCAAGAAGCAATGGAATTATCTTATTTTGGAGCTAAAGTGCTTCATCCTAGAACTATTGAACCAATTGCGCAATTTAAAATTCCATGCATTATTAAAAATACTAACAATATAAAATCTCATGGTACTTCGATTTACTTAAACCATGATTCTAAAAAAAATTATTTAAAAGGTGTAACCCATCTCGATGATATAGTAATGTTGAACATATCAGGATATGATATGAAAAACATCAACAATATTACACCGAGAGTATTTAATATCATATCAAAAAGCAAAGTAAAAATCATATTAATCACTCAATCTTCTTCTGAAAATAAGATTAATCTTTGTATGTTAGAAAACAAAAAAAACATTTTTTTAGACTATTTAAAAAAAGAATTTCAATTAGAATTGAAAGAAGGATTATTAAATCCATTTCGAATTAAAAAAAATTTGTCTATTCTTTCTGTGATTGGTTCTGACATTTATAAAAAACATAACATTGCATCTAAAATTTTTTCTTCTTTAGGATCCGCTAAGATAAACGTTCTTGCTATTGCGCAAGGTTCATCAAAACATTCGATATCTATTGTTGTTGAACAAAAAAACATTCTCAACGCGATCAAAAATGTTCATGAAGAACTATTTTTTAACAACAAAACTATTCATGTTTTTTTAATTGGAATCGGTGGCGTCGGTAATGCGTTATTAGAACAAATATCACAACAAGAACAATTCTTAAAAAAACAAAATATAAATATTAAAGTTTGTCTTATTGCTAATTCTAAAAAAATGTTGATTATGAAAAACGCAATAGATTTATCAAATTGGAAAAATCATTTTCAACAATCAAATCATATATTTAATTTAAAATTATTTAAGCAAACAATTAAAAAATATCAGTTTTTAAATGCAGTAATTATAGATTGTACATCCGATCAATTATTATCTGAACAATATACACATTTTTTAAAAAATCAATATCATATTGTTACTTCTAATAAAAAAGCAAATACTGCAACATGGGAATACTATCAAGAAATACGTGATACCGCTAGAAAAAATAATAAAAAATTTCTATATGAAACTAATGTTGGAGCTGGATTACCAATCATAAAAACAGTGCAAAACTTATTTAAAACAGGCGATCATCTGATTCGTTTTCAAGGCATACTATCTGGATCTTTATCCTTTATTTTTGGAAGATTAGAAGAGGGTATATTATTGTCACAAGCTACTAAAGAGGCTAAAAAATTAGGATTTACTGAACCAAATCCATTTGATGACTTATCAGGAATAGATGTTGCCAGAAAATTATTAATTTTAGCACGAGAAGCTGGATATTCAATAGAACTAAAAGATATCAAAATTGAAAATTTATTACCTAAACCAATTGAAAACAAAGAAGATATAAATAAATTTTTACTAGAATTAGAAAAATTAGACTCGTATTTTTTAAAACGAGTAAAAACAGCACATGATTCTGGATGTGTATTAAGATTTATTGGAACAATAGAACAAACAGGAAAATGCTTTATAAAAATTGAAGAAGTGGGTATTAACCATCCTTTATACAAAGTTAAAAACGGTGAAAATGCATTTGCGTTTTATACAAAATATTATAAATCGATTCCTCTTGTTTTAAGAGGTTATGGAGCAGGTAATAATGTGACAGCATCTGGAGTATTTTCTGACTTACTACATACACTATCATAATCGTCAGGAACATAACAATAATGATTAAAATCTATGCACCTGCTTCTATTGGTAACGTTGGAGTAGGCTTTGATATTTTAGGTGCTGCAATTCAACCTATAAATGGATCTTTTTTAGGAGATCTAATAACGATTAAATCATCAAAAGAATTCGAATTAATTAATAAAGGTATTTTTGCTGACAGGTTACCTGAAAACACTAAAGAAAACATTGTTTGGAAATGCTGGTCAAAATTTTGTCAAATTACAAAAAAAAATATTGCAGTATCCATTATTCTTGAAAAAAACATGCCAATCGGATCAGGATTAGGTTCTAGCGCATGTTCAGTTGTTGCGACATTGGTTGCACTCAATGAGTTTTGCAATAACCCTTTAAATAAAAAAGATTTATTATTGCTAATGGGACAGATAGAAGGTGAAATTTCAGGCAGTGTACATTACGATAATGTTGCTCCTTCCTATCTTGGAGGACTGCAATTAATATTAGAAGATAAAAAAATCATAAGCCAAAAAATACCTAGTTTTAAAAACTGGTTTTGGATTATAGCTTGGCCAGGAATTAAAGTTTCTACAGCTCAAGCGAGACAAATTTTACCCAACACATATAGCAAAGAAATTTGCATTAAAAACAGTCGTTATCTTTCAGGTTTTATTCATGCATCATATAGTCAACAACCTATTTTAGCCGCACGATTAATGCAAGATTTTATAGCAGAACCTTATCGCATTAAACTCTTGCCAAATTTTTTAAAAACTAAAAAAATAATAAAATCAATAGGGGCTATCAGTTTCGGTATATCAGGATCCGGTCCTACTGTTTTTGCTGTCGCTAACAATATTACAATCGCAAAAGAAATATCATATTGGTTAAAAAATAATTATCTACAAAATAAAACAGGATTTGTTCATATTTGTGTTTTAGACTTACATGGTGCACGTAAGATAGGATGAAAAATGAGACTTTATAACTTAAAAAATCACGATGAAGAAGTAAATTTTGAAACAGCAGTAAAATTAGGTCTAGGACAACAACAAGGATTATTTTTTCCAGTAAAATTACCTGTAATAAAACTAAAAGACTTATCAGAAATATTAAAAATGGACTTTATTACTCGCAGTACTGAAATACTTTCTAAATTCATTTATAATGAAATATCTAAAGAACAACTATATATACATGTAAAAAAAGCTTTTTCATTTAAATATCCATTACTTAAATCAATCACAAAAACAATAAGCTGTTTTGAATTATTTCATGGCCCTACATTAGCATTCAAAGATTTTGGTGCGCGTTTTATGGCGCAAATGATTTTCTCAATGAATAAAAATAACGATTTAGTCACGATTTTAACTGCTACGTCTGGTGATACCGGCGCTGCAGTAGCACACGCTTTTTACGGTATGAAAAATGTGCGAGTTGTAATTTTATACCCAAAAGGGAAAATTAGCGCATTGCAAGAAAAACTTTTTTGCACTCTTGGAAAAAATATTAAAACTATATCTATTAATGGAAGTTTTGATGATTGTCAAAAATTAGTTAAAGAAGCATTTAATGATAAAAAACTAAAAAATTCTATAGGATTAAATTCTGCTAATTCCATTAATATCAGTAGATTATTAGCACAAATATGTTATTATTTTGAAGCATTTTCTTTGCTTCCAAAAGAAAAAAGAAACAATTTAGTCATAGCGGTACCTTGTGGTAACTTTGGTAATTTAACAGCAGGATTACTTGCTAAATCTCTTGGCTTACCAATTAAATCATTCATAGCATGTACGAATAGCAATGATACAGTACCAAGATTTCTTCAGAATGGTCAATGGCAACCCAAAAAAACAGTATCTACAATTTCTAATGCTATGGACATTAGTCAACCTAATAATTGGCCTAGAATACAAGAACTATTTCAAAGAAAAAAATGGAATTTAAAAGAACTAAGGTTTGGCAGCGTATCAGATGAAGTAACAAAAAACACATTACAAGAATTATTTGAATTGGGTTATGTTTCTGAACCACATGCAGCAATAGCATACAGAATATTAAAAAATCAACTGAAAAAAGATGAATTTGGATTATTTTTAGGTACTGCACATCCTGCAAAATTTAAAAATACTGTAGAACAAATATTAAATAATAACATTGTCTTACCTCAGGAACTAAAAAATACAATTAATTTACCATTTTTATCGCATAACATGAATCCTGATTTTAAAAAATTAAAACAATTTTTAATAAAAGAATAAACAAAAAAATAGAGAGGATCAATGATTTTCCTCTCTAAAAGACTTTAATGTACAATGATTATTGTTAAACATTAAATAAAAAATGTGCAACATCTCCATCTTCTATTATGTAGTTTTTTCCTTCTGTTTTAAATTTTCCCATTTCTTTAATTTTTACTTCACTCTTATACTTAATGAAATCGTTATATTTAATAATATTCACTCTAATAAAACCCTTACTAAAATCAGTATGTATCTTACGAGCCGCTTCCAGACTAGTGCTACCATTCAAAATAGGCCAAGCGCGAACTTCTTTAACACCAGCAGTAAAAAAAGTAATTAAATTTAACAATTTATACCCAGACGTAACAATACTTTTCAAACCCAAATTTTTGATATTAAATGCTTTCATAAAAGATATTTGTTCTCTAATATGCATCTTGATTAAATCTAATTCTAAATTTGCAAAAATAGGAATAACTATTGAATTGTCTTTAGAAGCTATTTTTTTTAATTGTGTTAAAAAAACACGCGATGCTGTTTTTTCATTAATGTTAGCTATATACATAGTAGGTTTTAAAGTTAAAAAATTTAAATAACTAACAATTTTTTGTTCATCTAAATTTAGACCAAGATTTTTTAACATCAAACATTTTTTTAAATGATTAAGACATTTTTGTAAAATATTTATTTTATTTTCTATATTTTTATCATTCAAATTACATTTTTTTTGTAATGTTGATAACGCTTTTTCACATAATTCAAAATCGGATAATATCAGTTCAGTATTAATAATATCTACATCTTTTTCAGGGTTGACTTCATTATAAATATGAGTGATATTATCTTCTTTAAAACAGCGAACAACATGAGCAATAGCTTGAGTTTGCCTTATATTGCTTAAGAATTGATTTCCTAATCCCTCTCCCTTAGACGCGCCTTGAACCAAACCTGCAATATCGACAAATTCTATAGATGCATGTACAATTTTTTTTGCAGAAAGAATATTTGCGATATTATCAAGACGCTCATCAAAAACTGAAACAATACCTAAATTTGGTTGAATAGTACAAAATGGAAAGTTAGCAACTGCTGAATGTCCTTTAGTTAAAAGATTAAATAAAGTGGATTTTCCAACATTAGGCAATCCTATTATACCACATTTAAAACCCATTTTTGTATACCTTAAATATGGAAAGAGTTTTTATAAAAATTAAGTTTTTAAAATTACTGAATGGATCACGACTTCTATAGCTTCTAAAATAGATTTTTTAATGCATGTTTTTTCTATCTTACTTGGTGGTGATAATACAAAAGAAGAAATGTCATTTTTATTAATAGGACGACCAATACCAATTCTACATCGATAAAAATTAATTTTTTTTTTAAATACAGTAATAACGTTTCTTAAACCATTATGACCATTATGACCATAACTATATTTTAATTTACTGATTCCAAAATTTAATTCTAAATCATCATGTGCAATTAATATTTCATTTAAATTAATGTTATAAAACGAAGCTATTTTCAAAACTGCTTGTCCATTTATATTCATAAAAATATTTGGAACAAACAATCTAATATCATTAGACTCTACTTTAAAATGAGCGGTAAAACCAAAAAATTTCCTTTCTTCTTTTAAAATTGTGCAATAACGTTGAGCTAAACTATAAACAAACCAAGAACCTACATTATGACGTGTCGCATGATATTGAAATTTTGGATTAGATAATCCTACTATCATTTTAATGATACTCAAAAAAATATCCTTTAAATAAAACAATTATTTTCATTTTTAACCACTAATTAAAAACATATAATATGCATTATATGTTTTTAAGAATGCATTATTGTTACTAATTAATATTTTATATACTAGTAAAATTAACTATTTTGTAAAAGTTCTGAAACAACTTCCCAATTAACAACGTTCCAAAATGCATTAATATAATCTAAACGTCTATTTTGATATTTTAAATAATACGCATGCTCCCAAACATCTAAACCAAGAATAGGAAAACCATATTTTTTAGATGTAGATTCTTCCATTAACGGATGATCTTGATTAATAGTCGACACAATTGATAGTACACTATTTTTCTTGATTAACCATATCCAACCAGATCCAAAATGATTAAGAGCAACTTCTTCAAATTGCTTTTTAAACAGATCAAAACTGCCAAATTGTTTTTCTATTTCTATTTTTAAATCACTTGTTACAACAATCCCTAACTTTAATGTTTTCCAAAAAAAACTATGGTTTACATGTCCTCCTAAATTATTTTTTAATAAAACTTTATTATCTATAACAATTTCGTTAAAAATAGAAATTAATTCATCAGTAGATAAATCAGAAAAAGTAGTATTTTTTAAAATAGTATTGGTATTATTAATATAGTTTTGATGATGTTTAGTATGATGTATTTCCATAGTTTTTTCATCAAAAAAAGGTTCTAGAGCATTGTATGCATAAGGCAAGATAGGTAGACTGTAACTCATTTAAGTTTCCTTATATATTAATGATAAAAATTATTAAATTTTAAATTACAAATTTAATCTTTAAAAAAAAATTAAAAATATAGTACACTAATTAAATGATTAGTAACAACTATTATACATGTTAAATTTATATTTAAATTTTTGATTATAAAAAATATAACATATTTTTTGGTCGTTCTAATTAATAAAATTTTAAAATATATATTTATATAATATGTTTAATTTATCATGTTTTTAAAATATATATTAAATTTAAAAAACATAACTCGATTAAACAGAAAGATTTTTATAAAACTGAGATTTTGATGTCTACAAATAAAGAGTTCAATTTATTAAGTGATCGATTTCGTACTTTTTATCCTGTTGTTGTGGATATCGAAACAGCAGGATTTAATGCCAAAACTGATGCATTATTAGAAATTGCCATAATAACATTAAAAATGGATGCATTAGGATGGTTACATAAAGAAGAAACATTACATTTTCACATTCAACCTTTTAAAGGTTCTGTTATCAATTCTGATGCAATCGCTTTTAACAAAATTGATCCTTTTAATCCATTACGTGGCGCTATTAGCGAAGAAGTAGCAATCAATTCAATACTAGATTTAGTTAATAAGGGTATGAAAATACAAGGTTGCACAAAGAGTATTGTCGTCGCACATAATGCTAATTTTGATCATAATTTTTTAATGTCTGCAATACAGAGAGCAAACGTAAAAAACAACCCGTTTCATCCTTTTGTAACATTTGATACAGCTGCATTGAGTGGTTTAGTATTAGGACAAACTGTTTTAGCTAAAGCATGCAAAGCTATAGGTTTAACATTCGATAATAATCAGGCTCATTCAGCTCTTTATGATACTTTACAGACTGCAAATCTTTTTTGTGAATTAGTAAATCGTTGGAAACGTTTGGGCGGTTGGCCTTTAAAAAAAATAAAAAAAAAAAATAACATATGTTGTCATATCAAACTAATATGACATATTGAATAATAAAGAAAGTATAATTATCATTCATATGATGTCATATTAGATGACTAAATATTGCTATATTTACATTTTTATAATTCTTTTTTATATTTTTTTACAGTATTCAATATTAATTTTTTTAAAGAACCATTTTCTAACATGTCTAAAATAATACTACAACCACCAACTAATTGACCATCTACCCATAATTGTGGAAAGGTTGGCCAATTTGCATATTTTGGTAATTCGTTTCTAATATCTGTATTTTCTAAGACATCTACGTAAGCAAATTTTTCACCAAAAGATGATAATGCTTGCACTGCTTGCGCAGAAAAACCACAACTAGGAGATTGCGGAGTTCCTTTCATATATATTAAAATCATATTTTCTTTAATTTGTTTTTTTATTTTTTCAATAGTGTTCATATTTAGTATTTCCTTTAAAATGTTGTATTATGATAATTTTAAAATATATTTATTAATAATCAATAGACAAGTCTTTTATTATTTGTAATAATAATTTAAAAAATAAGGGGCTGTTTTTGGATTTGACAAAATTATCCACATAATAAAGTGCATGCCGAGGGACGGTTTGCCTCGATAAAAACCGTAAAAAAATAGTTGCAAAAAATAATCAAAACTACGCTTTAGCCGCTTAAAAAACTGTTTAAAGCCTTTCCTCCTGATTCTTTTCTCTTGAAAAAGGAAATCGGAAAGTCATATTTTAAGAGAACAACATGAAAATCGTGCTTGATCGATTTCATGCGTAATTCTAGTTCAAGCTATATACCTAAAATCGTTTTTTCATATTAGGTAATGAACGTAAAAATAGAAAAAACTAAGCATGTAGTACTTTGTTCTCGTAGAAATTTTGGACGCGGGTTCAAATCCCGCCAGCTCCAAAAAAATATTTTAAAAAAACACAAACAATTAATTATTGAACTTCAATATTAAAAACTTTTTCATCTTTAAAATATAAATTTAACAATTGCTTTTGCGTAAAATTTTTAGAATCTTGATTGTAAAAATAATAATGATATACGTCATTGAAAGAATCAGAAATAATAGGCTCACCAAGAATATAAATAATTTGTTTCTTTGTCATTCCAATATAATTGCGATTCAAATCATTTTTTGTCAAACATAACGCTTCAACATTATAAGCATCATATGATTTTTTATTTAATATTGTACAGCCAGAAAGAAAAATTAATATCAATAATATGTTCCTATAATTATTCATAACATGCCCTATTTTTTAAAAAAACATGATCATTAAAACTCAATGAGTTGAACTAATCAAACAATTAATATGTTGTATTAATTTAAAAACATTTTTTATACCAATCTAATTTTGCAGTTAAAGTTTTGAAGTAATCATAATTTTTAGGATGTATCAGGTTTAAAACAGAATCACTACGACGAATGATGACGTACTCACCTTGTCGAACATTCAAAAAAATTTGACTATCGCAACTAATTTTTAAATTTTTTTCAAGATTAGAAAATCTCAAGCAAATTGTACTATCATTATGAATAACTAAAGGACGTGTAGATAAGGTATGTGGAAACATCGGAACCAAAAGAATAGCATTTAAAGAAGTAGCTACAATTGGACCACCAGCAGATAATGCATAACCAGTAGAACCAGTTGGAGTAGAAATAATTAATCCATCTGCACGTTGAGAAAACGCAAATTTTTCATCAATATATACTTCAAATTCTATCATATGAGATAAATTTTTTGTATGCAAAACTACTTCATTGATTGCTATATTAGATTGAGAAATGTTTTTTTTTCGACATACCCGTACATCCAACAAAAATCGATTTTCTAATATATATTCTCCAGATAAAACTTCTGATAATGCTGTTAATCCATTCTCAGGACTTAAGTCGGTAAGAAAGCCTAAATTTCCTCTATTGATTCCAATAATTTTAATATTATAGAATGATAGAATACGTGCAGCACACAATAAATTTCCATCACCCCCTATAATGATTGCCAAATCGCAAAATTTTCCGATTTCTGTTAACGTTGCAGTATCAGCATTATGTAATTTTAATGTTTTAGCAATAGTTTGTTCGATAAAAACTTTATAACCATGTTTTATCAACCATTTATAAAGTATTTTATGTGTGATTAAAGAGCTTTCATGACGTGGATATCCAACAATACCAATACAAGTAAAGTGTAGCTTCATTACATCAACATTCCAAAAAAAAATAATATATTATATTATAATATAAAAAAAGCTTGAAAGATCAATTATAGACCTTATATTAAATTCATATTTAAAAATATTGCAAAGGCTATCATTCATGAAAAATGACGATCAAATTAACAATCACGTGATTAAAGAAAAAATAGATAACACAAATAACACAATTCAAGATTTAAAAATGAAAATACTATGCAATGAAAAAAAAATTCAAGAAATTAAGCTGCGAAATTTAGCTAATATAGATAATTTTAAAAAAAATATAGAAAAAACAACCAATGAAATAAAAATAAATAATACTGAAATTTTTTTTCAAAAAATAATTCCTATTATTGATTCTCTTGAAGAGATTTTAACATTATTTGATACATCTCAAGAACAACATAAACCTTTAATCGAGGGCATACAGTTAACTTTGCAATCTTTTTTAAACACTATAACTAAGTTTGGAGTACATCTTGAAGGAAAAAAAAACGAAGAATTTAATTCTACAATTCACGACGCTGTTTTATATGAAAAATCTTCAGAAATAACACCAAATCATGTTATTTTTGTAAATAAAAAAGGATATACATTAAACAAAACTGTCTTAAGAAAAGCACGCGTAACCATTGCTAAAAAATAATATTGAGTTCTATATATTAGAAAAAATGCAATCATACTTATCTTTTGAAAGTTTCAAAATTTTTCCATAGTGTTTCATTTAGACTGCATAAACCAATCAATTGGCTTTATTTTATTTTGAATCAACAGTTTATTGGTCTTAGAAAAGTGCTTGCAACCAAAAAAACCTCGATGTACTGATAATGGAGAAGGATGAGAAGTTTTTAAAATAAAATGATTATTTGTATTAATAAATTTTTCTTTTTTTTGAGCTTGTTTTCCCCAAAGTAAAAAAACAACAGAACGCTTATATAAATTAATCATAGAAATAACTTTATCGGTAAAAATATTCCATCCTATCTTATTATGAGAGTTGGGCTTTTTGGATTCTACTGTTAAAATAGTGTTTAACAAAAAAACACCCTGATTTGCCCAATTTTTAAGACATCCATGCTGAAATGCATGTTGTTTTTTAAAATCGTCATTTAATTCTTTATATATATTTTTTAAAGAAGCTGGTATAGTACAACCCTTAGAAACAGAAAAAGATAGGCCATGGGCCTGATTTTGAGAAAAATATGGATCTTGACCAAGAATAACAACTTTAATATTATGAAATTTTGTCAACAAAAAAGCGTTAAAAATATCTTTTTGCTTTGGATAAATCACTTTTTTCAAACGTTCTTGTGCAAGGAATTTCATTATATCGATAAAATATTTTTTTTTTCTCAAGATATAATAAATCTGACCAAGATAATTTTTTTTTCATATGACATTGTCCATTACTTAAAAAGTTTAAAAAATCAGTTAATTTTTATTTTATAAATTTTTTCTATCAAAAGAACATGTTTCATTATATCTTACTTTTGTTAAGAATACATATTTTAGTATATTAATTGAATATAAAATAATAGGAAAAAAAATGGTTTTAGTAACACAAAGCGCACCAAATTTTATAGCTCCAGCAATTTTGGAAAACAATGAAATTATACAGGAATTTGATTTTAAAAAATATTCCAAAAATAAAAAAATAATATTATTTTTCTGGCCTATGGATTTTACTTTTGTTTGTCCATCAGAAATTATAGAATTAAGTAAAAGTTATATAGAATTTAAAAAAAGAAATGTTAGAATTGTTGGTATTTCTATAGATAGTGTGTTTGTTCATCAAGCATGGAAGAACACATCACCTAAAAATGGAGGTATCGGAAAAATCAATTTTCCTATGATTTCTGATATCAAGAGAGATATTCAAAAAGCTTATGGTATCGAACATCCGGTTCTTGGTGTAGCCTTAAGGGCATCATTTTTAATCGATTCAAAGGGGATCATTCGTCATCAAATAGTTAATGATCTGCCATTTGGAAGAAGTATTGAAGAAATAATAAGAATGGTTGATGCCATTAATTTTCATGAAGAGCACGGAGAAGTTTGTCCTGCTAATTGGAAAAAAGGTCAAGATGGTATGAAACCCTCTTTAGAAGGCGTATCTAAATATTTAAGTCAACGTTATTAAACAAAACTAAAGTCAGCAAAAAATATTTTATGCTGGCTTTATTTTTTATTTTATCAAAAATATGTATTATATTTAAACAATATATGCAATTTAGTTTAAATAAAATTATCATCGTTGTGATCTATTTCATCAAAATTTTCATAATTATCTGAAGCATATGTATGTGTTTCTGGTTCGGTAGTTTCATAATCTACAAAATGATCATGCTGTTCATCTGATGGATATTCATGATCATGATTGATGACAGATGATTCATGATGATTAATTGTATCAATAACCTCTTCTTCCGGCTTTGAATGACTAAAAACATTCATTAACATATTTCCCAAAATCATCCCACCTGCTACACCTGTAGCAGTTTGTAAAGCATTACTAAGAAAACTACTATTTCTAGTGATTGTCGGTGTTTGTTGTACAACAGGTGAAGATATATTTGGATTAATACGATCAGATTGTAGGCGTGTATCATTTTTCCATACGTTGTCATCTAAAGATTTATTTTCAGAAGAAGAATTACTTTTAAAAAAGTTTGATAAAAAACTTGTTTTTTTGCTAGTATTATGATTTTTTAATTCTTCAATGCGTTTTTTTAATTCTTCTATTTGTATGCTCATTTTTTTTATGGCTGTTTCTTGAATTAAGATTGTTTGAGTCATATAATAAGAAGAAAAGGGTTGTGTCTTTACTAATTTTTGAATTAATTCATCTGCTTGATCATCTCTTTCATTAGAATGTAATTCAGTATTTTTTAAGCGATGAAATAAACCTTCTATTAATTTTTTTTCTTGATCTTCCATATAACACCTCATTTTAAGAACAAATTAATTAATAAGTCGTATATCATGAAATTATAAATATTTTTAAAAAAAATTATAATACTTTCGTTAAAAATAAACAATATGTAAAAAAATTTTATTAAAAAATTTATTTTTTAATAAAGATATATTGTTTATGATAATAGTTTTCTTTGGATGCATCAAATAGATGAATTATGTTATAATTTTTTCTTAATTTTATTATTGCAATATCAATAGAGATGATAGTCTTATGACAGACCCTGAACGAAATATTGTGCAAATTAATATTGAAGAAGAGTTAAAACGTTCTTATTTAGACTATGCAATGTCTGTAATAGTTGGAAGAGCCCTTCCTGACGTAAGAGATGGATTAAAACCTGTTCATCGAAGAATCTTGTTTGCAATGCACGTATTAAATAATAATTGGAATAAAGCATATAAAAAATCAGCTCGAGTAGTAGGTGATGTTATCGGAAAATATCATCCACATGGAGATTCAGCAGTATATGATGCTATAGTTCGTATGGCTCAAAAATTTTCATTACGCTATACACTTATTGATGGTCAAGGAAATTTTGGATCTATAGATGGAGATTCCGCAGCTGCGATGAGATATACAGAAGTGCGAATGTCGAAAATCGCTCATGAACTGCTAAATGATTTAGAAAAAAATACTGTTCAATTTATACCAAATTATGATGGCACAGAATATATACCAGAAATTCTTCCTTCAAAAATCCCTAATCTTTTAATAAACGGTTCTTCTGGCATTGCAGTAGGCATGGCTACAAATATTCCACCTCATAATTTATCTGAAGTTATTGATGGTTGCTTGGCGTATATAAAAAACAACGACATTACTTTAGAAGAATTAATACAATATATACCCGGTCCAGATTTTCCAACGGCTGGTATAATTAATGGAAAAAGAGGAATTGAAGAAGCGTATCGTACGGGAAAAGGGAAAATTTATATTAGAGCTAACAATCTTATTGAACACAATAAAAAAAGCAAAAAAAAATCTATTGTGTTTACTGAATTACCCTATCAGGTTAATAAATCACGTTTAATTGAAAAAATAGCTGATTTAGTGAGAGAAAAAAAGATTGATGGTATTACAGCTTTACGTGACGAATCAGATAAAGACGGTATGAGAATTGTAATTGAAATAAAAAAAGAAATTATGTCAGAAATTATTTTAAATCAATTATACTCCTTGACCCCATTGCAAATTTCTTTTGGCATAAATATGGTAGCATTGTGTCATGGAAAACCAAAAACTTTATCTTTAAAAGAAATCTTAAAAAATTTTGTATCTCACAGAAAAGAAATTATTAAACGACGTAGCTTATTTGAACTAAAAAAAGCCTGTGATCGCATTCATATTTTAGAAGGATTAAACCTTGCTTTAATAAATATTGATTTAATTATTAATTTGATAAAATTTTCAAAAAACTCAACAGATGCAAAAAATTTAATGATGCAACAAGAATGGAGCTCGATAATAAAAAACAACTCTATCTCTTGTAATAATGAAAAAATTTTTTTTACTGAAAAACAAGTACAAGCTATTTTAGAACTGCGTTTAAATAAATTAACTACTTTAGAAAAAAATAATATTATTGACGAGAGAAACGAGCTAATAGAAAAAAAAGAAGAACTAAATAACATTCTTCAGAACAAAAATCGCATGCTAAGCGTAATAAAAGAAGAATTATTGTTCTTAAAAAAGACATTTAAAGATCCAAGAAAAACAAAAATTATTGACGGTTACACTGATATTAATATTGAAGATCTAATTACTCAAGAAGATGTTGTAGTTACTTTATCTCATTCTGGATATGTAAAATATCAACCTATTTCTGATTATAATGCTCAAAGACGTGGTGGTAAAGGCAAATCAGCAGTAAAAATCAAAGAAGAAGATTTTATAGAAAGTTTAGTCATTGCCAATACACACGATACTATATTATGTTTTTCTAGTCGTGGTCTTTTATATTCGATGAAAGTATACCAATTACCTGAATCAAGTAGACATGCTAAAGGCAAACCTATAGTCAACTTATTACCTTTAACTAATAAAGAAAGAATTACAGCAATACTACCGGTACACGAATATAAAGATAATCTTAATATTTTTATGGCTACTTCTAACGGAATAGTAAAAAAAAGCGCTTTAAGTCAATTTAAAAAACCTCGATGTTCAGGGATAATTGCTATTAATTTACATTCTAACGATGAATTAATTGGAGTTTCTTTAACTAATGGAAACAATCATATTATGTTATTTACACAAAACGGAAAAGTAGTTCAGTTTTTAGAGAATAGTGTTAGAACTATGGGCAGAACAGCATCTGGCGTTAAAGGTATAAAAATCAAAAAAAATGATAAAGTAGTCTCTCTCATTGTACCAAATAACAAAGGAAGTATTTTAATTGCAACAAAAAACGGTTACGGAAAGCGCACAAAAATAAATGATTTTCCTATTAAATCAAGAGCCACTCAAGGTGTAATATCAATCAAAATTACTACAAAAAATGGTAAAATAATTGGCGCACTTCAAGTATTAGACAAAGATCAAATTATGATGATTACTAATGCGGGAACACTAGTTAGAATAAGAGTATCTGAAGTCGGTGTATTAGGCAGAAATACACAAGGCGTGATACTAATTAGAACAGCGAAAAATGAAAAAGTTGTAGCTTTACAAAAAATTGTAGAATCTATATAAAAATTTTTTAATTACAACAATAAAAAATCAATATTTTTAACACTATACCTTTTCAATCTTTTAAAAATAAGTCAAAAATTAATATGGACAATAGCATTTTTGTTATTAAACGTAATGGGAAAAAAGAACCAATCAATTTAGAGAAAATACATAAAGTATTGAATTGGGCTGCTGAAGGATTAAGTGACGTATCTGTTTCTCAAGTGGAGTTACGTTCTAGAATTCAATTCTATAATAATATTACTACTATTAATATTCATGAAACAATTATTAAAGCTGCTGCTGATTTAATTTCAAAAGAAACACCAGACTATCAATATATGGCTGCAAGATTAGCTATTTTTCATCTAAGAAAAAAAGCTTATGGTAAATTTGAACCTCCAAGTTTATATGAACATGTAAAAAAAATCGTGTTTTTAGGAAAATATGATCATAATTTATTAAAAAATTATTCTTATGAAGAATTTTCACAAATGAATACTTTTATTGATCATTGGAGAGATATGAATTTTTCATATGCAGCAGTTAAACAACTTGAAGGAAAATATCTCATACAAAATCGAATTACTGGAAAAATCTATGAAAGTGCACAGTTTTTATATATTTTAATATCTGCATGTTTATTTGCTAAATATCCAAAAAACACTCGAATGAATTATATTTATAGATTTTATAATGCGATTTCAACATTTAAAATCTCATTACCAACTCCAATTATGTCAGGAGTAAGAACACCGACACGTCAATTTAGTTCTTGTGTTTTAATTGAATGTGACGATAATCTTGATTCTATTAATGCAACCAGCAGTGCTATTGTAAAATATGTTTCGCAACGTGCAGGCATTGGTATTAATGCTGGAAAAATTCGCGCTATTGGGAGTCCCATTCGAAATGGAGAAGCATTTCATACTGGATGCATTCCGTTTTATAAATATTTTCAAAGTGCAGTAAAATCCTGTTCTCAAGGTGGCGTAAGAGGTGGAGCTGCAACAATTTTTTATCCGATATGGCATTTAGAAATTGAAAACTTATTAGTGTTAAAAAACAATCGGGGAGTTGAAGATAATAGAGTACGTCATGTAGACTATGCAGTGCAAATTAATCAATTAATGTATGAACGATTGTTATCAGGAAAAAGTATTACATTGTTTAGTCCATCTGATGTGCCAAAATTATATGAAACATTTTTTTCTAATCAAAAAGCATTTAAAAAAATATATATACAATATGAACATGACAAAAACATCAGAAAAAAAAGTATTAAAGCATTAGATTTATTTTCGTTAATGATGCAAGAAAGAACTTCTACTGGACGTATTTATATACAACATGTAGATCATTGTAACGCACATAGTCCATTTAATTCAACAATAGCACCAATAAAACAATCTAATTTATGTTTAGAGATTACACTTCCAACTAAACCATTGCTTAATCTGCATGATACCAATGGAGAAATTGCACTCTGCACACTATGTGCTTTTAATCTAGGAAAGATTAATGACTTGAATGACTTTCAAGAATTGTCTATACTAGCTGTAAGAGCATTAGATGAAATATTAGAATATCAAAATTATCCTATAGTATCAGCAAAACACTCATCTATTTCAAGACGATCTTTAGGAATAGGAGTTATTAATTTCGCATACTTTTTAGCTAAAAACAAAGTACGTTATTCAGATGGCAGTGCAAATAACTTAACACATAGAACTTTTGAAGCAATGCAATATTATTTAATACAGGCATCTTGCCAACTAGCTAAAGAAAAAGGCGCTTGCTCTTCATTTCATGAAACCAACTATTATTTAGGAAAATTACCTATAGACACATACAAAAAATACATTGATGAAATATGCCAAGAACCGTTGCATTTAGATTGGAACGCATTACGCCATAAAATTAAAAAATACGGTTTAAGAAACTCCACATTATCAGCTCTAATGCCTTCAGAAACATCTTCACAAATATCTAATGCAACTAATGGTATTGAACCACCAAGAGGATTCGTTAGTATCAAAGTATCAAAAGATGGAATATTACGTCAAGTGGTGCCAAATTATAAAAAATTAAAATCTCAATATGAACTACTTTGGGATATACCAAATAATGTAGGATATTTGCAATTAGCTGGAATTATGCAAAAATTTATTGATCAAGCGATTTCAACAAATACTCATTATGATCCTAAGAGATTCTCAAATAACAAAATACCCATGAAGCAATTGCTTTATGATTTACTATTATCATATAAATTGGGTCTAAAAACATTATATTATCAAAACGTTCGAGATGGCACTAAAGATGATCAAAACATTGTAGTTGATATAGCAGAAAATATTTGTGACAGTGGTTCATGTGTTATATAAGACATATTTACACATTCATAAATATTTTACTAAAATAATAAATACATTATGAGGTATAATATATGTCTTATACAATTTTTTCAAAAAAAAAAAATAATCAACTAAAAGAACCAATGTTTTTTGGACAACCTGTAAATATTGCTAGATACGATCAACAAAAATACAATATATTTGAAAAGTTGATTGAAAAACAATTATCTTTTTTTTGGAGACCAGAAGAAATAGATCTTTCAAGAGATAGAATTGATTATCAAAATTTACCCGATAATGAAAAACATATTTTTATAAGCAATTTAAAATATCAAACATTGCTAGATTCTATTCAAGGTAGAAGTCCTAATGTAGCGTTTTTACCGATTATTTCTATTCCTGAATTAGAAACATGGATCGAAACTTGGTCTTTTTCAGAAACTATTCATTCACGTTCTTATACGCATATTATTAGAAATATTGTTAATTCACCATCATTAATATTTGATGATATCATTTCAAATAAACATATTAATGATAGAGCGCAAAATATTTCTATTTATTATGATGAATTAATAAATTATACTAGTTATTGGCACTTATTAGGAGAAGGGGAACATATCATTAATGAAAATAAAATTAATATTAATTTAAATACATTAAAAAAAAAATTATATTTATGTTTAATTAGCGTTAACGTGTTAGAAGCTATTAGATTTTATGTTAGTTTTGCTTGTTCCTTTGCTTTTGCAGAAAGAGAATTAATGGAAGGAAATGCAAAAATTATAAGATTAATTGCAAGAGATGAAGCATTACATTTAACTGGTACACAACATATTTTAAATCTTATAAGTAATATGAATGATACAGAATTAATGTCTAAAATTGTTTTAGAATGTAAAGAAGAGGCTATAAAAATATTCATTTCAGCGGCAGAACAAGAAAAAAAGTGGGCTGAATATTTATTTCAAAATGGATCTATGTTAGGATTAAATAAAGATATTATTTGTCAATATATAGAATATATTACAAACATTCGCATGTATTCTATAGGTTTAAAAATGCCTTTTGAAAAAACATCAAATCCTATTCCTTGGATTAATTCTTGGTTAACTTCAGATTATGTGCAAACAGCACCTCAAGAAACTGAAATCAGTTCTTATTTAGTAGGACAAATCGATTCAGAAGTCTCACATGATGAATTCAAAAAATTTAAATTATAAAATTATTCATCCTATAGTTTTTATAATCAATTTAAAAAAAAAAATTATATATAGAAAGAAACAAAACTCATTGTTATTTTTTTTAGAATGGAATAACATTCCAATAGAATACCAATGTAGATCTGGTTATTGCGGCATGTGTCGAGTGAAACTTATTAAAGGAAAAATACTGTATTCAATAAAACAGCCTATGGCTGCTTTATTGAGAAATCAAGAAATTCTGTCATGTTGCTGCATACCTGATGGCAACATTTCAATAAAAATATAAACAAATCATATTTTTATATAGCTTGAATTGATGTCAGCGCAATAGTATATATTATATCTTCTACTGAAGCTCCTCGAGATAAATCGTTAACTGGCTTTTTTAAGCCTTGTAAAATTGGACCTATAGCAAAAGTATTTGCAGATCTTTGCACTGCTTTATA
This sequence comes from Buchnera aphidicola (Hyadaphis tataricae), assembly GCF_005081445.1. Taxonomy (NCBI): domain Bacteria; kingdom Pseudomonadati; phylum Pseudomonadota; class Gammaproteobacteria; order Enterobacterales; family Erwiniaceae; genus Buchnera; species Buchnera aphidicola. The sequence continues at coordinate 188,561 of NZ_CP034873.1, read as the reverse complement.
TGCTATATTTCCAGCATTTAAATCTGGAAATATAAATATATTTGCACTACCCAAAATAGGTGAATCAGGAGCTTTTAGTTTACATACTGTTTTGGAGACAGCAGCATCATACTGAATGGGTCCATCTATTATTACATTAGGTTTTTTATTTTTAACAATTCTAGTTGCTGTTCTTATTTTATCTACTGTACTTCCAGATCCAGAAAAACCAGTAGAATAAGATAACATCGCTATTCGTGGTTCTATTCCAAATATTTCTAATAAACGTGAGCTTTGAAGCGCTATTTCTGCTAATTCTTCTGCATTAGGATTAATGTTAATAGCGCAGTCAGAATAAATTAAAACTTCATCATGCAATAACATAAATAAGCTCGATGATACTAATGAAGAATGATTATCAGTTTTAATTAATTGTAATGCGGGACGTATTGTATCAGCAGTCGTATTAACAGATCCAGAAACTAATCCGTCTACTGCATTTGATTCAAGTATTAAAGTAGCTAAAGTAATGTTATTTTCTAGTTGTTTTCTTGCAAAATGTTGATCTATAACCTTATGTTTTCTTAATTCTAAAAAACGTTTGATGTATTTTTCTCTAATTGAATCAGGATTGATAATTTCAATATTATCTTGTAAAAAAATATTATGATGATTCGCTATAGAATAAATCTTCTTTGCATCTCCTAATAGAACACATTGTGCAATATTATTCTCCTGACATATAGAAACTGCTTGCAATATTCTAATTTCATATGATTCAGGTAGTATAATACGCTTATTTTTTTTTCTTGACAATAATTTTAAATTATAACAAAACTCTTTTGGAGAGTATTTAATACCATAAGTAAACTTTTTTTTTGCAGTAATATAAAACAAATCAAAAAAACTACAAATATACTCTTTTAAAGCACTAACATACTCTATGTTGTTTAATTTTTCATGAAAAGTAAAATTCTGCAATTGAGTTAAAATTTCAATGGTATTTTTTTTTGTAATAGAAAACTCAATGTTTTGTTCTATTAATGTTTTACATAAAAAAATCACTTTTTCTTTAGATAAAGAAGTACTCGTTAATATAATGGCAATAATTTTTTTTTTGTTGGCATTTACAATATGAAGCATTTTTATAAAATCTTTCAAACGACTAAAAGCAACAATCACAAAAATATTAGAAGAGTTTTTATTAAATAAATTGATATCATTTTCATCAAATATCATTATCTCTTTAACAATGTTTTTATATTTTTTTTCTAAATGAATTAGTTCAACATTTAAATACTTGTAAATATCTATTGAATATATTTCTTGGATATTTTTATTCCAAGGAATGCTGGCAATAATTGGAAATGGTACATTTCTGAATATTTTTTCATGATCAACTAACGTTATTATGTTTTTGTTAATATTATTGATAATCTTTAACTTTTTTATAAAACTATATTTTTTTTCAATCAAAGGAGAATTTATTTTATTAAAAATAATACCTAAAACATTTTTATATTTTTTTCTTTTTGTGAGGCATTTGATTTTTTTTACTTTTTCTTGAACATTTTGAAAAGAATATTTTTTTAGATTATCTAAAAAAATTACTTCTGCGCTTACATTTTGTGAAATATCATGGTTTATTTCTGTAGCATCAACATGAAAACATTGTTGTATACCTTCAATTAAAATCAATTCATATAAAGCTTTATTTTTATAAATGTTTTCAATTGTTTTATTTAGTAAAGAAAAATATTCAGAAGAATTTAAAATTTCTTGAGAAAAATCTATGTTTTTTAAAAAATGTACAAATTTTGAACAATGTTTCTTGAGAAAAATAAACATACTGTCATGAGTATTGTTTACACAAGAAAAATATAATATGGATTTTTTCGGAGCACTATAAAATATTTTTTCTTTAAAAAAATAAATCAAACTTAAACTAATAGTGCTGATGCCTACATTATTATCTAAAGGAATTAACATTATTACACGCGACATAATTATCCTAAATTAATATTATTTCAACAATAAAAAACTATGTTTTCTTAATGATCTTCATGGTTTCCTGAGCTATAAATAATTCTTCATTTGTTGGAATAACAAACGCCGGACGCGAATCACATTCAGTAATCAATCCAGATTTTCCTAGTTTCAAACTATCGTTTAATGATACATTTACTTTAAAATTTAATAAAGATAGTTTGAAAAGAGTTAATTTTCGAATCAAGGGCACATTTTCTCCAATTCCACCGGTAAATACTAAAGCATCCAAACGATTTTTTAGCACAGATGTATACGAAGAAATGTATTTAGCTAATCTATGACAAAACACATTTACAGATCTTGTAGCGCTTTCGTCAATATCATAGTTTCTTTCAAAATAACGAAAATCACTACTCACTTCACTTAAACCTAATAACCCTGATTGTCTAGCCAAGATATTTTCAATATCATCAATTTTTATATTGAGTTTTTTATGCATAAAAAAGATAATAGAGGGATCGATATCTCCACTTCTAGTACCCATAACCAAACCTTCTAATGGGGTGAATCCCATAGAAGTGTCTATACAGACTCCATTGCAAATAGCAGAAACCGAAGCACCATTACCTAAATGACACGTTATAACATTTAATGAGTCAAAACTTTTTTTTAAAAAAATGCAGACTTTTTTTGCAACATAATTATGACTAATACCGTGAGCTCCATAACGTCGAATTCCATATTGTTTATAAAAAATATAAGGTATAGCATATAAAAATGCATGCTCCGGCATATTTTGATAAAAAGAAGTATCAAATACTGCTACATTTTTTTTTGATAATATTGGATATCTTTCTATGCATGATGTAATACCAATTAAATTCGCTGGATTATGTAGTGGTGCAAAGCAATTAGCTTCTTTAATATATTTTATTATTTTATCATCAATTAAAACAGATTTTTTTATTTTAGTTCCTCCATGTACTACTCTATGTCCTATTCCAACTAAATTTTTCAAAATGTTTTTTTTCTTTAATAAAATTTTTTCTATGATAAAATTTAAAGCGAATGTATAATCAATGTTAGAACCTATTTGGGTTTTATATTTTCTTTCTAAATATGTCCATGTAATATGTGTGTCTGACGAAAATAATCGTTCAATTAATCCAGATAAATATGTTTTTTCATTATCAGGATTTAATATTTTAAATTTTACAGAAGAACTGCCGCAGTTGAAAACTAGAATTAAATTTTTCAAATTGTTATCCATTTAACGTTTAATGTCGCTTTTTTTAAAAAACATGTAAATTTTTGTATAATAACTTCAAAAATATTAATTATTTATAAAAAATTATGAACCTGCAAAAAAAAATTATCAAGTTACTAAAAGTTAAACCAATCATTATAGCAGAAACAGAAATACATCGTCGTGTTGAATTTTTAAAACAGTATTTATTACAGTATTATCATTTAAAATCTTTAATTATTGCTGTAAGTGGCGGACAAGATTCAACATTAACTGGAAAATTATGTCAACAAACTATCGAAGAAATACGATATCAAAAAAAAGATATAAAATATCAATGTATTGCATTGCGATTGCCATATGGCGTTCAAAAAGATGAACAAGATTGTCAAGATGCTATTAACTTTATCAAACCAGATCAAATATTTAACATCAACATTAAAAGCGCAGTATTAAGTAGTCAAAGATCTTTAAAAAAATCTGGTATTATTATTTCAGACTATATTAGAGGCAATCAAAAATCTAGAGAAAGAATGAAAATACAGTATAGCATTGCTGCAGTTAAAAAAGGTTTAGTAGTTGGTACATGGCATGCATCAGAAGCTATTACTGGTTTTTTTACAAAATATGGTGATAATGGCACCGATATAAATCCTATTGCAACACTAAACAAAAGACAAGGAAGATTATTACTCGAACATCTTATGTGCCCCAAACATCTTTATTTAAAAGAACCAACAGCAGATCTTGAGGATAAACATCCACAAAAAGCAGATGAATCTGTTTTAGGCGTGACATATCAAGAAATTGATGATTATTTAGAAGGAAAAAACATACATATTGATAGAAAAAAAATTATTGAAAAATTGTACTTGAATACAATACATAAAAGAGATATACCCAATATTTAATATTATAATTTCATTAATGCAGCACAACTTTTTTTTGTTCAATAGCATGAATTTGTAATTTAATAATTTCACTAATAGGGTCTTCAGGACAATGTTCTACAAAATGAATTAAATCAGTTAAGGCAATATGATTACATTCCAACTGAATATATATTAAACCTCTATCGCGAATTTCATATGGATCATTTGGATCTATCTTTAACAATGCATTAGTAACATTTAGAGCTAATTCCATTTTTTTTTCTTCCATTAATGCAGATTTTAATATATCTAACATCTTGCGAATAACTGTAATAGACTCAGCTTTATATAAATCATTTTCATATAATTCTGCTGTAGGACTAATATTACCCTTTAACCACACTTCTAATATGTGTTTATCTAATATTTCTCCGTTAAATGGATTAATTAAATATTTTTTTTGATTAATCCAGTCTGATTTCAAAATAAGTTGTGTAGGAAACATAACAGGATATAAGGGTAACTTTAATACTTGTGCTATATGCAAAAATAAAATTCCTAAAGAAACAGCTGTACCTTCACGTGTTTTTAGAACATTATCTAGCCAGATTGTATCAGAAAGTTTATATATTCCGCTAGCTCCTCTGAAATTCCAATAGTGATAAAAAAGTTCTAATAATTTTTTTAATTTTTGATTTGGTTCATATGTAGATGCAATATAAGATTCTGCTTCAATGATTCTTTTTTTTAATTCAGATTGAACGAAGTTTATAGGAAAATCTTCTCGAATGATTTGAGAAACAGCAATAACAGATTCAAAAAGTGATAATTTAGAAAAATCTATATTAGAAAGAGATGTCATATTGTTAATAATCTTAATATTTTAAAAAATTAAAATTGATAAATGATAATATTATTATATATTTTATTAAAATATATTACATTGTTTTTTACTATAAATAATGTATTTTATTTTAAAAATATGAAAAAAAGATTGATCAATCATGTTTTTGTCCGATTGTAACACGATCATTTCCTCCATAATCTTTATAAGATGTAATACTAACATAGTTGTATCGTTTAAATAATTTTTGTACTTGTATTTTTTGTTTTGATCCGTGTTCTATAAGTAACCAACCCTTACTGAATAAATACTTTTGAGCTGTTTTTATTATATTTTGAATATCTGAAATACCATTTTTTTTAGATATAATAGAGGTAAACGGTTCAAAAAAAATATCTTTTTTTAGAAAAAAAAACTCTTTTTTGCTAACATATGGTGGATTACTTACAATAATATTAAATTTTTTATTTACAGATGAAAACCAATCACTAAAAAAAAATGAAACATTTTTAACATTTAATTTTGAAGCATTAATACGAGCTATTTTAAGAGCTTTTTCTGACTTATCAATTCCATTTATCATCCAAGTACTACAAGTACTTGCTAAAGCCAAAGAAATAGCTCCACATCCAGTTCCTAAATCAAGAATCGAACTATGAGTACTATTGATTTTAGAAATAGCTTGCTCGACCAAAATTTCTGTGTCAGGTCTGGGAATAAGAGTATCATATGATACAGTTAAAGATAAAGACCAAAATTCTTTTTCTTTAAAAATATATGCTATTGGTTCACCTAAAGATCTACGATGTATTAAAAAATTTAAATAATTATATTGATGTTTGCTAATTTTTATATTTTCAGAAACACAAATAAAACTACGAGCACATCCTAGAACATAACTTAATAAAAGTTCGCATTCATACTTTGGTTCATCTACATTCGATAAGATTTTAATTGCATTGTTTAACCAATTTTTAATGTTCATGATGGCGATTTGCATAGTGAAGAAAGCAAGTCAGCCTGATATTCTTTAATCATAGGTTCAATAAGTAATTCTAACTTTCCTTGCAAAACTTCGTTTAATTTGTATATGGTTAAATTAATTCTATGATCTGTAATTCTATTTTTTGGAAAATTATATGTTCTATTGCGATCTGATCGTTCACCACTCCCTAATAAAACACGTCTTATAGCAGAATTTTTTTGATGTGCTCGTTTCACTTTTTCTGCATGAATACGCGCTGATAAAATAGATAATGCTTTTGCTTTATTTTTATGTTGTGATCGTTCATCTTGACATTCTACGACATGTCCAGTAGGAATATGAGTAATACGAATAGCTGAATCAGTTGTATTAACATGCTGTCCTCCAGCTCCAGAAGAACGAAACGTATCAATTTTTAAATCAGAAGAATTAATTTCTTCCATTTTAGTTTTTTCTATCACTGGCATAATAGCTACAGTACAAGTAGATGTATGGATTCTTCCTTGTGATTCTGTTTGTGGCACTCTTTGAACTCGATGACCGCCGGATTCAAATTTTAAACGACCACAAGCACCCTTACCTGTAATTTTAGCAACAATCTCTTTAAATCCTCCTTTTTCACTTTCACTCATACTCATTACTTCTACCCGCCAACTACAAGATTCAGCATAACGAAGATACATTCTAAATAATTCACTTGCAAAAATTGAAGATTCATCTCCTCCAGTTCCCGCTCTAATTTCAATAAAACAACTATGTTCATCATTAGGGTCTTTCGGTATGAGTAATTGGTTTATTTTATTTTCTATTATTGCTTTTTTTTTCTTAAATAACAATAACTCTTCTTCTGCTAAGTCTTGTATTTCTAAATCATCAAATAAGGAATGAATATTTTTAATATCATTTTCTAATTGCTCCCATTCTATAAAAGTTTTAACAATTTCAGAAATTTTTAAGTATTCTTGAGACAATTGTTTTGAATATTCTTGATTTGATATAATGTTTTTTTGGGTAAGCAAAATTTCAATTTCTTGATAACGACTTCGTAAATATTTCAATTTATTTAAAATAGAATTATTCATTTTTTTTCCATGCATTCAAACATTGATAAAATAATTCATATTAATAATATATAATAATTATATTTAGATTGATAAAAAATGTTATTGTATTGAATACTATTTCAGTGAAACACTGAAAATTTTTTAATTAATATTTATTATATCATTTTTTAATAATTTTAATGACAATTTTTATAAAAACATTTTTCAAAAAACTCAATACACAGATTAACTAAAAACATGATTGATACATGGCCTTCACCTGCAAAAATTAATCTTTTCTTATATATTAATGGAAAACGTGCAGATGGTTATCATTATATACAAACTTTATTTCAATTGCTTGATTATAATGATACATTAAAGATTATTCCTAATAATAGTGGTAAAGTAGAATTATTTACTAAAAAAAAATCTCTTATTAATATAAAAAATACCATTTTTAGTGCTGCAAGAATATTAAAAGAAAAAGCATTGTTCTATAAAAACATTAATACTATTAATTTTGGAGCAAAAATATTTTTGACAAAAAATATTCCAATAGGAAGTGGATTAGGGGGAGCATCTTCTAATGCTGCAACTACTTTAATTGTATTGAATAAATTATGGGGTATACAATTTACATTAAAAGAACTAGCTTTATTTGGTCTTGAAATAGGCGCTGATGTTCCGATTTTTATTATTGGTCAAACTTCTGTCGGAGAAGAAATAGGCAACGTTTTGTATCCAATTTTAACAAAAGAAAAGTGGTATTTAGTTATATATCCAAATATTAACATATCAACGAAAAAGATATTTTCTAGTCCTTTTTTAAGAAGTAATACTCCAAAAAAATCTATTAAAACATTACTAAAGTCAACTTTTAGAAATGATTGTGAGCATGTAGTAACAAAACAATTCATCAAGATAAAAAAATTAATAACCATGTTATCTTTATATGCTCCTTCTCGAATAACCGGAACAGGATCATGCATTTTTTCCGAATTTAAAAATAAAAAATCTGCAGAAAAAATATTATTTTTATTACCTAAAAACATGAAAATATTCATTGTAAAAAGCATTAATACTTCACCGTTGCACGATCTACTATATAAAAACATATCTTGCTGAATAAATAACAGAATATTTTTAAAAAAAATTGGCATAGAGAAATATTTAATAATATCATATTATAACAAATACAATTACATAAAAGATAAGGTTTTTATGCCTGAAATTAAACTTTTCGCAGGAAATTCTATTCCTAAACTAGCGAAATTTATTGCGAATCGATTATATATTAATTTAAGTAATGCTTCTGTAGGTCGATTTAGTGATGGTGAAGTTAGCGTGCAGATCAATGAAAATGTAAGGGGTAGTGATGTATTTATTATTCAATCTACATGTCATCCTACTAATGATAATATAATGGAGTTGGTTGTAATGATTGACGCATTAAGAAGAGCCTCTGCTGGAAGAATAACATCAGTAGTACCGTATTTTGGATATGCACGTCAAGATCGTAGAGTGAGATCATCTAGAGTGCCTATAACAGCCAAAGTAGTTGCTGATTTTCTTTCTAGTGTTGGAGTAGACCGAGTTTTAACAGTAGATCTGCATGCAGAACAAATTCAAGGATTTTTTGATGTTCCAGTTGATAATGTTTTTGGTAGTTTGATTCTTTTAGAAGATATGCTTCAAAGAGAATTAAAAAATCCTATTGTTGTTTCTCCTGATATTGGTGGAGTTGTAAGAGCTCGAGCAATAGCTAAATTGCTATATGATACTGATATGGCCATTATAGATAAAAGAAGACCAAGAGCTAATGTTTCTCAAATTATGCATGTTATTGGTGATGTTGCAAATCGTGATTGTATTTTAGTAGATGATATAATAGATACAGGTGGTACTCTTTGTAAGGCAGCAGAAGCTCTGAAGGAAAGAGGAGCTAAGAGAGTATTTGCATATGCAACTCATCCTATTTTTTCTGGAAACGCCGCAAAAAATTTAAAAAATTCTGTTATTGATGAAGTAGTAGTATGTGATACTATTCCATTATCTCAAAACATTGAATCTTTATCTAACGTTCGAACACTCACTTTATCTGGAATGTTAGCGGAAGCTATAAGACGTATTAGCAATGAAGAATCTATATCTGCGATGTTTGAACATTAAATATTTGATACTAAGCACACATTAGTTTAATATTTTTTAAAATCAATGTGCTTAGTTTTTAAAAAATGGCAGATCACATCTGATCATATTGATTAAACATTTTTAAAAATACAGTTATTAGTATAGAATGCTTAACATAATTATCATAACCGACTTTATTAAAGTATTGTAAAATCCAAAGCAATAACATAACAAAAAAGATGCCCTTGATAATACCACATACACCGCCTAGGATTGTATTAACATGAGAAAGATGCATTTTTCTCATTATGCTTTTTAAAAATACATTTAACACATTTTTTACAAGAAAAAAAAACGCTATCATGAGAATAAAAAATTGTTTTTTAAAAAAAAGATATTGCAAAGACGCTTCATAGAACGAAAAAAAATAATAATAATTATCAAAAAAATAAAAATTAAAAAACCAAAAAAAAAAGAAAGGATTTCTTTACAAAAACCTCTAAATAAACCAAAAATAAAAGAAAAAAAAATAACAGAAACCATAATATAATCTATTGTTAACATATATTATTTTCCAAAATACTATTAAATCGCAATATTGTTTGATAGAATCACTTCTGAAATAGCAAAAAAAGAACCAAAAACTAAAATAACATCTTCTTTTTTTGCAATTTTATATGATGCACTATAAGCATCATGAATACTGTTAAAAAAAAATGTATTATTTTTCGGAAAACAGTTGTTCAATTGATTTATATTAGCTGTTCGTGAATGCTTTAAGGGAGCAGTATACCAATAATGGACTTGGTCTTTTAAACAATTGATTGTTTCTCTGATATTTTTATCGCGACACATTCCTACAACTGCATATATCTTTTTTTTAGAAAACAATTCATCTATTTTTTTAGACAAATGCAAGGCAGCATGTACATTGTGCGCGACATCAAGAACAATATAAGGAGCAGAAGAAATAACTTGAAATCTACCAGGCAATTTAACATGAGCAATAGTGTTTCTTATAATAGACTCATTAATTTTCAATCCTGAATAATATATAGCAGATAAAGCAAGAGCTGCATTAGACAATGGTATCTGAGTTAATGGTAAATCGTATAATGTGATATTTGAATGAATAAAATGCCAATGATCAGAGTGTTTTTTCCAAAACCAATCCAAATTTATTTTTTTTAATAATACTCCTATTTTTTTTGCTACTTTATTCATAGAATTTGGAATATTTTCCTCTCCAATTACAGAAATTTTATTACGTCTAAAAATACCTGCTTTTTCTCGTGCAATATTTGATCTTGTAAATCCTAACATATTAGTATGATCTATGCCTATATTAGTTATTATAGAAATATTAGAATCTACAATGTTAGTTGCATCCAATCTACCTCCAATGCCTACTTCTAATATAACAACATCTAATAAATATTTTTTAAACAAACTTAAAGCAGATAATGTACTAAACTCAAAATAACTCAATACACTATTTTTTCTTTCATATTCGACGAGTTTAAAAGAAGACACATGTTCTTCTTCCGTGAGACAACAACCATTAATTCTCACTCGTTCTAAATAACTCACAATATGAGGAGAAGTATATAATCCTACTCGATATCCTGCATTTAAGAATAATGTTTCTAACATAGTACAAGTTGTGCCCTTTCCGTTAGTACCAGACACAACAAAAACAAAAGCATCTAAATGTAATATATCTAGTTTTTTTGCTATAGATTTTAACTCAATCAAATTGATTACTTTTTTATTCGATTTTTCTAATTTTTTTAGCCAAATAGATAATAAAGATGTTTTATTAATCATATATTATGTTTATTATTGTTAAATATTAAGAATAAAAAAATGTTGCATAAAGCAGATAGATATTAATATCTTTTAAAAAATGTTGATATAATATAAAAATTTTTACTAATATGCATGATTTTAATACATGATGATTATAAATACTGTATATGATACAAAATACTCGAAAAAAATTTTTTGTATTGATTAACTAAAAATCTCTTAAAAAATATTAAAATCTTTACAAATCAAATAATTATTCAAGAAAAACGTATTGAATCATTGAAAAAAATTCTATTTTTTGAATAAAAAGTTCACTATTAAACTTTTTTCTAAACGTTAAATATGATGCACTTTATTCATCTATTGCTACATGATCAATGAATTCTGTTCTGTGTTAGAAATATTCCTGTTAAGATTGAAATCTTAAAAAAATCAAAAATATTCAATAAAATATATTAATGGAGTTGGGTATATACCAAATATTAAAAGCATGATTCCTGAAGATAATATCATTATTCCAGAAGGTGTAATGACCCAATGATCAAGCATATTAACATCATTTTTCAGTAATATTTTTGAAGTATCTAAATATAAATGCATAATAATTCTTAAATAACAAAAAAAACCAATTACAGAACTAATTAAAAAAGCTATACCTAATGTCCAAAAATGTTCTTTTATAATAATTGATAAAATATAAAATTTTCCAATAAACCCTAAAGTCATTGGAAAACCGGATAATGATAAAAAAATAAGAGTTAATATGATAGATAAGATTGGATTTGAAAAAAATAATCCATGATAAGAAGATATCAAATTAACATCTTTAATTTTTTTTGAACTAGAAATTAGACTCATTATACCAAAAAACGCTATATTACTAAACAAATAACTCAACAAATAAATAGAGCTCGCTTCTAAAGACAACGCGTAATTTTCTTTTGATACAAATAATACTGTCAACAAATAACTCATCTGAGATATTGAACAATAACCAAAAAATCGTTTAATATTATTTTGAAATAATGCCATAATATTTCCGATTAACATAGAAAAGAAAGCAATCAACATCATAATAATATATAATTTATTATTATTTAAAATATTTAGATGATATAAAAAATGCAATAAAACACCAAAAACAACAATCTTACTCACAGTCGAAAAAAAAGACAATGCTAATGATGAAGTACCGTGATAAATATCAGGAACCCATAAATGAAATGGAGCAATTGATAATTTAAATAATAAAGATATTAAAATCATGAAAAATCCAAAGAACAAAACTAATTTTTCATTTAAAGATGCAATATTTGTTATTTTTGAAATGTTATTAAAACTTAAACTACCGGATATAGAATAAATCCATGCAATACCAAATAACAAAAAACTAGATGCAACAACAGATAAAACAATATATTTAAAAGCAGCTTCTAAAGCATGCTTTTTATGACGAAAATAGGCAATCAAACCGAATATAGGAAGAGACATGAGTTCCATAGAAATAAACAAAGAAGACATATGATTAGCAATTATTGAAAACATAGCTCCTAAAGTAGATATTAAGATTAATAAATAAAATTCTTCTTTATTATCTTTATATTTTTCTAAATATGGATATGAAAAAATACATGTTGCAATAGATGCAAAAATAACCATTCCTATATATAAAACAGAGCAACTATCAATATAAAATAAGTTACTTATATTAATAGGTGTCATCGTTAACATTAAAGATAGTGAAAAGAATGAAAATGTTAAAAAAGAAATACTAAAAATAGAAATAACAGCATGATTTCGGTTATAAGAAATAGATAATGTTACTATTAAACAACCAAACATCACAATTAAAAAGGGTAAAAATACTGTTAATTGTTGTGTATTTGTTATCATTACGAATTATAACCTTATTTTAAAATAGAATTACGAAATTCGTTGTGAATACTATGTATAAAATTATGTGAAATATCTATAATATTTTGAGGATAAACTCCTAAAAAAATCACCATAAAAATTAATACGATGATTATCAATATGTCTTTTTGGTTCATAGAAAAAATAATTTCGGTTTTTTGGGGCACACCATAAAATATTTTTTTAATAATGTTCAAAGAATAAATAGAAGAAAAAACAATACTGATTGTTGCAAAAAAACATATCATTGGAAAATCTTTAAATATTCCAGATAAAACTAAAAATTCACCAATAAAATTACCTGTACCAGGAACACTTAAATTTGATAAAGAAAAAAATAAAACAAAACCAGGAACCCAATATATATTAGACCATAAACCTCCCATTTTACGAACATCATAAGTTTTTAACTGTTTATACAGTTGACCTGACAAAATACATAACGCTACATTAGATAAACTGTTAGATAAAATTTGAATTAATACACCTTGAAGAGCTATTTCATTGTTACTATAAATACCAATCAAAATCAATCCCATGTGAGAAATAGAAGAATAAGCAATTAATTTTTTGATATTATTTTGTGAAAAAGCAATCCAAGCACCGTAAAATATACTTATAAGACCCAAGCACATTGCAATTAACGCAAAATCTTTTGTTGCATTAGGAAAAAGTGCTAAATTATACCTTAAAAGAGCATAAGGAGCTGTTTTTAACAAAACACCTATAATTTCTACAGCACCACAATATGTAGATTGTACATGCACTTCTGAAAGCCATCCATGAAATGGAAAAATAGGCATTTTTATAGCAAAAGCTAAAAAAAAACCTAACATAATAATATATTCTATATTTTTATTGATTTCTTGATTAAGTAAGAAATGATAATTGAAAGTTAAAATATTAGTATTTTGATAACAAGTAAATACTAATAATAAAATAGAAGATAGTAATATCAAACCTGATATCTGACCATAAATAAAAAATTTTTTAGCTGCGCAATGTGAGTGTTCTTTTTGAATATCATTCCCCCATAAAGCAATTAAAAAATACATAGGAATCAACATTACTTCCCAAAAAAAGAAAAATAAAAAAAGATCCGAAGAAATAAATAAACCAATTACACAAGTTAAAGCTAACATAAAATTAAAATAAAAAAAACCTTCATGTTTTTTTATTTCACTCCATGCTGATAAAATAGCTATTAAGGATAGAGCAAAAGCAAAAATTAACATAACAATAGATAAACCATCAATTGCAATGTTAAAGTCAATTCCAAATTTTGGTATCCAAGGCACGTTGAATTGAATGTGATCACGAGCATCATTAAATACTCGAACAATGTCACAATGTTTTTGGAAAAAGATTTTTATTGAAATGAAAAAAGCACAAAGTATGCCTATTAAAGAAATCCAACGAGGTATATTTCTATTTAATTGATAAAAAATAACAGCGCAAACACCACTAAAAAAAGGGATAATAATCAATAAAGAAAGTAACATTCAAGGTATATTCCTATTGTTCACGATAAACGTTTAATTAATAAAATGATTTGTTTATTTTTAAGAAAAATGAATTTCATAATAACACAAAAAATAAATCAACATAAAAATCACATTTATACCGAATAGCATAGAGGCTACATACCATCTTATATAACCATTACTTGTTTTTAAAAGATAAAAGTTTACACTTTTTATAATGTTTATAAAAAATTTTGTAATTTTTTGCTTAACGGGATCATAAGATAATTTTTTAGATATAAATAAATAAAAATTTATAAAAGAAACTTGATATATCCAATCAAAATAACATCCATTTAGAAAAAAAAGATACGCTGTATTTATATATTTATTTTTTAAAACACGATTAATACAATATGGATTTTTAATCCATAAATAATAAGATAGATATATTCCAGAAATAGATAATATACTACATACCAGTTCTAATATTGTTTTATCTTCTACATGCGAAGAAAAAAACGGTAACACATGTCGTAATGAAGGATATATGTACCTTCCAAATAAAGTAGAGAAAAACAAAAGAATCAACAACGGCATATGATGCCAAAACGTTTTAGAAGAACGTGCGTATCGGTGACAAAAATTTTTGCCATGAAAAACAAGAAAAATCATTCTAAAGGTATATAAAGCTGTAAGAAAAGAACACAGCAAAGCTATCATAAAAAAATATAGATGACTATTTTGTAAAACATTAAACAAAATATTTCCTTTGCTATAAAATCCAGACGTCAATATAGGAAAAGAAATTAAAGAGCCACCACCAACAATAAAGCAAATATATAAAAAAGGTAGTTGTTTTCTTAATCCGCCTAATTTAAATATATTTTTTTCATTATTACAAGATGATATCAATGAACCTGCAGATAAAAATAATAATGCCTTAAAAATTGCATGCATAATCAAATGTGTAATAGCTGCAATCCATGCTTGTGCGCCTATTGCTAAAAACATATAACCAATTTGACTCATAGTTGAATAAGCTAAAATCTTTTTTATATCATATTGACATAAAGCAGACAAACTAGAAACAAATATTGTTACAACACCAATTATACTCATTAGATATAATATATTTGGAGTTAATACAAATAAAAAATACGTTCTTGATATTAAATAAACGCCGGCAGTGACCATAGTGGCTGCATGTATTAATGCAGAAACAGGACTAGGACCAACCATAGCATCAGACAACCAAGTATGAAATGGTAATTGTGCTGACTTTGCAAGCACACCTAAAAACAAAAAAAATGCAATTAAATTTAAATCATTAGAATCATCTAGATTAAAGAAATTTGATAAGAATTGCATTTCTTGAAAGTTAAACGTACCATATTTTTGATATATTAAAAATATTCCAAGCATTAAAAAAACATCAGAAATACGAGTTAAAATGAATGCTTTTAGAGCACAATAGTTATTATAATGATTAGTATAATAAAAACCAATTAAAAAGTAAGAGCATATGCTTACACCTTCCCATCCTACGTACATAAATAATAAGTTATCAGCTAATACTAAAATTGACATACTTGCTATAAATAGATTCGTATATGCAAAAAAACGTGAATAACCTTCTTTGGAATGCATATACCAAGAACTAAAAATATGTATTAACAGTCCAATTCCTGTAACCATCAATAACATACTTAAAGATAGTTCATCCAATAAAATACCAAAATCCATTTTAAATTCATTAATAATTACCCAGTTCCATAATTTTTGCACAAAACATGAATCATTGTTTTGAATTAAATTTCTTCCATAAAGAAAGGTAATTAAAAATGGTATTAATATTGAACTTATTCCTATTAGAGAAGTATTTTTTTTAGAAATTTTTCCTTGTAAGCAAGCTAACAACACAAATCCAATTAGTGGAAATAGAAGAATCAAAAAAATAATATTCATCCATGCATCTCACTCAAAATATCAACATTTAATGTTTTGTGACGTTTATAAAATTGTAATAATAATGCTAATGCGATACTAGCTTCCGATGCAGCTAAAGTTATAACAAAAATATACATTATTTGACCATCAGGTTGTTGCCAATAACTTCCAGCACATACTAATGCTAACCCTACAGCATTTATCATTATTTCTAAACTAATTAATATAAATAATATGTTACGCCGAATCATTAATGAAGTTAAACCTAAAATGAATAATACTAAAGATAAAAATAATCCTTGAAACAAAGAAATCATAAATTATTATCCTTCGTAAATATTAATAAAGTCATTATTTTTTAAAAATATTTTTTTTATTTGAACCAATATGAAACACAACAACAATTGCAGAAAATAATAGAACAGAGGATAACTCAACTAATAACACATAGGGCCCAAACAAACCAATACCTACAATTTTTGAGTCCATCATAATACCAGTTATTTTTTTAAACTTTAAACAAAATAAAATATACGTCATAGATAAAAATAACATTAGTAACAACATTCCAGGAAAGATCCAAAAAGAAGATGAAAAAAGATTTTCTTTTTTTGAATATTTTGTACTATTAATGTTTAACATCATAATTACAAAAACAAATAAAACTATAATCGCTCCAGCATAAATAATCACTTCTAAAGCACCTGCAAAAAAAGCTCCAATTGAAAAGAAAACACCTGCTACAGATAAAAGAGACACAATTAAATATAATAAAGCATACACTGCATTTTTTTGAACAATCACACAAATAGTAGAAATAACAGATATAATAGAGCAAATGTAAAAAAGATATTGCATGAATTCTTTCCTTATGGTAACAAATCCTTAACACTAATAGGTTGGGATTCACAATCTAATGAACCTGTTTTTTTATCTTTTTTAGATACACCAGAAAAATGATAAAAATCATAATCGGGATATTTACCAGGACCAGATATTAGTAAATCTTCTTTTTCATAAACTAAATTCTGTCTTTTAAAATCAGATAATTCAAAATCAGCAGTGAGTTGAATGGCTGCTGTAGGGCATGCTTCTTCGCACAAACCACAAAATATACAACGAGAAAAATTAATTTTAAAAAATTCTGGATACCAACGACCATCTTTTGTTTCTGATTTTTGCAAAGAAATGCAATCTACAGGACATACAACTGCGCATAAATTACATGCAACACAACGTTCTTGTCCATCTAAATTACGAGTTAATATGATACGTCCTCTATAACGAGGAGGAAGATATACTTTTTCTTCAGGATATAATTGTGTTTCAGGTTTTGAGAAAATGTTTTTACCAACCATTAAAATACTTCTGATTTGTGTAAAAAAACCAATAATAATACTTTTTAAATTCATAAAATAAAATATCTCTTAAAAAATCACAATAAAACAAAAAAAGCAGTTAAAAGTAAATTAAATAATGTTAATGGTAAACAAAATTTCCATCCAAAATCTAACATTTGATCATATCTTGGTCTTGGCAAAGATGCTCGTACCAAAATAAACATAAAAATAAAAAATATTGTTTTTAGAAAAAACCATATAAATCCTGGTGCCCAAGGTCCTAATCCACCACCAAAAAACATCGCGACTATTAAAGATGAAATAGTAATGATAGAAATATATTCACCAATAAAAAACAAACCAAATTTCATACCAGAATATTCAATATGATAACCATCTGCTAATTCTTGTTCAGATTCGGGTTGGTCAAAAGGATGTCTATGACATACAGCTAAACCTGCTATAAAAAAAGTGACAAAACCAAAAAATTGCGGAAAAACATTCCACATCTCTTTTTGATTGTTTATAATATCTAAAACATTAAATGATCCTGCTCGAATAACTACACCCATTAATGATAATCCCAAAAATACTTCATAACTTAAAGTTTGAACACATGCTCGCATAGCTCCTAATAGTGAATATTTATTATTGCTAGACCAACCAGCAAATAAGACAGAATATACAGATAAACTCGACATCATTAAAAAAAACAAAATTCCTATATTCAGGTTAATAATTAAAAAATTTGATGAAAATGGAATAATTGGAATAACACAAAGCAAAGAAACAAAAGCGATAATTGGAGATAATACAAAAACAAACTTTCTACTAAATGGAGGTATCCAATCTTCTTTGAATATAATTTTGATCATATCAGCGCATAATTGTAAACTTCCCATCCAACCAACACGATTAGGTCCATATCTATTTTGAAAAATGGCTAATAATCTGCGTTCGACTACGCTTAACATAGCAGCAAAAAACACTACAGACAGTAAAACAAAAACAACTTTTGAAGAAGAGAAAACAATGTTTAATATATTTGTTTTTAGGAAAATCATGTAACGCATTCCTGTAAAAGGGTAATTTTTTTACCGACAAGAGCAATAGGAAAGCCTTTTCGTCCTATAGGTAATCCTATTTGTTTTTCACATAAATTTTTAGATAAACGTATATTTAACTGATAATCATGATTTAAACAAGAAAATTTTATTGTAGAATTGTCTTGTAAACCTAATTTTATTCCATCTAAAACATTCATTAAAGCGTAGGATCTAGGTATATTTTCTTGTATTACAGAAGAATATTGAGTTAATTCTTCATTACCAAATAAATAATAATAAGGAACAACATACCAGTGTTGTTTTGATCTAGAGATGAATGTTAAAATTGAATCAAAACAAAACTGTTTTGATTTTTCATTTTTTTTAAAAAGATGTGTTCCAGAACTGCCAGATATTAAATTTTTACCTATTCTAGTTTGAAATTTATTCCATGCTTGAGGAGAATTCCAGCCAGGAAACCATGCAAACGGTATATGAGTGATTGATTTGTTTGGTTGATTATACCCTTCCATAGAAAACGAAAACATCGTATTTATATCTTTAGGTTGGGATGGCTCATGAATATCAATATTAGAACGTAAAACGGTTCTACCGCTGTATCTAATTGGAGATCGAGCTACTTTCTGATCAATAAAACGAAAATTAGAATCGGGTTCGTTTTTTATAATATTTTGAAATATAGGATATTTTTTAATATATGCATGAGTGATATCATCTAAATTCTTCCAATATATTTTTGTTTTGTTAATTTTTGATTGAATATATTGTAGCCATCTCCAACTATCAAAAAGACAATTAGTGTTATCATAAAAAATCGGATCATAAACTTGAAAAAAACGTTGCGCTCTTCCTTCAAAATTGATTATTGTACCAGAACTTTCTGCAAAACTAGTCGAAGGTAAGGTTAACCCAGATTTTTGATAAGTATCAGTATACTGATGATCTATAGTAATTATTTTTTCAGGGTTTTGAAATAAGCAATCAACGTCTTTTTTAGAAATAAAGCGATACAAATCATATTCCATACAACATATAGCATCCGCATTCTTTTCTTTAAATGCTTTTATTGCAGATTCTATAGACATACCACCAATGATCCCTGCACCCAATGTATTAGCAGACGGTGTTAAAAAAGTAAGGCCGACATGATTATTTGCATCATTGCATTGTATAGCAGAAGCAACATTAATTGCGGCTTGAATAATAGAGCTACTAAAAGAATGTGAACCTGAAACAACTAATATTTTTTTTGACACAGTTATTCGATTTGCTATTAAAGATGCTTGTTTCTTTAAAACATTACTTAAATTAAAAATTTTTGGGAATCTTTTATCTAACTCATGAGCGATTGCGCAAGAAAAATTAACCTGTTCATCAATAGAAGCGAAATAACACCATTCGGCAATGTTATCTAGTTTACTTTCATGTGTATGCATGATATATAAAGGGTTTTTATTGTCTTCTGAAATGTGATTAATAGGAGAAGAATGCCATTTTGGTAGTCCATAAAATTCTGATTTTTTATATGCTTTATTTTTTACCGCTTGACGTATTGCTAGAGCAATTCTTGGAGCAGTATGTGTAACATCTTCTCCAATAACTAAAATAAGATCATAACTCTCGATTTCTTTTAAAGACGGAACATATACATTACTATTTTGCAAAAAATCTAAAATTAATTTAACACAATCCTGTTCTTTTTCAGACATTCCATTAGAAAAATTGTCTTTTCCAACTAAGTCTTGCAATGCAAAATTATTTTCTATACTTGCTCTAATAGAACCAATACCAATAACACGCTTATATTTTTGAAAGAAAAGAGATCCAAGATCGATAGCCTGTTCAAAATTTAAGATATTTAACGTTTTTTGATTTTCTAAATAAGCAGGATTTTTTGGACGATCATGTAAATTTAAATGAGAATGACCAAATCTACCAAGATCACAAATCAAGTAATGATTAATATCTTCATGATATCTGTTTTCTACACGACGTACTTCACCATATCGTTCTCCAATACTAATATTACACCCAATACTACAATTATGACATATTCCTGGGCCATATTGCATATCCCATTTACGATTATATCTTTTAGAGTGAATTTTATCTGTAAATACTCCAGTCGGACACAACTCAATTAAATTTCCAGAATGTTCATTTTCTAAACAACCATCTTCAATTCTTCCAAAATAAATATTATTATTAGAGCCATAAACTCCAAAATCTGATCCATTTGCATAATCATTATAAAATCTAACACAACGATAGCAAGTAATACAACGATTCATTTCATGTTTAATAAACGATCCTAAATATTGATTTTTATGTGTTCTTTTTTTGAATCGATAACTTCGTCTATTATGTTGCGTCATAACAGTCATATCTTGTAGATGACAATGACCACCCTCTTCGCATACAGGACAATCATGTGGATGATTCGTTAACAAAATCTCTATAATTGATTTTCTAAAAACTTCTGATTCAGGATCATTAATAGAAATAATGGAACCATCTTTTGCAGGAGTCATACAAGACATAACTAATCTACCTTTAACATCCTGTAAATTATTATATTGTGTTACAGCACATTGACGACATGCGCCTAAACTGCCTAATAAAGGATGCCAACAAAAATAAGGGATATTAAAACCGGCAGATAAACAAACTTGAAGTAAATTTTCTGATTCATCTGCATCGTACAATTTTCCGTTTATATAAATTTTAGCCATATTAAAATCATTCCAAAACTTTTTTTTTAAATAAGTTTTTCATTAAAAATCAAACATTAAAACATCGTTACTAAAGCAAAAACATGGATTAAAGAAAATTCGATTGAATACCTAAAATGTGTTTATTGAAATTAGTTTTTTTCAAACTTATACCATCTTCGAATTCAGAACGAAAATATTTTAAAGCACTTTGCAAAGGTTCTATAGCGCCTGGTGCATGAGCACAAAATGTTTTTCCTGGACCTAAATGTATACATAATCTTTCTAAAGTACTTATATCATTTTTATGCCCTTCATGCTGCATTAAACTTTTTAATATTTTTACGATCCATGGAAGTCCATCTCGACATGGTGTGCAAAAACCACATGATTCACGAGAAAAAAATTTTTCTAAGTTATAAACAAGTGAAACCATGTTAGTTTTGTTATCAACAGCCATAGAAATAGCGGTTCCTAATCGACTACCTGCTTCACTAATATCTTGAAAACTCATTGGTAAATCTAAATGTTTCTCAATTAAAAAATCGGTTCCAGCACCACCAGGCTGCCATGCCTTTAAAGATAATCCAGATTGCATTCCACCTGCATATTTCTCTAAAACCTCTCTTGCAGTAGTGCCAAAAGGTAATTCCCAAACACCAGGATTATTTACTCTCCCAGAAAAACCCATCAATTTAGTGCCGTGATCATTACTTTTAGACAAATTTTTATACCAATGTGTACCATACAACAGAATAGATGGAATATTACATAAAGTCTCCACATTATTTACACAAGTGGGTTTTCCCCAAAGACCAAAGACAGCTGGAAAAGGAGGTTTAGATCTTGGGTTAGCTCTGCGACCCTCCAATGCATTAATCAAAGCAGTTTCTTCTCCACAAATATATCTTCCAGCACCAGTATGTAAAATCAATTCACAATTAAAATTACTTCCTAAAATATTAAATCCTATATACCCAGAATATATAGCTTCTTGTATAGCCGTTTTTAAAATATGTTCTGCTCGTATGTATTCTCCTCTTAAAAAAATGTACGCACGAAAAGCTTTTAATGCATATGCAGATAATACAATTCCTTCAATTAATTGATGAGGAAGTTGTTCTATTAATAATCTATCTTTGTATGTTCCTGGCTCCATTTCATCAGCATTACAAATTAAATAACGAGATGATGAAGAAAGACTATTTTGAGACATTAAACTCCATTTAAGACCGGTAGAAAAACCAGCTCCGCCTCTTCCTTTTAAACCAGATTCTTTAACAAGGTTAATTACCTCTTCTGGATGCATGTATTTCAATACTTTTTTTAAAGATTTATAACCATTTTTACTACAATATTCTTGAATCCAAACAGTTTTTTGATCGTGTCTTAATCTCCAAGTTAAGGGATGTGTTTCAGCAGTATAGAAAACTTTTTTCATATATATTGTTCCAATAATTTAATTATAGATTCTGGATTAACACGAGAATATGTATCATCGTTTATCATAATAGTTGGAGCTTTATCACAATTTCCTAAACAGCACACTGGCAATAAAGTATATCTATTATCTTTAGTTGTCTGTCCAATTTTTATGTTTAGATAATCTTCTAAAACAAGTTTGATTGTTTTATAATCTTGCAGAAAACAAACAACACTATCACAATAACGAATAATATTACGACCGACTGGCTGACGAAAAATTTGACTGTAAAAAGTAGCAATTCCTTCGATTTCACTGGGAGTAATTTGAAGTATTTTAGAAATGGCTTGAATGGCTTGATCAGAAACCCAACCTCTATTTTTCTGAACAATTTTTAATGCTTCTATAGCAATAGCCCGATAATTTTCATAATATTTTTTTTGATGTTCTATTTCATTAATTTCTTCATTTGTTAATACAAATTTTGTAGAAATTATTCTTAATTGATTTTTTTTTTATACATAATTATCTATCCACATCAGACATGACAAAATCTATACTACCTAAATATGCAATTAAATCTGATATTAAATTTCCACGAATTACTGAAGGTATTTGTTGTAAGTGTGGAAAGCTAGGAGTACGTATTCTTGTACGATAACTCATCGTTCCACCATCACTAATTAAGTAATAACTGTTAATTCCTTTTGTAGCTTCAATCATTTGAAAAGCTTCGTTTTGTGGAATAACTGGACCCCAAGAAACCTGTAAAAAATGATAAATCAGGTTGTCTATATTTTGTAATACACCTTCTTTTGCAGGCGGTGTAGTTAATGGGTGTTCAGCTTTAAAAGGACCTGTTGGCATATTATGCAAACATTGTTTTAATATAATAAGGCTTTGATAAATTTCTTCAACTTTAATCATCACTCTAGAGTAGCAATCACTTATTCCTGTTCCTACAGGTACTTCAAAATCGTAATTTTGATATCCAGAATATGGTCGCCACTTTCTTACATCAAAATTTAAACCTGTAGCGCGTAAACCTGCTCCCGTGACACCCCATTTTAATGCTTCTTGTTGATTATATCCAGCAATTCCTTTAGATCGATGAATTAAAATACTATTTTTCAAAGACATTGTTGTATAATATTTCAGTCTTTTTGGCATCCAATTAAGAAAATCTTGTAATAATGTATCCCAACCATTAGGAAGATCATGAGCCACTCCTCCAATACGAAACCAAGCTGGATGCATACGAGCTCCTGTAATGGCTTCAATTAAATCGTATATTTTTTGACGATCAGTAAAAGCAAAAAAAACAGGTGTCATGCAACCAACATCTTGAATGAAAGTAGAAATATAAAGCAAATGACTATTAATTCTAAATAATTCAGATATCATCACTCGAATCACTTCTGCTTTTTCAGGAACTAAAATATTAGACAATTTTTCAACAGCTAGAACATAGGGCATTTCATTTATACAACCACCTAGATATTCAATCCGATCAGTATATGGAATGTAACTATGCCATGATTGGCGTTCTGCCATTTTTTCAGCACCTCGATGATGATAACCAATATCCGGAACACAATCTACAATATTCTCACCATCTAGTTGTAAGACAATTCTAAACGCTCCATGAGCCGAAGGATGATTAGGACCTAAATTCAAAAACATAAATTCTACATTATCATGCACACGCTTCATACCCCAAGACTCAGGTGTAAATTTTAAATCTTCCATTTCTAAATCTTCTTTTACTTCATTTAAAAAATAAGGTTCATGTTCTGTCGCTCTTGCCGAGTAATTTTTTCTTAATGGATGTCCAATCCAATTTTTAGGCATAATAATACGAGTTAAATTAGGATGTTTATCAAAAACAATACCAAACATATCCCAAATTTCACGTTCATACCAATTTGCATTAGGGAATAAATCTGTAAATGTTGGTAAAATTAAATCATTACTTAATAGCGGAACTTTAATCATAATATCAGAATTACGTTCTATGGAGATCAAATGATAAAATACTGAAAAATCTACTGTCGGTAAATTTTGTTTATGTAATCGAAAACGTTCGTCTATACCATGTAAATCATAAAGCATATTATATGGACGAGATAAATTGGACAAAAATCTTCCTACTTTTATTAACAGTATTTTATTCAACCATACAATAGGAAACTCAGTTATTGCATTTTGCACAAAAATAGAGTCCTGTCCAAATTCATCTAATAAACTTTTTATTACTGAATTATTCATGCCTGACTTAAAAGAATTTTTATGACAACATCGTTTATATTTTTCATTTACATTTATCATAGATTACTCATTTTACTGATTTTAAAAAATAAAAAATTACATTATTAACCATCAAAGACTATACATTTTTAAAAGATACAATATAAACTTATTTTATTATTAAATATTTTCTGTAGTAGGAAGGTTAATTACATCAATTCTTTTCTGTCTTTTTGTTACTTTTTCAGAAACCATATTTTTTTGGTATACACCTTGTTCTCCAACAATCCAAGATAAAGGTCTTCTTTCTTCCTTAATTAACTTTTGCAATAACATTAAACCCTGTATATACGCTTCAGGACGAGGAGGACAGCCAGGAATATAAATGTCTACTGGCAAGAACTTATCAACTCCTTGAACAACAGAATAAATATCGTACATTCCTCCAGAATTAGCGCATGCACCCATAGCGATAACCCATTTTGGCTCTAACATTTGATCATATAAACGCTGAATAACAGGAGCCATTTTAATGAATGGTGTACCTGCAATAACCATAACATCAGCCTGCCTTGGAGATGCACGTAAAACTTCAGATCCAAAACGAGCTACATCATGAATGGAAGTGAATGCAGATACCATTTCAACATAACAACAAGACAATCCAAAATTGTAAGGCCAAATAGAATTTCTTCTCCCCCAGTTAACTATTTTATGTAATAAATCAGCAACTTTTCCCATAAAAATATTATTTTTTAAATACTCTAAAATCGGATCTTTAACGGTTTTAACCGTTCTTTTAGGATATTTTTTATTTCGATTCATTTCTGCACTAGTTAAAGTGTAATTCATTGTGTTTCTCATTAATTAAGTATTAGATTTTTGTGCATGTGAATGTATCCAATTTAATGCTTTAATACGAACTAAATAAACAAGCGATAAAATAATAGACATAATAAATATAAATGCTTCACTAAATCCAATCCAACCAACATCATGTACACTCACAGACCATGCGTATAAGTATAAGGCTTCAACATCAAAAATTACAAAAAACATAGCAATTAAATAAAACTTAGCTGAAAAATTGAGACAACTGTTTTCTACTGAAATAATACCAGATTCGAAAGGAACATTTTTATGTCTAGAATTAGATTTTCCACCTAAGATCCAACTTAAAAACAACATAAAAAAACAAAATCCTAAAGAAAAAACTATAAAAAATAAAAAAGGAAAACTATCATTAATGATTTTTGAATTATATAACATAAATTTTCTCAAAATTTTATTATGTTCATTTTAAAATATTACATTGTTTTTGAGATTAATGAAATCATATAAGATAAAAAATATAAATATATTGATAATATATATTATATTTTCTTCAAAAACACATAACTAACATTATACTTGTGTAAAATTTTATTTTTTTTTGCTTGTAACCCTTGATGGCTGAAAAAGCGACCCCATCTAATAATCATTCAACTTTAAAGATACATTACAATAAAAAAAACATCATTGTATAGTAAATTGAAAGCCAAAAAAATGGTTACATCAAGGTTGAAAACCCAATTTATCAAATATTATAGGAGATTTTTAATGGGCAAAATTATTGGTATTGACTTGGGAACAACCAACTCTTGTGTTGCCATTATGGATGGCAACAAACCACGTGTTTTAGAAAATGCCGAAGGAGACCGTACTACGCCTTCAATTATTGCATATACTCAAGAAGGAGAAATTTTAGTAGGGCAACCTGCAAAGCGTCAAGCAATAACCAATCCAAAAAATACTTTATTTGCAATAAAACGTTTAATAGGTAGAAAGTTTCAAGATGAAGAAGTGCAACGTGATATTAAAATCATGCCCTATAAAATAGTCAACTCTAATAATGGTGATGCATGGATTAACATCAAAGAACAAAAAATGGCACCTCCTCAAATTTCTGCGGAAGTTTTAAAAAAAATGAAAAAAACTGCAGAAGATTATTTAGGAGAATCAATAACAGAAGCTGTAATAACAGTGCCAGCTTATTTTAACGATGCCCAACGTCAAGCTACTAAAGATGCTGGAAGAATCGCCGGTTTAGAAGTCAAAAGAATCATTAACGAACCTACAGCTGCAGCGCTTGCTTATGGATTAGACAAAGGACAAGGAAACAGAACTATCGCTGTTTATGATTTAGGAGGTGGGACTTTTGATATTTCTATTATTGAAATAGATGATGTTGATAAAGAAAAAACTTTTGAAGTACTTGCTACTAATGGAGATACTCATCTCGGAGGAGAAGATTTTGATAGCAGATTAATTAATTACTTGGTATCAGAATTTAAAAAAGAACAAGGCATAGATCTAAGAAACGATCCTCTAGCTATGCAACGATTAAAAGAATCTGCAGAAAAAGCAAAAATAGAACTATCGTCTGCGCAACAAACAGATGTCAATCTTCCATATATTACAGCTGATGCAAACGGTCCTAAACATTTAAACATAAAAGTTACTAGATCAAAATTAGAATCTTTAGTTGAAGATCTGATCGCACGTTCTATTGAACCACTAAAAGTAGCATTAAAAGATGCAGGATTATCAATATCAAATATAAACGATGTAATACTGGTAGGCGGACAAACAAGAATGCCCATGGTTCAATCAAAAGTAGCAGAATTTTTTGGAAAAGAACCTAGAAAAGATGTCAATCCAGACGAAGCCGTAGCAGTAGGTGCTGCAGTTCAAGGAGGAGTTCTTTCTGGTGATGTGAAAGATGTATTATTACTAGACGTTACCCCTTTATCACTAGGCATTGAAACCATGGGTGGTATTATGACACCACTAATTAATAAAAACACTACTATTCCAACTAAGCATAGCCAAGTATTCTCAACTGCAGAAGATAATCAATCAGCAGTAACAATACATATATTGCAGGGTGAACGAAAAAAATCATCGGACAACAAATCTTTGGGGCAATTTAATTTAGATGGCATTCAACCGGCTCCTAGAGGAACGCCACAGATTGAAGTAACATTCGATATTGATTCTGATGGCATACTACACGTTTCTGCAAAAGATAAAAATACAGGAAAAGAACAAAAAATTACTATTAAAGCATCTTCCGGATTAAATGAGCAAGAAATCAAGAAAATGATAGACGATGCTGAAGCTAATTCAGAATCGGATCAAAAATTTGAAGAATTAGTTAAAATAAGAAATCAAGGCGATCAATTAATTCATAGCACAAAAAAACAACTAAATGAAAATAAAAATACAATTGACGATAATGATAAAAAAGAAATTCAATCAGCTTTAGATAAATTAGACACAGCATTAAAGGGAGAAAATAAATCAGAAATTGAAAAAAATATACAAATGCTTTTACAGGTATCATCAAAACTAGCTGAATGTAATCAAAAACAAGCAGAACAAAACACAAAAAATAATAAGAATACTACTGATAAAAAAAATGAAAATATAGTAGATGCTGAATTTGAAGAAATTAAAGAACCTAAAAAATAAATTATTTCAAAAAAACAACAAAACATGATCAAGGATGTCAATATCACACGGGCGTAGATAAATTTCTACGCCCGTGCATTGTTTGAAATTTAAAAAAGAGCAAAGAAAGAATGGCAAAAAACGACTATTATCAAACTTTAGGTATTGCAAAATCTGCTGAAGAACGTGATATTAAAAAAGCATATAAAAAATTAGCAATGAAATATCATCCTGATCGCAATCAAGGTAACAAAACCGCTGAAAATAAATTTAAAGAAATAAAAGAAGCTTATGAAGTGTTAATTAATCCTGAAAAACGAACTGCATATGATCAATATGGACATGCTGCCTTTGAAAATAGCAATACTGGAAATAATACATACAGTACGTTTACTAGTTCTACAGATTTCGGAGATATTTTTGGAGATGTTTTTGGAGATATTTTTGGAAGTAACAGAAGTTCTAGAGCAAAAAAAGGATCTGATTTGTGCTATAATATGGAAATTATTCTAGAAGAAGCCGTTAAAGGAACAAAAAAAGAAATTAAAATTCCTACTTTCCAAACATGTAAAATCTGTTATGGAAGTGGCGCAAAAAACGGAACAAAACCTCGATCCTGTTCTACGTGTCATGGAAAAGGACAAATACATCTCAGAAAAGGATTTTTCACGGTACAACAATCATGTCCAACATGTCATGGAAAGGGAACTTTCATTAAAGATCCATGTAATACATGCTACGGACAAGGTCGTGTTGAAACATATAAAATATTATCGATCAAAATACCACCTGGAATTGATACTAATGATCGAATTCGTCTAAATAATGAAGGTGAAGCAGGTACAAACGGAGCCCAATCAGGTGATCTTTATGTACAAATTAGCGTAAAAAAACATCCTATCTTTGAAAGAGAAGACAACAACTTATATTGTGAAGTGCCAATTAATTTTACTATGGCAGCTTTAGGAGGCGAAATCGAAGTACCTACTTTAGATGGCAGAGTCAAATTAAAAATACCTTCTGAAACCCAATCAGGAAAGCTATTTCGCATTAGAGGAAGAGGTGTAAAATCCATGCAAAATAGAAACCAAGGAGATTTATTATGTCGTGTTGTTGTAGAAACACCTGTTAATCTTAATGATAAACAAAAGAGTCTTCTACATGAATTAAAAAATAGTTTTAATGACGCTTGCAATGAAACAAATAGTCCTCGTTCAAAAAGATTTTTTGATGGAGTAAAAAGATTTTTTGATGATTTAAGAAAATAAAAATGTTTATAAAAGTATTGCTTCTTAAACAAACAATATAGAGGCAATACTATTTAAATATTAATTTTTACACATTTTTCTAATTTTTAAAGAAAAATTAGATTTATAACGAGCTGCTTTATTTTTGTGTATTAAACCTTTACTAACATGCTTATCAACAATAGGTTGCATTTTTTTAAATGCCTCTTCTGCTTTATTTTTATTTCCAGAAAGAATAGCTAATCTTACTTTTTTGATAAAAGTTCGAATCATTGAACGTCGACTGGCATTGTTTCTTCGACGTTTTTCAGATGTGATGACATCTTTTTTAGCTGCTTTAATATTAGCCAATTTTTACCTCCAATGTTTTTAAAAGACAAATATTTATTTAAAAAAAAAATATATATGAATATACTAAAAAATATATTTCTAAAAAATATTTCAAATAAACTAATATTAGTTATTATAAAAAAAGATATTGAAAAAACATGACAAGTTGTTATTAATTTTACTCAAAATAGATACCTAATGCACATTCATTTTGGAACAACATGAAAATTATACGAGGTATTCACAATCTTAAAGAATTTACTTCTAATACAGTGGTTACAATAGGAAATTTTGATGGAATACACTTAGGACATGAAAAATTACTTGTTCAAACATATCAAATAGGAATTAAGAAAAATATACCTAGTGTAATAATTATTTTTGAACCACAACCATTAGAATTTTTAAATATAACACAAGCTCCAATGCGAATTACGAAATTTAGAGAGAAAATTAAACGAATTTTATCTCATAAGATTGATTATATTTTATGTATTAGGTTTAATAAAGTTTTTCAATCTATTCATGCAGAAGAGTTTATCATA
Organism: Buchnera aphidicola (Hyadaphis tataricae); assembly: GCF_005081445.1. Classification (NCBI taxonomy): domain Bacteria; kingdom Pseudomonadati; phylum Pseudomonadota; class Gammaproteobacteria; order Enterobacterales; family Erwiniaceae; genus Buchnera; species Buchnera aphidicola. Next base: position 157,932 of record NZ_CP034873.1, on the reverse strand, counting down.
AATATATTAATAAATAAACTACATACAAAATATATAGTAATAGGAGATGATTTTAGATTCGGTTATAAAAAATATGGAAATATTCAATTATTATACCAATTAGGAAAAAAATATTTATTTAATATAATAAAAATTAAATCTTTATATAAAAATAATATAAAAATCAGCAGTACTAATATTAGAACGGCATTGCTTGAAAATAACATACAATTATGTTCTCAATTGTTAGGTCGTTCTTTTAGTATTATCGGTCGAGTAGTGCATGGAAATTCAATAGGACAAAAAATTGGTTACCCTACAGCAAATATTATTTTGAATAAAAATTTCCTGCTCAGTAATGGTGTATATGCAGTGAAAGTATACTATTGTTCAAATCAAGTTATTTTTGGAATATGTAATATCGGAATCAAGCCAAGTTTTTTTAATCCACACAAAAAAAAAGTACTTGAAGTTTATTTATTTGATGAAAATATCAATTTATATAGAAAAGAAATTGAAGTTGTAATATGCAAAAAAATACGTAATGAACAATACTTTGAATCAATTGAAGATCTTAAACATCAAATTAGTCAAGATGTTAAAATAGTTAAGAAATATTTTCAAGATAAACATAAAAATAAAAAAAGAAAAAACGATGAACGATTATAAAAAAACACTAAATTTACCTAAAACCACATTCTCTATGAAAGCAAATCTTTCAAAAAAAGAACCAAAAATATTAACAAAGTGGCAAGAAAATAATATATATACTACAATTAGGAAAAAAAAAGCATCCAAAAAAATATTTTTTTTACATGATGGTCCGCCTTATGCTAACGGAAGCATTCATATTGGACATGCAGTTAACAAAATATTGAAAGATATTATTATAAAATCTAAAAATATGTCAGGATTTGACGCGCCATATATTCCTTCTTGGGATTGTCATGGATTACCAATTGAACAAAAAATAGAAGAAAATTGTGCTAATGATCAGAAAAAATCTATTATAGAATTTCAAAAAAATTGTAGGACATATGCATCTGATCAAGTGGCACAACAAAAAAAAGATTTCATTAGATTAGGAGTAATAGGTGATTGGGATAATCCTCATCTTACAATGGATTTTAAAAATGAAGCAAACATCATTAGAACTTTATCTAAAATTATTCAAAAACAACACTTATATAAAGATTTTAAACCTATATATTGGTGCACCTCCTGTGCTTCTTCTTTATCTGAAGCTGAAATTGAATACAAGGAAAAAAAATCTAATGCAATCATAGTTGCATTTAAAAATCATAATAAATCAACTATAAAAAAATTATTTAATTATACAACAACAAATAATAAAGAAACATATTTACCCATTTGGACTACTACACCATGGACGCTTCCATCAAGCAAAGCTATTGCAATCAATGCAGATTTTCAATATCAATTAATTGAAACACAAGAAAAAAATTTTATTATAGCAAAAGCATTATCTAAAAAGGTATTAAATATATTAAACATAAAAGAATGGACTATTGTTGATACTATAAAAGGGGAAAAATTAGAAAATATTATATTTTGTCATCCTTTTTTACGTAATATTTATTTACCAGTTATTTTGGGAACGCACGTGACACTTGATGTAGGAACCGGAGCCGTTCATACAGCACCTGATCATGGACCAGATGACTATAAAATTAGTAAAAAATATAATATTGAAATCAGTCATTTAGTAGATGACAAAGGATTTTATATTAAAAATGTACATCCAAGATTAGATGGTGTAAATGTTTTTAAATCTAACAAAATTATAATAAATATTTTAAATGAAAAAAAACTGTTATTACATCATGATTATTTATTACATAACTATCCACATTGTTGGAGACATAAAAGTCCGATTATTTTTAGAGCCACCCCACAATGGTTCATAAAAATATCAAAATCAAAATTGCTCGATCAAGCTTTAAAAGAAATAAAACAAGTTTTATGGATACCCAATTGGGGACAATCTAGAATGAGAGAAATGATTAAAAAAAGACCTGATTGGTGTATTTCAAGACAAAGAAGATGGGGTGTACCAATGTCAATTTTTATTGATAAAAAAACAGGAGAAATGCATCCTAAAACCGTTTTACTAATGGAAAAAATAGCAACAATAATAGAAAAAAAAGGAATACAAGCATGGTGGCATATGAATATAAAAGAGATATTAGGCGACGAGCATCTATTATATGAAAAAAATTTAGATATATTAGATGTATGGTTTGAATCTGGAAATACCCATACTTCAATTAATTATCAAAATCAAAAATATAATAAAAATTTTGCTGATATGTACTTGGAAGGATCAGATCAACATAGAGGTTGGTTTATGTCATCATTAGTGATATCAACTTTAATTAATAACAAAGCGCCATATTCTCAAGTTTTAACCCATGGATTTGTTGTTGATAAAACAGGACAAAAAATGTCTAAATCTATAGGAAATACTATCAGCCCTAATAAAATCATTGATAAATTTGGCGCTGATGTTTTAAGACTATGGGTTGCATCTTCTAATTACACTAATGATATTTCTATTTCTGATGAAATCTTAAAAAACACTGCAGAAACATATCGTCGTATTAGAAATACTGCACGTTTTATACTATCTAATATTAGCGATTTTAATCCTCAACAAGATTTGATCTCTAAAGACAATATGGTTTATTTGGATAAATGGGCTATCAGTCATACTCACATGGTGCAAAAAGAAATCATTCATTTATATAAAACATATAACTTTCATTCCATAATAAAACGTATAGCATATTTTTGTTCTATGGATATGGGATCTTTCTATCTTGATATTATTAAAGATAGACAATACACTCTAAAAGCAAAAAGTCAAGAGAGAAAAAGCTCTCAAACAACAATGTATTATATTCTTCATGCACTCGTACGATGGATTGCGCCGATACTGTCTTTTACTGCTGATGAAATATGGGATTACTTAAAACAAAATAATTCAGAATGTTTATTTACAGAAGAATGGTTCAACAAATTATTTGTTTTAGATTCAAACGATTTATATAATCATCATTTTTGGAATCAAATGATTGCTATAAAACATGAAATAAACATTTTTATAGAAAAAGCTATAAAAAAACAAATTATTAATAATGCGCTTGAATCCTCTATCACAATATATGTTTCAGAAAAACTGTTCAATACATTAAAAATGTTAAAAACAGAACTTAAATTTCTTTTTTTAACATCTGAAATCAAAATTAAAACATATGAACAAGCGCCTGACAATGCTACAAAAATTAATAATATTGCTTCTTGTAAAATTCTTTTGAAAAAAATCACAGGAAAAAAATGTTTAAGATGTTGGCACTATTTTAGCAGTACTAACAATAATACCAATCAAGATATCTGTAATCGCTGTATTTTAAACACCATAGGAGATGGTGAAAGACGTATTTTTATATAATGAAAACTCAATATTCCAACATACTAAACAAACCAATATATATACTATTAATTCTTGTCATTGTGATACTTGATATATTTAGTAAATATTGGATTCTTAATAATATAGAAGTCAATCAAGTGAAATATTGTTTTACAATATTGAATTTTTTTCATGTTCATAATTATGGAGCAGCCTTTAGTTTTCTATCAAATCGCTCAGAATGGACAAAATGGTTTTTATTTAGCGTCAGCATATGTACTATATTATTTATAACAAAAACTATGTTAAAATCTACAAAAATCAAAAAAAACAAATATATTGCTTATACTTTTATTGTATCTGGTGCTATAGGAAATTTAATAGATCGTATTATACATGGTTTTGTTATAGATTTTATTGATTTACATTTAAATGATTTACATTTTGCTACATTTAATATCGCCGATATTAGTATTTTTATAGGTGTTATCATTCTAATCCGAACAAAATATTAAAATTGTTTAAATATTTTATTATAGTACAAAAATCGTTTTACGAAATAATTCATCATGACAAAAAATATTAATTTGATATAAAACGTATTTAAGTTAGAGATCTAGATAATGAAAATTATGTTGGCTAATCCTAGAGGTTTTTGTGCAGGTGTAAAAAGAGCGATTTTAATTGTAGAAAATGCACTAAAAATATACAAAAAAACAATTTATGTAAATCATGAACTTGTACATAATCAGCATGTAATCAAACAATTGCGTAAAAAAGGTGTAATTTTTGTTGAAAATATTGAACAAATTCCAGATGGCGAAATCATTGTTTTCTCTGCACATGGAGTATCAAAAAAAACTCAACAACAAGCAATACAAAAAAAACTAATAATTTTAAATGCTACTTGTCCATTAGTTACAAAAGTACATAAAGAAGTCTCAGCATGCAGTAAAAGAGGAATAGAAACAATTCTTATTGGTAAAAAAGGACATGCTGAAGTTAAGGGTATAATAGGGCAATATGAAAATAAAAATGGTAAAATACATCTTATTGAATCTGTAAAAGATATTAAACAATTACTCATAAAAAATACTAATAAACTACATTTTGTTACACAAACTACTTTATCAATTACTCAAACAAAAAAAATTATTTCTGTTTTAAAAAAAACGTTTCCACAGATTTCTCATCCAAAAAAAGAAGATATATGTTATGCCACAACAAATCGTCAAAAAGCAATGTATAATTTATCTAAAACCAGTGAAATAATACTCGTAATAGGTTCAAAAAATTCTTCTAATTCTAATAGTCTGAAAGAATTAGGAACAGAATTAGGTGTTTTGACAAAACTTATTGATTCAGTTTCAGATATAAGAAAAAAATGGATCAAAAATATTAGTTGTATTGGTATTACAGCAGGCGCTTCAGCACCTGAAATTTTAGTGCAGCAAGTCATTCAATATTTGCAAAAAATAGGATTTAGCAGAATTATCGAAATCAATGGAACAAAAGAAAAAAATTTTTTTAATATACCTAAGCAATTATTAATTAATAACATTGTTTAAAAAAAGGATAATCTTTATGAAAAAAAAACTTCGCATTGCTATTACTGGACCTATGGGTCGTATGGGAAAAATGCTTATTCAAGAAACAAAAAAAAACAACAGTGTATCTTTAAAAGCTGCATTAGTACAAAGTAACAGTCCATTTATTGGTCAAGATGTTGGCAAGGCCACGGGAATAGATCAAATAGGCATCTCGATAAGTAATAAATTAAATATAAAAGAACATGATTTTGATGTTCTTATAGATTTTACAGAACCGAATGCTACATTAAAATATTTAGAATATTGTAATCAATTTCAAAAAAATATCGTAATCGGAACAACTGGTTTTTCAAAACAACAACTTGATATTATAAAAAAATATTCTAAAAATATTAGTATTGTACTCTCTTCTAATTTTAGCATTGGTATTAACTTAATGTTTCAATTAATTAAAAATACCACTAAAATTTTAGGTCACCAATCCGATATTGATATTATTGAATACCATCATCGTAACAAAATTGATGCACCATCTGGTACAGCATTAACAATGGGTAAAATTATCTCTCAAGTTATGAATTGGGATTTAAGCGAACATTCTATATATTCTAGAAAGGGTATAACTGGAATAAGAGAAAAAGAAAAAATTGGATTTTCTAGCATTCGAACAGGAGATATTATCGGCAAACATATTGTTATGTTTTCTAGTCATGGCGAGGAAATTACACTAAAACATACAGCGTCTAATCGAACATCGTTCGCAAAAGGAGCAATAGCATCAGCTTTATGGCTTCAAAAACAAAAACCAGGTTTATTTGATATGATGGATGTACTATCATTTAATTAAAAATAATATAAATGATCTATTAACAAATTAAAGATAATGTATAATTATGACAATAGACAAAAATATTAATTTTAGTTAAAATATCAAATATAAATATTAATCATATTAATAATTATTTTTTATGGAGGATGTTTTGAACCAATCAGCAGTACTGGTTTTAGAAGATGGAACTAGATTTTACGGAAAATCTATTGGAGCTACAGGTACAACAGTAGGTGAAGTTGTTTTTAATACATCAATGACCGGATATCAAGAAATAATCACTGATCCTTCTTATTCACATCAAATTGTAACATTAACTCATCCCCATATCGGCAATGTTGGTACTAATACTCATGATGAAGAATCGAAAACAATTCACATAAAAGGACTCATAATTCGAGATTTATCGCCTATTTCTAGTAATTATAGAAATCAAAAAAATTTTTCGTCTTATTTAAAAGAAAATAATATTGTCGCAATATCTAATATTGATACTAGAAAATTGACACGTATTTTGCGTATGAAAGGCTCGCAAAATGGTTGTATTATAGAAGATAAAGAAGAAAATTATTTAATAGCACATCAAAAAGCGCAAGATTGTATAAGTTTACAAGGACTAGATTTAGCGAAAAAAGTTTCTACTAAACGTATTTATCATTGGAATGAAGGCAGTTTGTTTTATAATAAACAGAAATTTTGTTCTACAATAAATAAAAAAAATTTATTTCATATTGTTGTATATGATTTTGGAGTTAAAAAAAACATATTACGTATGCTGGTAGATAGAGGATGTTATTTAACTGTTGTACCAGCTAATACTGATGTAAATACAGTTTTAAATTTAGCTCCAGATGGTATTTTTTTATCTAATGGTCCAGGCGATCCAAGACCTTGTATTTATGCTATTAATGCAATTCAACATTTTTTAAATCTTAATATTCCAATGTTTGGCATATGTCTCGGACACCAGTTACTTGCTTTAGCTAGTGGCGCTAAAATAATTAAAATGAAATTTGGACATCACGGAGCAAATCATCCAGTTAAAGAAATAAACACAAATCGTGTGATTATTACATCTCAAAATCATGGTTTTACTGTTGATCTAAAAAACATTCCTAAAAATATAATCATAACACATATTTCTCTTTTTGATAAAACATTGCAAGGACTTGCTTTAAAGAATAAGTTTTCTTTTAGTTTTCAAGGACATCCAGAATCAAGTCCTGGACCTCATGACGCTGCTTTTTTGTTTGATCATTTTATCAATTTAATTACTATTAAAAAAACTAATAATCAGTAATCCATTAGGAAAAAAAATGCCTAAATATACTGACATAAAATCAATTTTAATTCTTGGAGCAGGTCCAATAGTCATTGGACAAGCATGCGAATTTGATTATTCGGGTGCGCAAGCCTGTAAAGCATTAAAAGAAGAAGGATATAGAATTATTTTAATTAATTCTAATCCTGCGACCATTATGACAGATCCATGCATGGCTGATGCAACATATATTGAATCTGTTCATTGGACAGTAGTAGAAAATATTATTAAAAAAGAAAAACCTGATGCATTATTACCAACAATGGGAGGACAAACAGCACTTAATTGCGTTTTGGAATTAGATAAAAGAGGTATTTTAAAAAAATTTCATGTTAGAATTATTGGTGCTACAGTTAATGCAATTCAAAAAGCTGAAAATCGAAAACTATTTGAACAATCCATGAAAAAATTGCAGTTAGAAACTGCAAAATGTGGCATTGCTAAAAATATGAAGACAGCTTTCGCAGTTTTACATAAAGTAGGTTTTCCATGTATTATTCGTCCTTCATTTACTATGGGTGGTAGTGGCGGTGGAATTGCTTATAATAATGAAGAATTTAAAGAAATTTGTCAAAGAGGTCTGAAATTATCTCCTAATACGGAATTATTAATAGATGAATCATTAATCGGTTGGAAAGAATATGAAATGGAAGTGGTCCGGGACAAAAATGATAATTGTATTATTGTTTGTTCAATTGAAAATTTAGATCCAATGGGTATTCATACAGGTGATTCTATCACTATAGCTCCTGCTCAAACCTTAACCGATAAAGAATATCAAATTATGAGAAACGCTTCTATGGCCATTTTGAGAGAAATTGGTGTAGAAACTGGCGGTTCCAATGTGCAATTTGCTATAAATCCAAAAAATGGTCGCATGATCGTTATTGAAATGAATCCTAGAGTTTCTAGATCCTCCGCATTAGCATCTAAAGCAACAGGATTTCCTATTGCTAAAATTGCTGCAAAATTAGCTGTGGGATATACATTAGACGAATTAGCAAACGATATTACAGGCATGAATACTACCGCATCTTTTGAACCATCAATAGATTATATCGTTACTAAAATTCCTAGATTTAATTTTGAAAAATTTCCTGGTTGTAATGATCGACTGACAACTCAAATGAAGTCAGTAGGTGAAGTCATGGCTATAGGGAGAACGTTTCAAGAATCTATACAAAAAGCCATTCGCGGTTTAGAAACGGGCAAGACTGGATTTGATTCTAAAATCTCTTCTCATTCTTCAGATCACTTAATCAAAATTCGACATGAATTAAAAGATGCTGGAGCTGAAAGAATTTGGTATATAGGTGATGCTTTTCGAGCTAACATGTCTGTAAAAGAAGTTTTTGACTTGACTTCTATTGATCCATGGTTTCTTATCCAAATTCAAGAAATTATTTTATTAGAACAAAAAATTACAAAAAAAGGTTTGGCAGGATTACAAGAATATGATTTTTTTTATTTTATTAAACGTAAAGGTTTTTCTGACCAACGTATTGCAATCTTAACAAATACAAAAGAAAGCGAAATAAGAACACTACGTTATAAATTAAAATTACATCCTGTATATAAAAGAATTGATACATGCTCAGCAGAATTTTCTACTGAAACAGCATATATGTATTCTACATGGGAAGACGAATGTGAATCGAATCCAACAAAAGAAAAAAACAAGATCATTATACTCGGAGGTGGTCCGAACAGAATAGGACAGGGTATAGAATTTGACTATTGTTGTGTACACGCAGCGCAAGCATTACGAGAAGATGGTTTCGAAGCAATTATGATTAATTGCAATCCAGAAACGGTATCTACTGATTATGATATTTCAGACAGACTTTACTTTGAACCGATTACATTAGAAAATGTTTTAGAAATAGTTAGAATAGAACAACCTAAAGGTGTTATCATTCAATATGGAGGTCAAACACCATTAAAGTTATCTCAAGATTTTCAAAAAGCAGGCGTGCCGATTATTGGAACTAGCTCTGATGCTATTGATAATGCAGAAGATCGATATCGTTTTCAAAAAACCGTTTCTAAATTAAAATTGCAACAACCTTTAAATGCTACAGCTTTAACTATATCTGAAGCATGCAAAAAAGCCAAAAAGATTGGTTATCCAATTATGGTGCGACCATCATATGTACTAGGTGGTAGAGCTATGGAAATTGTTTATGAACAAGATGATTTAAAAAATTATTTTAAATTATTTGTATCAGACAAAAACACAAATCCAATTTTATTAGATCAATATTTAGATCATGCTAAAGAAGTAGATGTTGATGCTATCTGCGATGGGAAAAAAGTGTTAATAGGAGGTGTAATGGAACATATTGAACAAGCAGGAATACATTCTGGAGATTCTGCGTGTTCGTTACCAGCATACACTTTAACAAAAGATATTCAAAAAGAAATAAAACAACAAGTTTCAAAACTAGCTTTTGAATTATCCGTAAGAGGATTAATGAATGTACAATTTGCAATTAAAAACAATAATATTTATATTATTGAAGTAAATCCAAGAGCTGCAAGAACGGTACCTTTTGTTTCAAAAGCTACTGGTCTGCCATTAGCAAAAATTTCTGTACGAGTCATGTATGGAAAAACACTTTTAGAACAAGGTTTTACTAAAGAAGTTATTCCACCATACTTTTCAGTAAAAGAAGCTATTCTGCCATTTGACAAATTCCATGGAATTAATCCAAAATTAGGACCAGAAATGCGTTCAACAGGAGAAGTTATGGGTATTGGAAAAAATTTTTCAGAAGCATTTTCCAAAGCCATGCTTGGTGCTAATACGAATATAAAAAAAATTGGTCGTGTTTTGCTGTCAGTTAGAAATAATGATAAAATAAACTTAATTAATTTAGCAATTAAATTAACTAATCTTGGTTTTAAAATAGATGCTACTAAAGGAACATTTATCGCTTTAAAAAAATTTGGCATTGTATCTAGATTAGTGAATAAAGTACATGAAGGACGTCCAAATATACAAGATTTTTTAAAAAATGGAGAATACTCTTATATTATAAATACTACTTCTTCTAATCAAGGAATACAAGACTTCCAAATGATCTGCACCAGTGCTATACAATATAAAGTTCATTATGATACAACTTTAAATGGTGCTTATGCAACTGTTATGGCTTTAGATGAAAATCCAATTAAAAACTTTACATCACTTCAAAAAACACATAAAAAAATACATATAATTTCAAATCAAATCACATAATAGTCTTTTATAAATATGTTGCAAAACATATTTATAATCACAATCATGGAGTAAATTATTAAAATAAATATTAGTTTAATTGCAGCTCTTTCTAGAAATTTAGTAATTGGAAAAAACAATAAAATACCTTGGAATATTCCAGAAGATTTAAAATGGTTTAAAAAAAACACGATCAACAAAGATGTAATTATGGGACGTTTAACCTGGCAATCAATTGGTAAACCCTTATCTATGAGAAATAACATAGTTATCAGTAAAAAAAATATTGACACGCCCGGAATAATTTGTGTGGATTCAATATCTAATGCAATAATTGCTTCAAAAAATACAGAAGAAATTATGGTCATTGGAGGTGCTCAAATATACAAAAAAATGTTATTTTATGCAAATAAATTATACTTAACACATATAGATGCTGATTTTGTTGGTGATGCTTACTTTCCTAGGTATAAAATATTTTCACATTGGAAACAATTATTTAAAACAAAAATATTGCAGAGCAAAACCAATTCTTATAATTATTATTTTGAAATTTTATCAAGATAACAACTTATTACTCTTGAGAAAAAAATTTTTGAGAAAAAATTTTTTTATCTTCCCATCGAAACATCATTAATTCCCCCCCCCAACAACAACCAGAGTCTAATGAAAAAAACGGTTGGGGCACAGCAGTTCCTCTTAATGTAGACCAATGACCAAAAAAAATATAATAATCTTGAGGAAAATTATGCTTCATAAAAAACCAAGGTTTTAAAGGAGGTTTTAACATCTTTGGAGACTGTTTATAAAATAAGTTTAATCGACCATCTGGATAACAAGATCGCATTCTTGTAAAAACATTCATGCTATATCGCAGCCTATCTAATCCATTAAGATCTGAGTGCCACATAGTTACTTTATTATCATACATAGATTCTAAAAATAAATCAAAGTTATCACTCGATAAAAATCTTTCGATATCTATTGCATATTTTTGCGCAATATTAAGATTCCAATGTGGACTAATACCAGCATGTGTCATAACAATTTTTCGCTTTTTATCAATTTTTAAAATTTTTTGTGATCGCAACCACCTTATTAATTTATGACTATCAGAAGCAGCAAGAAATTTATCAAAATGGTTATTTTTGTTATTTTTTTTAATACCACTATATACTGAAATTAAATTTAAATCGTGGTTACCTAGTACTATTTTTACTCTATTTTTTAAATTGTAAAGATATCTTAACACTTTTAAAGAATCTATACCTCTAGACACTAAATCTCCTGCAATCCATAAATAATCTTTTTTACAATTAAATTCTGCTTTTTCTAATAGTCTTATGAATTCTTTATAACAACCATGAATATCACTCATAAAATAAGTACTCACAATATAAACCCTCTCTCTTAAAAAAAATTAATTTACAATTATGAAAAAATGATTAAAATAGTCAGTTTCAATTTTTTTTTAATTTTTGGTATAAAAAATTAGACAATTGACAATATTGTAAAACAGATATATTTTCAGCTCGACATTTTGGATCAATTGACAATTGTATTAAATTTTTTTCAGAAAATAATGACTTTAAACTATGACGTACAATTTTTCTTCTATTTTGAAAAGCAATTTTTGTAATGTTACTAAGAACATTTATATCATAAACAAAATATGGGGCATGTATATGAGGAATTAAATTCACAAATACAGAATCGACTTTAGGAATAGGCCAAAAATTTTCAGCATTAACATTTAATAATATTTTATTATTGCAATAATATTGAGCTATTATGCTAAGACGACCATATGCTTTATTACCAGGATTAGCAACTAATCTTTCGGCTACTTCTTTTTGCAACATAAAATGCATATCTTGAATAATTGCAATCTGCTTAAATAAAAACAAAATTAAAACTGTAGATATATTATATGGCAAGTTTCCAAAAATTCTCAGTAATTGATTGCTCTCATTAAATAAATCAAGAAAATTAAATCTTAATACATCATCACAAAAAACTACTAATTTTGAATAATAAGAATTATTTTTTAAAAAATTTAATATTTTACAATCAATTTCAATGACAGTCAATTTTTCAACTAAAATACTAATTGGCTTTGTTAGTGCACCTAATCCAGGTCCTATTTCGACTAATGTTTCTTTTTTATTTGGATTAATTTTTTTTATGATTGCGTCTATTATCGTGTCATTAACAAGAAAATGTTGACCATATTTTTTTCTGGGATAATGTTTAGAAATATTTTTAATAATCATTATGATATGTTTCATGATTCCATATTAGTATAACTTCAAAAATTGTTAATATAACTACAAAATGCTAGATATTGTCCATAAGAAAACATTGTCAATGAAAATATCAACACGGACTAAAATCCAATAATCTTGATATAAGAAAACTTTTTAAGATCTTCTATCCAACGTTGTTTTTCTAAAAAAATTTTTTGTTTTAAAATAAGATTATATGCTTTTCTCTTTGTAACAGAATAATATTCGTCGACTTGACGTATTTTTAATAATTTAATTATATGCCAGCCAATATTTGATTGAATAGGCTTACTGATCTTATTTTTTTTTAATAATTCGATATTTTCGTAATTTTTAAAAAAGTTTTTTGAAACCCATCCCAAATTACCTTGACGATTTGATGAGTTGACATCATGAGAAAAATTTTTAACAGCATAATCGAAACTATACACACCGGATTGAATATTATTATATATACTAAAAATTATATCTTTTACTTCTAAATCACTTAAAATCAAAGAAGGCTTAATCAAACAATGTTGTACATAAAAATCGGTACGAATGTTTTCTTTATTATTGACGATATCATTGATTTTAAAAATATAAAAACCATCTTTTCCTAAAATAGGGTCTAAAATTTGATTTAATTTAACAATGTTTAAAGGTTGAGAAAAATTTTTTTGTAAGTCTATAAAACGTATCCAAAAATTTTTTTTAACAAATGCAATTTTGTTGTTTTTTTTATATTCAGGATAAGATTCTTCAATCCTCACACCTTGTTTTAAGTTATTGATGATTTTTTCTAATAACATTTTTTTGTTATTGATAATATGTAACCGATTTTTTGAAAAGGGTAAAAAAATATAACTTAAATTTATTCTTTTTAATTTTTCATTTTTATTTATGATTTTTTTAAACAAAAAATTGATTTCTTGATCTGAAACATGAACGCGTTTATGCAGCTCATAATTTTCTACTATCTTGATTTTTAATAATTTTTCAATATTATTAAGATAATTTATATAATTATGATAACCATTAATCATTAGATTTTTCTTTAATTCTTTGATACTGATATTTTGCTGTAAAGCTATATTTTGCATGACATCGTCTATTTGTTTTTTGGTAATTACGATATTCATTCTATTCGCTTGTTGTAATATCAAAGTTTCTACTATTAAATTATCAAGTATTTTTTCTTTTAATACGTTTGTTCTAAATGGAATCATAAATGTTTGATTATTTTTTTTCATCATCATAAAAACATTATCAACATCACTATTTAATATAATTTCATCATTTATAATAGCTTTAATATCATCGATTTTTAAATCTTGAGCAAACACATCAAAAATACTACTAAAATAACATATAATTATAAAAATCCAGGATTTTATCATCATTTTTCTTTTTTGATTATATATAATGTACCAAAAATCAACATTGTTTGATTATGTATATAATAAAATAACATTTTATTTTAATTTTTTAAAAGAATTTCTAATAGTTTTAAAAAAAATTTTTCTTAAGGTTGTGTTAAAAAAATATAAAGTATAAAATATACATTAAAAATTTTATAATATAAAAAAATTTTGAAAAAGAGAGTATATGGAACTGTGGTTAATAACATTATTTAGTCAATCTTTGTACTATTCACTTTTTTTAATAGGAATAGTGGCTTTTTTAGAATCTCTTGCATTAGTAGGATTATTAGTCCCTGGAATTATTTTAATGACTACATTAGGGACTTTAATCGGCGATGGAAGTATACTATTCTATCCTGCTTGGATATCGGGAACAATTGGATGTTTATTAGGAGATTGGATTTCATATTATATTGGATTTTATTGCAAAAGTTGGTTATATAAATTTAATTTTATCAAAAAACATCAATCTTTACTTGAGAAAACAAAAGCGGTACTGCATAAACATAGTACAATTACTGTTTTCGTAGGACGTTTTATTGGTCCAACTAGACCATTTATACCAATGGTTTCAGGAATGTTAAAACTTCCTTTAAAAAAATTTATTTTTCCTAGTACGATTGGATGTATCTTATGGCCTCCAGTCTATTTTTTTCCTGGTATAGTCACGGGAATAACGATAAATATACCTGAAAATTCAACAAACGATTTTTTTAAATGGTATTTATTAAGTATTTCAATACTAATATGGTTAGGTATGTGGTCAGTATCAAAATGGTGGAACATGAGAAAAAAAAACCATGAAGCTAAATTTCTTACAAAAACTAGAACTGGTTGGTTGGCACTTTATACTGTTATTTTAAGTATTATCAGTTTAATTTCTATACAATTTCATCCTTCTATGTCAATTTTTAGAAGAATATTTTTCTCTATATTATTAAGTGGATTTTGATTATCATTTTTTTTAAAAAAGATTAATGATTATGAATAATACGTAAAAAATCAATGTGTAATAATTTGGGTTTAAAAACATGTTTTTGAATATCTTGAACTTTTACCCTATATTTCTTACTGTCAATTATCAAAAATATGTCTTCTTTTTGAACATTAAGTTTTTTTTGCCAATTAAAGATTACATTATGATCTAATGTTATCAAAATAACATTTTTTTTTAATCCATACAAAACACCTGGTAATCGATTTTTCAGACGTAGTTTTCTACTAAAACTTTTTCCTTTTAAAATTCTTTTTTCTGCATTCAATATTAACATAATTTAACCTTTTTGTTAAACATTCATTATATATTTTGAGATCTTAACCAAGAAATCTCTTCTTTCCATATTGTTGGATTAGTTGTCTCTAAAATCATTGGTATGTTATAAAAATTTTTATTTTTCATGATCCATCGAAACGGTGCAGTCCCAATTGTTCCCATGCCTAAACTTTGATGACGATCAACTCTACTATTGAATTGTTTTTTAGAATCATTCAAATGTATTCCTTTTAAATATTTTAATCCTATTACATCATTAAAATGATTAAAAGTGTCCTCACAATCTTTTACCGTACGCAAGTCATATCCTGCAGAAAACAAATGACATGTATCGAGACAAACTCCAATCCTAGATTGATCATTAACATTTTTAATAATTTTAGATAAATGTTGAAAACAATATCCAACGTTAGTGCCTTGACCCGCTGTGTTTTCTATTACGGCAATAACATGTTTAGTTTTATCTAACGCTATATTAACAGATTCAGCAATTCTTTTTAAACAAATATCTTCAGTAATTTGATTTAAATGACTTCCAGGATGAAAATTAAGAAATATTAATCCAAGTTGTTCACAACGCAATACTTCATCAATAAAAGACAAGCGAGATTTTTCTAATTCAATATCAACAGGATGACCTAAATTAATTAAAAAACTACTATGAGGCAGAATTTGATAAGGATGAAAGTGATATTGCACACAATGCTGTTTGAATACTTCTATTTTTTTTTGGGTTAATTTCGGAGAAAACCATTGACGCTGATTTCTAGTAAAAAAAGAGAATGCTGTAGCTTCAATTTCAACAGCACGCAAAACTGCTTTCTCTAAACCTCCAGAAGAACTCACATGTGCGCCAATATATTTCATTGTTTTCTTTGTTTCCTTAACTTGTTGGTGGGATTGTTTATACAAGAAAACTATATACTAAAAATATTATAATACTGACAAAATGCATTTTAATCAATAAAAAATAAATTCCATATATTTATCATTTTTTTAAGAAAAATTCTCATGAGAAAAAAAATCATTACGAACGGTTGCATCTAACTTAAACAAACCTTTTAAAGAAGAAGTAATCGTACGACTATTGGCATCAGATACACCGCGTGCTTTAATACAAAAATGTTCCATTTTGACAATAATTGCAATATTGTTGGTCTCTAGCAATAATTTTAAAACAAATAATATTTGTTTTGTTAAACGTTCTTGAATTTGAGGTCTATTGCAATAAAATCGCGCAATTCTATTGATTTTAGATAATCCTATTATTTTATCTTGAGGAATATATGCAATCGTCGCTGTTCCATGCATAGTTAAAAAATGATGTTCGCACGTGCTAATTAATAATATATTTTTAATAATAATCATTTCTCTACTTTTAATTTTATTATTAATAAAAGTAATTTTAGGAAAATTTTCATAATTTAGTCCAGAAAAAATTTCATTAAGATACATTTTTGCAACACGATTTGGTGTTTGTGCTAAACTATCATTATACATATCTAAATTTAAACAATTCATAATTTTATATATATGTTTAGCTATTAATAATTCTCTTTCTTTTTCACTTATATCATTGTATCCTTTTAAAATTGGATTTTCTAAATTTTTTTCTAATAACGCATTATAAACTAGTTCAGCTACTTTACTTATTTTTTTCATTATTTTTTGCTTTTTATTATTTAAGTATGTGTTTATATTTTATTTTTGATATTTTAAAAGATATAAAAAAATGTTTATGTAATAATTCATTTGAACTTAAAATATGTTAGCTTATTATTGCATATAATTATAAAAAATATAAAATATATCTTAATGTTCTTTATGGATATAAAATGAAAAAATATAAAAATACTTTTTATGATTTAATTAATACATTAAAACAATTCTGGATCCAACAAGGATGTTTAATATTTGAACCTTTAGATATACCAATAGGCGCTGGAACTTTTCATAATATTACATTTTTAGGCACTATAGGTCCAGAACCTATAAAAGCCGCTTATATGCAATCTTGCCGTCGTCCTTCAGATGGCAGATATGCAAAAAACCCAAATCGTTTACAACAATACTATCAATTTCAAGTGATTATCAAACCACCGCCAAAAAACATTCAAAACATATACTTAAAGTCACTTAATTTACTGAATATCAATGAAAAAATCAACGATATACGCTTTGTAGAAGACAATTGGGAAAACCCTACATTAGGCGCATGGGGTGTAGGATGGGAAATTTGGTTAAATGGCATGGAAATTACTCAATTTACTTATTTTCAACAAGTAGGTGGATTAGAATGCAATCCTGTTAGTGTAGAAATAACATACGGTTTAGAAAGAATAGCTATGCATATGCAAAATAAATCTAACGTATATGATTTAATTTGGCAACGCAATAAAAACAAAATTATTACTTACGGTGATATGTTTAAAAAAAACGAAGTAGAACAATCAAAATATAATTTTCAATATGCAAATATAAATTTTTTATTTAATTTATTTAATGCATATGAATTAGAAGCAAATAATATGATGAATTTAAAAGAGCCATTATTATTAATTTCATATGAAAAAACATTGCAAGCCAATCATATTTTTAATATTTTAGATGCAAGAAAAGCTATATCTTCTAATGAGCGTCAACACTATATTTTACGCATCAGAAAATTAACTGCAAATATTGCAAAAATATATTTAAGCAAAAAAGATAAACTTAATTTTACTTTTTGTATATAAAAAAAAAAGAGGCCGTGATGACAAAGAAAACATTACTTATTGAAATTGGTACTGAAGAGCTTCCTGCCAAATCACTTTCTACAATATCTTTTAGTTTTTATAATAATTTTATTAAAAAACTAAATTTTTATAATATTTTATACAAAAAAATTGAATCTTTTTTCACTCCAAGAAGGATTGCGTTAAAGGTATTAGAAATTGATACAAGTGATAGAATATCAATAATCAACAAAAAAGGTCCATCCTTAAAAAAAGCCTATGATCAACACGGCATACCGACAGAAACAGCTAATCGTTGGGCAAAACATTGGGGTATCAATATATGTCAAGCGCATCGTTTAAAAAATACACAGGGTGAATGGCTTGTACATCAAATAAAACAGAAGCAAAAAAAAATTGACATTTTGCTTCCTAAGATGATTGAAGAATCCCTAAAAGAAATTATCATACTGAAATCTATGCGGTGGAATATTACAAACAGAACATTTGTTAGACCAATTCGAAATGTAGTCATCTTATTAGATGATAAAGTAATTGAAGGTAGGGTATTTGATATTAAATCTTGTCGATTACTTCAAAACCATCTTAGTAATAAAGAAAAAAAAATAAAAATTAATTATTCTCAAGAATATCCTTTAATTCTTTTTCAAAAAAACAAAATAATTGCAGATTATGATCTTAGAAAAAAAACAATTATTAATAATATTCATACTATATCAAAAAAAATCAATGGATTTATAAACAATGATAATTGTTTGATTAATGAAATAACTGATTTAGTGGAATCACCTACTGCTTTATTGGGTAATTTTGAAAAAACATTTCTTTGTATACCAAAAAAAATATTGATATATGTTATAGAAAAACAACAAAAATGTTTTTCGATACATAATGCTAAAAATAATCTTTTACCTTGTTTTATTTTCATCTCTAATATTCATACTCAATCATTTGAAAAAATTATTATTTCAGGATATGAAAAAGTCATGAATGCAAGATTGTCAGACGCAAATTTTTTTTTACAAAATGATAGAAAAAAACATTTAGTAAATTATCTTATTGCTTTAAAGAATATTGTGTTTCAAAAAAATTTAGGTTCGTTATACAATAAAACAATACGTCTACAAATAATAATAAGATGGATATCTCAATATATTAAGTTTGATAAAAAACATGCAGCAAGAGCAACTTTATTATCTAAATGCGATTTAGCTACTGACATGGTTTATGAATTTCCAGAACTACAAGGTATAGTTGGTATGCATTATGCATTAGAAGATCAAGAAAAAAAAGATGTTGCATTAGCTTTAGAAGAACAATATTTACCATCTTTTTCAAAAGATGAATTACCGAAAACAATTATAGGATCTGTATTATCTATCGCTGATAAAATTGATACGATATCTGGAATGTTTTTCATAAAAAATATTCCCACCGCAAATAAAGATCCATTTGCGTTACGACGTTTATCCATCGGGATACTTCGTATTATTATAAAACAACACATACCGATAGATTTAAAAGATTTAATTAAAAAAAGCTTAGCCTTACATCATAAAAAATGCCGTAATAATATTTTATATAACCAAATAATTGATTTTTTTATGATAAGATTGTTTCATTGGTATAAAGAACAGGGATATGAAAAAAAAATAGTAAAATCAGTATTGTCATCTAAATCGACTAACATAATAGACATGCACAAAAAAATACAAGATTTATCTTTGTTTTTTAAAGATAATAATGCTTCAAGAATCATGCTATCTATAAAAAGAATATCGAATATTTTAGACAAAGAAAATTATATTATTTCAAGCAATATTAATATTAAATTAATACAAGAAAAAGAAGAAATTATACTATTTAATCAAATTAAAAAATTTAGTTCTCATACATTAAATTTATTTTTAGAAAAAAAATACAAGGAAATTTTGTTACAAATCAAAATATTAGAAAAACCTATAGATATATTTTTTGAAAAAATTAAAGTGTATCACACTAATCTAAAAATAAGACAAAATAGATTAATTTTGCTAAATATACTAATGAAAATTTTATCAAAAATAACAAATTTTTCTTATTTATATTAAATATATAAAATACGTATCTTATATAAAAAAAATTATAAAGATTTTATAGTACCTTTAGGTAAAGATGACATTATAAAATCACGTTTTATAAAAACTTCTGTATTATCATTTAATTTCAGCAAAACATATCCAGTTTTTGTAATTCTGTGTATTTTGCCTAATAAACCACTTGTTGTCATAACTTCATCTCCTTTTAATAATGAATCTATTAGTTGTTTATGTTGTTTATCTTTTTTTTGTTGAGGACGAAAAAGCATAAAATAAAATACTAACAAAAACATAAATAACATAAACATTAACGAATACGAATGACTATTCGAAGATGGAAGAAATAACATGTTAATATTATGAAAAAAATTATCCATTTATATACCCTAATAATATTTTTTAAAGCGATGATGTGTGTTTATAAAAATCATCGACGAAGTGGCGAAATTTATTTAATTTGATTGATTTTCTAATATTAAACATTAAAGTTTGATAATAGTGCAAATTATGTATAGTGTTTAAACGTGCTCCTAACATTTCATTACAAGTATCTAAATGATGTAAATAAGATCGAGTATAATTTTTGCAAGTATAACAAGTGCAATATTTATCTAATGTAGATAAATCATTTTTATATTTTTTATTTCTGATTTTTACTATACCATTTTTAACGAATAAATGTCCATTTCTAGCGTTTCGAGTAGGCATAACACAGTCAAACATATCTATACCACGACTGACTGCTTCAACTAAATCTTCAGGTTTACCTACTCCCATTAAGTATCTAGGTTTATTTTTTGGCATTTTCGGACAAATATAATCTAATAATCTATATAGTTCATTTTTTGATTCGCCAACCGCTAATCCACCCAATGCATATCCATCAAAATTCATTTTAATTAATTCTTGAAGAGAAATATAACGTAAATCCGGATAAATACCTCCATGAATAATTCCGAATAATAAATTATTATTTTGATATTTATCAAAAGCAAGTCGACTTTTTTGAGCCCAAGATAAAGATCGTTCCATCGATACCTTTGTTTTTTCGAAATCATCTGTATATGCAATACATTCATCAAAAATCATAACAATATTAGAGCCTAATTCTGTTTGAATTTTCATTGATAATTCCGGAGTAAAAAAAATTTTTTGTCCATTTAAATGATTTTTGATCCATACACCTGTTTGATTTACCTTGCAAAATTTAGACAGACTAAAAACTTGAAATCCTCCAGAATCAGTAAGAATTAGACCATTCCAATTCATAAAATTATGTAGCGTCCCATGAGATTTGATAATTTTATAACCAGGACGAAAATATAAATGATATGCATTAGCTAAAAGAATTTCACTACCAGTATTTTTAATGTCTTCCACACTGAGACTTTTTACTGTTCCATAAGTACCAACTGGCATAAAAACAGGTGTTTCTATTATTTTTTTATTAACAACAAAAGCTCCATATCGAGCTTTTTCATCTTGATGGTAAATTTGAAAATGCATTATTTCTCCAAATGTTATATGATTCAATCTATGAGGAAATAACTTCATACGGAGCCATTTTGTTATATGTAATATACATTGCATCTCCGTAACTAAAAAAACGATATTTTCTTTTTATAGCTTCATGATAAGCATGCATAGTATTTTTATAACCAAGAAAAGAGGCCACTAACATAATTAAAGTCGATTTAGGAAAATGAAAATTAGTAATTAGAGCATCAACAATATTATGTTGATAACCAGGATATATAAAAATTTTAGTCTCACCTTTAAAATCTGTAATGTTTTTCCATGAAGTAGAATGATATACACTTTCTAAAGCACGCAGTGTACTGGTTCCCACTGCAATCACACGACCACCCTTTAATTTACAGGATTTAATCTTCTTAATTAATGAACTAGAAATGCTAACCACTTCAGAATGTATTATGTGTTCTTTAATATTAATTGTTCTAATAGGCTTAAAGGTTCCAGATCCTATATGTAACGTTAAATATTCTATATCTATTCCTTTTTTATTCAGTTGTTCTAACAATGGAACATCAAAATGCAAACCAGCAGTAGGAGCAGCAACGGAACCTGTTTTTTTGCTGTATACAGTTTGATATAGTTTTACATCTGATTTATTTACACATCTTTTAATGTATGGGGGCAAGGGAACGGTTCCAATATTATTAATAATATTACTAGCTGAATGTTTATTATCTTGAAATAAAATCTCAAAAAAATCGTTTTTTTGTGCAATAATAGAACTTTTAATTTGAAGATTATTTCCAAAAAAAAGATGACTACCAATTTGAATTTTTTTTGAATTTTTAAAACTGACAAGCATTTTGTCATGTTTTACTATCTTTTCAACTAAACATTCCACCTGAACTCCATTTTTTTTATATCCAATACATCTAGCAGGAATGACTTTAGTATTGTTTAAGACAATTAAATCACCAGAATGAATATCATCAATAATGTTAAAAAAACGTTTATGTGATATATTGCTTGTTTCTCCATTGACAATCATTAAGCGACAATGACTGCGTAAATAATATGGATAAAAAGATATTAGTGATTTTGGTAGATTAAAAGAAAAATCTTCAAGTTTCATAATTTATTTTTTCAGTACGCAATATTTATATAAATTGAACGTTATTTTTTATATTTTAAATGCCTTTGAATATCTTTTTTTAATTTTTGACCCGCTTTAAACCTAACTACTCTTCTAGCTTTAATCAAAACATTCTGTCCTGTTTTAGGATTTCTTCCAGGACGTTCTTTTTTGTTTTTTAATTCAAAATTTCCAAAACCAGATAATTTAACATTTTCTCCATTTTCTAAACAATTCCTCATCTCTTCAAAAAAAAACTCTACAAATTTTTTTGAATCCCGTTTAGTTAATTGAAGTTTCTCGAATAAATTTTCTGCAATTTCAGCTTTTGTAAGTACCATAAATTTATGTCCTTAGGATAACTTTGAACTTTTTATTTAATACTCCTATACAATCATTCATAATGGAATTAATTTCATTTTCTTCTAAAGTTTTTTTTATATCTTGAAAAATAAAGCTAATACTCAAACTTTTTTCATTTCTAGAAGTATCTTTAACGGAATATATATCAAAAAGATTAATTTCCACTGTTCTGTCAGAAAAAAATTTTTTACATTCATTTATTAAATCTGAAAAAAGAACATCTTTCGATATTGATATTGAAAGATCTCGACGAATAGTAGGAAATTTTGATATTTCTTGAACTTTAAATTCTTTAGAATCTACAAAAATATTCAATGACATTTCAAATAAAAATGTAGCGATCGGTACATTAAAAATTTTTTCTAAACTAGGATGTATTGCTCCAATATTACCGATAATGTTATTTTTATAATATATTGCAGCACTTTGTTTAGGATGCAATCCACATATTATTGTTGGTCTAAATTCTATGGCCTCTAAATTATACACTGATTCTAAAATAGATTCTAAGTCTCCTTTTAAATCGTAAAAGTCTACTTTTCTATTTTTGGAAAACCAGTTTTCTTTAGCATAATTTCCACTGATAACTGCGGACAAAAACATTTCTTGTGTAACGCCTAAATCACTATCTTTATTAATTGAAAAACAAAGTCCACTTTCAAAAAAGCGCATATGATTTTGTTGACGATTTTTATTATAAGAAACGTTTTTAAGTAAACCTGGCCACAAAGAAACTCGCATACATGACATATCTTTAGAAACAGGGTTAACTAATAATAATTTTTTTTTATGTGGAAAAATAATATCATGTGTTTTAGAATCAATAAATCCATAATTAATAACTTCTTGATACCCCTTATTAATTAATATGATATAAAATTTATCTAAAAGAACATTAATTTTCTCTTCTTTTTTTATTTCTTGTAATGATTCTGTTAATGGATTCAAGGGAACACTATCATATTTATATATTCTTAGTATATCACCTATTACGTCTTCTGCAATTAATATGTCAAATCTACAACTAGGCGGAATCACATCCCAGTAATTTTTTTGAAACTGTACTTGATAATCAAGATTATATAAAATATTAGAAACAAGTTCTATATCTATTGAAAAACCCATGACAGAATTTAAATGATCATAATACAATCGTATTTTATTATCATATAATAGATTACTGATCTTTTGATTATTAGAAGTCGTAATAGGACCAGATTTACCACCGCATACTTTAATAATCAGATCTGTTGCATATTCAATAGCATATTCTTGAACGGTTGGATCAATACCACAATTATAATATTCCAATATATTATTATCGAGACTTTGAGTAATATTGATATCTTTTAAAATATAACGAATTGTTTCTTGATCAATTAAAGAAGAAATCAAAAAAATATTTTTTGTATTGTTTTGTATTTCAACATCTTTAGCATTAATATTTCCAGCAATAAATAAAACTCTTTTTTTATTAGAAAATACTAAATATTTTTTATTTAAATTAATTATAGTTTGGTTAGGCAAAAATATACTATCTGTTGTGTGTGCTGATCGTACTACAACATCATCATCTATTGCATCGGCATTTAATACATTTATAGGTTGACCAAGTTCAATTAACACATAATTTAAAATATCTTTAATAACATTTTGCAATGAAATATCAGAAAGAAATAATCGTTTTTTAATCCAAAAAGGAGTGTCAATATGAATATTAACGTTTTGAATTATTCTCGCAAAACAATTAATATAATTTTTTTTAAATGCAATATTGATACTGATTTTATCATCAATTTGTACAGGAATATTAGGAGATTGTAATGACTGCATTTTTATATCATTTAAGGCTAATATATTACGTGATAATCCTAATATGCTCAAACCATCTGGACGATTAGAAGTAGTAGATGTTTTTATGATATTATCTTGCAATGATAAGTAATTATATACATCGATACCTATAGGCGCATTTTCAGAAAATTCAATAATTTGATTACTGTAAAATAGACCTAACTCAAAAAACGAACATAACATTCCTTCAGACATTATGTCTTTAAACAATTTTTTTTTAATTTCAATGTTATTAGGTAAAACAGCACCAATAACAGCAACAGCCACTTTAATACCATTACGACAATTGGTTGCGCCACATACAATATTTAATATTTTTTTTCCTATGTCTACAGTGACTACTTTTAAATTATTTGAAGAAGTATGATGAACACATTTTATTATCTGACCAACAAAAACGTTGTTAAAAATTGGCGCAAATTTGTTAACATCTTCTACTTCTATTCCACAACTTGCAATTTGATCATATAAAACATCACTCTTAATTTTTATCTTTATCCATTCACGTAACCATTGTTCACTAAATTTCATTTTTTCTCACTAATTATTGTTTAAATTGTTTTAAAAATCTTATATCATTTTCAAAAAGAGATCGAATATCAGTAATACCATAACGTAACATTGTTATTCTTTCAACGCCAATACCAAAAGCACAAGCTGCATATCTTTTAGAATCAATCTTCATATTACTTAAAATAACAGGATGTACCATGCCACATCCTAATATTTCTAATTTTTTTCCACTATGACTAATGATATCTACTTCTGCAGAAGGTGTAGTGAAAGGAAAATATGAAGGACGAAATTTAATAGATACAGTATTATTAAATAAATCATTTAAAAAACAATATATAATCCACTTTAAATTTGAAAAATTAATATTTTTTTCTACTATTAAGCCTTCAATTTGATGAAACATAGGTGTATGTGTAGGATCATAATCATTTCGATACACTTTCCCTGGAAAAATGAGTCTAATAGGCGGTTTTCTCTGTTTCATAACACGAATCTGCACACTTGAAGTTTGCGTTCTTAACAATCTATTATCATCAAACCAGAAAGTATCGTGGGTATCTCTAGCTGGATGGTTTTTAGGAATGTTTAAAGCATCAAAATTATGATATTCATCTTCTATTTCAAGACTATTAACCGATTGAAATCCTATTTTGAAAAAAAAGTTTTTTATATCATTAATTGTATGTGTTATGGGATGTACAAAACCGTTTTGTATACGACGTCCAGGAAGAGATACATCAATAGATTCGTTTTGAATACGTTGATTTAATATAATTTGTTCAAGCGTTTTATATTTTCTGTTAATTTTTAGAAAAATACTTTTTTTAATTTTATTAACAAGTACACTATTTTTTCGTTTTTCTTCAAAAGAAAGGATTTTTAAACCTTTTATGTAATTTGTTAAAATTCCCTTTTTACCTAAACATTTGATTCGAATTTGATCTAAATCTTCTATTTTTTTAGCGTTGTTTATATCTATTTCAACATTTTGAAAAAATTCATTTAAATTAAACATATTAATTACTTATTATAATGAGTTTTCTAATATTTTATATATACTAAAAAAGCTTCCATAAAGGAAGCTTGTTTTATTTTTATTTCTTAAAAAATTAAAAATATTAAAAATTGAGAATTGATACATGTGTTGTTTAAAAGAGAAGATGTCTTATTCCTTGATTCTTAATATATGAAATTATGTTATTTATAAAAACGCTTCTTGTGATTTTTTAACCAATGCGTTAAATGAATACAAATCAAATATAGCAAGATCAGACAATATTTTTCGATCAATTTGAATTGAGGCTTTTTTTAAACCAAAGATAAACTTGCTATAAGACATTTTACTTTGACGAACAGCAGCGTTAATACGAGAAATCCATAATTGACGAAATTGCCTTTTTCTTTGACGTCGATCGCGATAAGCATACTGACCTGCTTTAATTACCGCTTGGCATGCTACTCTATAAACACGGGAACGAGCACCATAATAACCCTTTGCTTGTTTCAATACTTTCTTGTGACGAGCATGAGCAATAACACCACGTTTTACACGAGCCATTTATGCTCTCCTATTCGTAAAATCTTCACGATTTTTAATGAATTTACGCATATGGTAAAAAAGATTTTACTCTACCTATATCTCCTTTAGAAACTAAAATCTTAGGACGAAAATGACGTTTTTTTGAGGTTGTTTTTTTTGTTAAAATATGACGCAAATTCGCTTGTTTACGTTTAAATTTACCAGATGCAGTTATTTTAAAACGTTTAGCTGCACTTTTTAAAGTTTTAATTTTTGACATAAAATGTTTCATTTAAATTATTAAAAAAAAACATAAACATTATGTATAAAAGTTTTATATTTTTTTACAAAAAATCAGATAAAATATTATTTTTTCTTTGGAGCTAAAATCATGATCATTTGGCGACCTTCAATTTTAGATGGAAATGACTCTACCATGGCTAATTCAGTTAAGTCATGTTTGACTCGATTGAGTACCTCAACTCCGATTTTTTGGTGAGCCATTTCACGGCCTCTAAATCTCAAGGTAATTTTTACTTTATCACCATCTTCTAAAAAACGTATTAAATTACGTAATTTAACTTGATAATCTCCTTTATCTGTTCCAGGTCGAAATTTTATTTCTTTTATTTGAATAACTTTTTGTTTCTTTTTTTGTTCTTTAGAAGATTTACTTTTTTCATACAAAAATTTTCCATAATCCATAATACGACATACCGGAGGTTCAGCATTTGGACTAATTTCTACTAAATCCAAACCTAACACTTCTGATTGTTCTAAAGCCTCACTCAAATTAACTATTCCTATTTGATCGCCTTCAACTCCTGTAAGACGTATTTTAAGAGCGCGAATTTCATTGTTAATTCGATGAGGACGTGTTAATTGAACTCGTTTTCCACCTTTAATACTTTATTCCTCCATTTGAAAGAAGTTACGAGAAAAAATTTCTTTTTGTAACTTTTTAATAAAAACATCAACATCCATCATTCCAAAATTATAACCATTTCTTTTACGAACAGAAATTTTTTTATGTTTCGTTTCTTTTTCCCCACAAATTAATATATAAGGAATGCGACGTAATGTGTGTTCACGAATTTTAAATCCTATTTTTTCATTTCTTAAATCAGATTCTGTACGAATATTAATATTAGAAAACAATGTTTTTAAATTCTCTACGTAATTTTTGTGCGCACTTGAAATACTAATTATTACAACTTGTATTGGTGACAACCATGTCGGCAGATGACCTGAAGATTCTTCAACTAATATACCAATAAATCTTTCTAAAGAACCTAATATAGCTCGATGAATAATAACTGGAACATTACGTTCATTATTTTCATTTATATAGAATGAATTCAAACGCAAGGGCAAATAAAAATCTAATTGAATCGTACCACATTGCCAGCTTCTTCCTAATGAATCTTGCAAAATAAATTCTATTTTAGGTCCATAAAAAGCGCCTTCGCCTAATTGATATTCAAATGATAAATGATTTTTTATTAACATATCAGATAAATCTTTTTCTGATTGATCCCATACAGAATCTTGCCCAATGCGTTTTTTTGGACGAGTTGAAAGTTTAACAGATATCTTTTTAAAATTAAAAGTACTGTATAAATCATATATCATTTTAATACAATCATTAATTTCAGTACGTACTTGATCTTGTGTGCAAAATATATGAGCATCATCTTGAGTAAAATTACGCACTCGCATAAGTCCATGTAAGGATCCCGAGGGTTCATTACGATGACAACTACCAAACTCAGCCATACGAATGGGCAAATCTCGATAAGATTTTAGTCTGCTATTAAAAATCTGAACATGACCTGGACAGTTCATTGGTTTAATACAATATTCGCGATGTTCTGACAATGTAGTAAAAATTGCGTTTTTATAATTATCCCAATGTCCACTCATTTTCCAGATGGATTTGTCTATCAATAACGGAGTTTTCACTTCTTTATATTTGTATATTTTTAATTTTTCTCGAACAAAATTCTGTAATTCATTGAAAACAATCCAACCGTTATGATGCCAAAAAATCATACCTGGAGATTCTTCTTGCATGTGATACATATCAAGAAATTTCCCTATTTTTCTATGATCTCTTTTTGCTAATTCGTTTAAATAATCTAAATGTTTATTTAATTCTTTCTTATTAGACCAAGCTGTGCCATAAATCCGTTGCAACATTTTATTTTGATGGTTTCCTAACCAATATACACCGCTAATTTTCTGTAACTTGAAATACTTGCAATATTTTATATTTAATACTTGTAATCCAATATCAATATCTACATAATTTTCATGATAATACAAAGAAACGTCTTTTTTATTATCGTTTCTTTGAGTTATCAAAAAAACTT
The DNA here is from genome assembly GCF_005081445.1 of Buchnera aphidicola (Hyadaphis tataricae). Classification (NCBI taxonomy): domain Bacteria; kingdom Pseudomonadati; phylum Pseudomonadota; class Gammaproteobacteria; order Enterobacterales; family Erwiniaceae; genus Buchnera; species Buchnera aphidicola. The sequence goes on along the minus strand of NZ_CP034873.1, from coordinate 128,594 downwards.
TATATGTTTCAAAATTTTTTTGAAATATTTCAAGAGCTTCATTATAAGAAACAAATTTATTAATAACATCATAATGTTTTTGTACCAGGTTTTGCATCGTATCTTCTAATAATAATAAATCTTTTTCTGTGATTTTGTAATCTAAATCTATGTCACAATAAAAACCATGTTTTGAAATATTATTTTTAGAAATATTCGCAGATGGCCATATTTTTTTAATAGCATAACCGAGTACTTGTGAACAAGAACGACGAATAGCATTTAATGCTTGATCATCTAAAATAGTAATAAATTCTATAAAAGCGTCTTCTTTTATCACAGCATGCAAATTTAAAAAAGCATTGTTAACAGATATTGCTACTAGTTTTTTTATTATACTAGGATTTTTATTTTTTATGACATCTATTAATAACACTGAATGCTGATATACCTGATGACTGCCATCACAAAATTTTATTACAGGCATTCTAAAATCCTTAATGAAAATATTTTTTTATAAACAATTAAATATGTTGTATATTGATTATTGTATAATATATTTTTATAAAAATGTTTTATAGCAGTATGCTAGTCAAAAATCATTGACTAGCACATACATTTAAAAACGAGAATCTACAGCATCAGCTAATTGTTCAATAATCGACATACTATCTTTCCAATTTAAACAAGCATCAGTAATAGATTTTCCATATATTAACGGTTGATTCGCTATTACTTTTTGAAAACCTTCTTCTAAAAAACTTTCTATCATCACTCCAAATATAGCTTTAGAACCATTAGAAATTTGATTCGAAACAGAATTAGCTACATTTTTTTGACGCATATGTTCTTTTAAACAGTTTCCATGACTAAAATCAATCATCAAATGTTCTGACAAATTAAACTTACGTAAATAACTTACTGCTGCATTGACATCACTAGCATGATAATTAGGAGAGCGACCACCTCGCATAATAATATGACCGTATGGATTTCCACTAGTATGATTTATTGTCATCTGACCATCTTTATTAGGCGCTAAAAATAAATGTCGAACGCTTGCTGCACGAATGGCATCAACAGCAATTCGTATATTGCCATCTGTACCATTTTTAAAACCTACTGGGCAAGAAAGTGCAGATGCCATTTCTCTATGAATTTGACTTTCTGTGGTTCTAGCTCCAATAGCACCCCAACTTATCAAATCTGCAATAAACTGTCCTATTACCATATCTAAAAATTCTGTTGCAGCAGGTAAACCTAAAGCGTTAATATCTAATAATAATTTACGCGCTACAGCTAGTCCATGATTCACTCGAAAACTACCGTTTAAATCTGGATCTGAAATCAATCCTTTCCATCCAACAACAGTTCTTGGTTTTTCAAAATATGTGCGCATTATAATTTCAAGACGATCTTTGTATTTTACGCGTAATTCACATAATCGGTGAGCATATTCCACGGCAGCAATAGGGTCATGCACTGAACATGGACCTATGACTACTAACAAGCGCAAATCTTGTCCTGTCATAATGCGAGCAATATTTTGTCTTGTCGTGATCACGTTGTCCATAATTTCTGAAGTGATAGAATACTTTCTAGCTAATTCAGATGGAGTCACCAATGGATCAATTCGTATTGTACGTAGTTCATCTGTTTTTTTCATTTTTTTCTCTAAATGAATTTTTTCTAAAAAGAAAAACAAGATGTGATAATAATCAAAAAAAATAAATAGTAATGAATATATGTTTTAATATTTTTTCAATACATGTAATGTAATACTATTAATTTTATATTTAATCATTTTTAGAATTAATTAAATTATTTTATTTATATTATCACATTTTATACTTATATTTAAATATATGTTTTGCTCATCCGTTTATTATACATTTATAAATATATTACTTTAAGGATCTATCTTCTAAAAAAGATGCAATATCGGTACCATACATCCATGACATCGTTAAACGATAAAATATCACCAATACCACAGGACCAAAAAATAAACCAATCATTCCAAAGGTTAATAAACCACCAATCACTCCAGATAAAATCAATAAAATAGGTAAATTAGCGCCCATACTTATTAAAAATGGTCTAAGTATGTGATCAAGTATAAACACTACGCTACTCCAAACTAATAATATTGTACCCCAAGTATTATTATCAGTCCAATAAAGCCAGGAAATAGATGGTATTAAAATCGGCAATGGTCCTATCTGTATTAAACAAGAAAAGAAAATAATTATCATTAATAATGCCCAATAAGGCACACCAGAAACCAGCAATCCTATACCAGATAATACAGCTTGAACTAAAGCTGTTACTGCTATACCCAGTGCTACAGATCTTACTGCTTGTACTGCTAATGAAATAATAACATCACCATTTTGAGCGCTGAGACGTCGTGCAAAACGTTGAGTCATTGCACTAACTTTTTCACCGTTCCAGTACAACAAGACACTAAATAGCAACATAAGTAATAAATGAATTACAAACAATCCAGAGTTTTTCGCTTGGTTAATAATAAAGGCTGTTGTATGTCCTAAATATGGTTTAATTTCTTGAATTAATGAACCTCCGTTACCATCTAATAATTCTTGATAGCTGATAAACATATTTTTACCAATTAGAGGAACATCTTGAAGCCATAATAATTTTGGCAGTTCTAATGTGTTTGCAGCGCACCATTGAATTAAAGGTGTACTAGTAAATATTAAACTCTGAACAATAAAAAAAACTGGAACAATAAACAAGGTTAACAAAAACGTCATCATGATCGCTACTGCAAAAAAACGTTGCCCTAGAAAAAATTTTTCTATTTTTAACATAATTGGCCAAGTTGAAATGACAATCATACTAGCCCAAGAAAAACCTAATATAAAAGGATGAAGTACTAAAAAACTAAGAACACTTATGGCAATAATAAATATTAGTGATAAAATAGACTGAGACAAATCCACATGTTCTTTTGGATTTTGCATATAATTATTTCACCTCAATATTTTATACTATAAATAGTTTTTAAAAGAATATGTTGAGTTTTATAAAAAAAGATATTGTTGTACAATATAAAACAATTATAACATTAAATTGTGTAAAAATAATTAATAAAAATTATATTCTTCACCATATCAAAATACAATTTTAAGTAACTAAGAATTATGTTTTATTTCAAATAAATATATTTTAAAGAAGAGAAAATATGAAAAAAAAAATCGTTGATCATTATATAATTAATAAAAATAAATGGAAAGATTTCTCTATCACTGAAGATGCTATAAAACAAATCTTATTTTTAATAAAATCTAATCCTGATAACAAAGGCATAAAATTAGGTATAAAAAAATCTGGTTGTGCAGGGTTTCGATATAATATGGCACTAATAACACATGCAGAATTTCAAGAAAAATATAAAAAAAAGATGAACACGTTTGTTTATAAAAATATTGTAATTTGTATTTCTTCTGAAGAAATACCATTTTTATCAGGAATTAAAATAGATTTTGTACAAAACAATATCAATAAAATATTTAAATTTTATAATCCTAAATTAAAAAATTTTTGTGGTTGTGGAGACAGTTTTGCAATTGATAACAATGATATCACCAACATAGCAGACAATGATTTTTTTTACCTCTAGATAATAAAGTAAATTTACCAAATAATTTTTCTTGATTCTTCAATAAACAATTTTTATTTACTTTTATACCATTGATAGAAATAGAATTAGCAGAAATCATTGTTTTAGCTTGAGTGCGAGAAGTAGCTAAAGAAGATAATACTAAAGCCTCTTGTAAATCTATTATTGTTTTTATTTGAACTGAAGGAATACCATCTTGTTGTAATTGTTGTAAATCGCTCTCTCTAATATGAGAGATATTTTTAAAAAAAAGAAATTCTGTAATTCTTTCTGCAGCTAATAGCTTTTTTTCTCCATGCACAAAACGAGTCATTGTTCTCGCAAGAAAAATCTTATCATTAATAATACCATTATTAATGTATTTTTCTTCTTCTCTCTTGTTGATTTCTGATAAATTTATAAAAGTAAACAATCTCAAAAATCGATATACACTAGAATCTTCTATATTCATCCAGAATTGATAAAATTTATAAGGACTAGTTTTTTTAGAATCTAACCAAATTGTTCCTAATTCTGTTTTGCCAAATTTAATTCCATTAGACTGCGTTAAAAGTGGCATAGTTAAACCATATACTTCTTGCTTAGTTTTTCGATGGATTAAATGCATTCCTGAAGAAATATTTCCCCATTGATCTGCTCCTCCAATTTGAAGCGAAACATTATGTTCTTTATGTAAAATAAAAAAATCATATGCTTGTAGTAAATTATAAGAAAATTCTGTAAATGAAATGCCCTGATCTGGTCTTGAAATGCGTGTTTTTACTGCAGATTTATTAATCATTGTGTTGATAGAAAAATATTTTCCAATATCACGCAAGAATGAAATAATATTCATCTTACTAAACCATTGATTATTATTTAATAATAAAGCTTTTTTGTTATTACTATGACAATCTAAAAAATAACTGACTTGTTTACTGATTTTTTCAGTCCAACAGTCAATATTATCATGACCATGCATCTCTCTTTCTTGATGTTTAAAACTAGGATCTCCAATTAAGCTCGTTGCTCCTCCAATTAAAACAATAGGATGATGACCTGAAATTTGAAATCTTTTTAAGGTAATTAATGGTAAAAGATGACCTATGTGTAAACTTTCTTCTGTAGGATCAAAACCACAATAAAGAGAAACAGAATTATTTTTAATGAGTGTTTTTAAATTGTTTTCGTGCGCAACATGAAATATTAAACCTCTATTCTGTAACGTTGTAATTAAATTAACTTCACTCATTAAAAACCTCTTTCTTAAAAATAAATGTTAATTGATAGTTATTTTTTTCAAAAATTAATCATATTTGTATTTTTTTAAATTAAATATATTAAGCTAAATCAATGAGAACTTCAATCGGTAAAACGGAAAAAGTTTTTGTCAATTTAATTCGGTTCAATATCTATAAACCATCTTATTTTTTTAGAAATAGAAAATAAATTTATCACTTCTATACATTCTTTTAACAAACGGTTTAGTTCTATACAAGATACAGACTGAATTAATAACTGATAGCATTTCTTTTTCGAGTAATTTATTAGTAAAACAGGATGAGGACCTAATAGCCATATAGCAAGATTGCAATATTTCGATCGTCTTATTAAAATTTGACGAAATAATGTCAAAAATAAAATATTTTTCTCGTCATTAAGATGCTTTGAGTAAATTATAATCTGACAACTCCAAGGAGGCAAAAACAATGTTTTTCTTAACTTTAAAGTTTTATGAGCAAAAATATAATACGTATTATTACATAATATATTCAAATTTGTTTTATTTAAATAAGATGTTTGCAGCAGAATTTTCAGAGATTTTTTTTTGTGTTTTGTTAATTTAATCAAATTAAAATAAAATTGTGCAAAATATTCTATTTTTCGAAATTGGAAAGAAAAAAAATAATGATCGACTGTGATTAAACCTATCAAATGCACATGAGGAAAAAAATAGTTTTCAACAATCTCTTCAGTGATAAATATAACACATGGTATGGAAAAAGAAAATTCATGGGATAATTTATCAAAAAAATTTTTTTCAATAAATTTTTTGTTATAAAAGAAAAAAACTGGTATTTCGGGGAATAAATTTTTTATGATATTTTCATTATCTTCTATAGTGATAGTAGTAGAAATTAACAAAAAACAGCCACAATTTTGACAGCAAAAAGGTTTTTTAATTTTAATAAAGCAAAATCTACAAAATAAAGTGTCATCATATTTATTAAATTCAAAATATACATTACAATGATTACATTTAAATATTAATCCACACATATCACATTTCAATATAAAGAAAAACAAGGTTTTTTTGTTAAAAATCAATAATGTTTGTGTATTTTTATAATCATTATTTATTTTATTAATTAAAGTTAAAGACAATCCACATCTTATTTTTTCTTGTTTTAAATCAATAATATCATTATTAACTGTTTGTATATCATTATTGTCATCGAAATGTATAGACAAGCATTTTTTATAAAACACATTGCATAAAGTTTTTAAAGAGGGGGTGTCGGAATCTAAAATAATAGGTATATTTTCTCTATATGCTCTTAATATTCCTATATCTCTATAGTTATATCGACATTCTTCAGTATTTTTATATTTTAAACTATGTTCTTCAAGAATGATAATGACACCTAATTTACAAAAAGGCAAAAAAATACTATTTTTTGTTCCAATGATAATAGAATTATTACCATTTTTAATTTTAATCCATGTTTTTAAACATTGATGATGAGTTAATTTTACATGAAATACATCAATAATAACATCGAAAAACTTTTTTAAAAAAACGACAATGATATTGATGTTTTTAACGTTCGGAACTACAATTAATATTTGCATTTTTTTATACAATAGACATTGGATCAAACCAAAATAAAATTTAATTTTTTCATATAAACTGATTTTAGATAATAAATAAGATGAAAAAAATTTTTTTTTCAATATTTTTTTTATAAAAATTAAATGTTTATCATTTAAAAAAATCTTTTTTTTAACCTTAAAAAAAGAATATAATTGCAAATCTGATTTCGAAAAAATTTCTACTGTACAGAATTTTTGCACTACTAATTTTTTTAAAACTAACTTAGATAATTGATATTTTTTTAATTCAAAACTAAAAATACTTTTTTTTTTAATATTATTAACGCATTAATGTGTTGTGTTTTCTTTTTTATATCATCTATCTCTGTGTGCTTTCCTTGCTCTGTGATAGTCCATTTATAAATTAAATCATCTTTTACAACAAAACCATTTTTTAATATTTTTGGTAAATGAGCAAAAAAAATAATCCCGATAGGACAGTGATAATTTTTGTTTATCCACATTAATAAATCTAATAAAACACGTGTATAAATAGATTTAGTATCAAGAATTTCTTTAACAAGCTTTAATTTTTTGTTATTGATATTATCTTTTTGATCAAAGGAAATAACGATCCCGATAATATCTTTAGAACGAAATGGGACAACTACTCTACCTCCCAAAATAGGTTTTATTGTCTCTGACATAATGTACTCAAAAGATTGTCTAATTGGAACAGGTAATGCTACTTTGACAATAATCACTGTTACACCTATAAATCAATTTAAAAATATATCAAAATACTTTTGCTTCAAATTCGCAAAAATGACGTATTATACAATCGTTACATTTAAAATGACGTGCGGTACAAATGTATCTACCATGTAAAACAAACCAATTATGCACGTTGCGTTTAAAAATAGTAGGGACGACTTTATTCAATTTTTTTTCCACTTGATTTACATTTTTACCTCGAGCAAAATTAGTGCGATTAGATACTCTAAAAACATGTCTATCAACAGCAATAGTATTTTTCTTAAATAATATATTCAACAAAATATTTGCTGTCTTTCTTCCTACTCCAGGAAAAGATTCTAATTTTTCACGAGAATTAGGAATCACCCCATTATATTTTTTTTCTAATAATAAGGCAGTTTTAAAAATATTTAACGCTTTAATATTATATAACCCAATTTTTTTTATGCAATTTTTAAGACTATCGATGCCTAATGACAAAATATCTTTAGGAGTATTTGCTATTTTAAACAATTTTTTTGTAATTTTATTAACGATTCTATCAGTAGATTGAGCAGATAAAATAACAGCAAGCAATAACTCAAAATGTGAAGAAAAAATTAATTCTGTTTTAGGATGAGCGTTGTTTTTTGAAAAAATTGATAAAATTTGTAAACGTTTTTCTGTATTCATTTTCTAATTTTGATATTCTTTTTTAAACAAGAACATAAAACCTGACACGAAATAACTTTGTTTTTATTATTTGTATCTATAAAATTTTTGAAAGCAATTAAAAAACCTAATACAAAAAACCCTCCAGGCGGTAAAGCAAATAATAACATTGTGAAATCTTTTTCTAAAATCTTGATAAAAAAAGAGTGATCTATGTATGGAATAATTTTATGCAAACCAAAAAATAATGTTCCATGTCCTAATATTTCCCGTATTAAACTGATTATAAACATAGAAAGAGTGATGCCTAATCCTATAAATAAACCATCGAAAAAAGATAGAAATATAGAATTTTTATACGCAATAAAATCTGCTCTCCCTACAACAATACAATTTGTGACAATCAGCGGAATAAAGACACCCAAAGATCGATATAAATTAAATTGATAAGCATGGATGAACATCTCTATAGATGTGACAATAGATGAAACAAGAAGCATATAAATAGGAATTCTTATTTCTTTAGGTATAACTCTTTTAAACAGAGAAATGATAGTGTTGGTAACAATTAACACAAACGTTGTTGTTATTCCTAATCCTATGGCATTAACAGCATTAGTTGTCATAGCTAAAACTGGACATAATCCTAATAATTGAACAACAGAAGCATTGTTTTTCCATAATCTATTATGTAAGAATTTTTTAATTTTCATGACTTCTTTTTTGTAAATATTTTAACAGAAACGGAATTTTCTTAATTAGAACAACAGTTCTTTTTACAGAGTTAGTTACTGCTTGTGGAGTGATAGTAGCTCCTGTAAATTGTTCAATTGAACCGCCATATTTTTTTAATACAAAATTTTTATCTTTTAAAGAAGAAACATACATATTAGAGAACTTAGTAATCCAATTAGAAATAGAAATCTCTATTTTATCTCCGATTCCTGGAGTTTCTTGATGCGATAATACTCTTACACCAATAATTTTTCCATTAAAATAAGCAGCTACTAGCATCTTAATAACACCGCAATAACCATCAGGAGCTGTTGTTTCAATAATTGCTGCTTGCGCCTTCTGATTAGAGTCAAGTAATACCCATAAATGATGCTTATGATCATCACCTAAAAATTGGTTTTGTATAAAATATAACCTTTTTTTAAAATTTCTTAGGACGTATGAAGGTATCACTTGTTCTAATAGTAGTTGTTTTTCTTTTTCTTTTTGATGAACTATTTTAATTTGGGTGAGATCATTAATAAAGACAATAATAGCAATAGAAAACATAGAAAAAGAACAAAGCAAAATAGAATTTTTTAAGATTTTATAAGTTGTATCATTAATTTTCATGACCATATCCAGATTTATTCACATAATAGTCTATTATCGGAACGAGCATATTTGCAAACAAAATTGAAAATGCGATACCGTCTGGATAATCACTATAATTTCGAATTATCCACGTTAAAATTCCTATTATGCAACCGAAAATTATTTTTCCAAGATTTGTGCAAGAAGTAGTAACGGGATCTGTAGCGATGAAAAAAGCACCGAGCATCGTACCACCAGAAAAAATATGAAAAAATGGAGATAAAAATAATTCTTTTGAATAATAAGAAGATATGAAGGACAAAAATCCTAGAGAAGTTAACAATGTTACTGGAATACGCCAGCAAATAATTTTTTTAAAAATTAAAAAAAATCCACTTAACAAGCAACTAATATTGATATATAACCAACTTTTTTCTATATGAAATGATGCCAATGATATTTTTTCTGGAACATCAGTATTTTTTTTGTAATGTTCTGTCTTAAAATGACTTAATGTTGTAGCTTCAGTAAAAAAATTACAATCAGATTCTAAATAAATTTGATTTATCAAGTATGTTTTTTTGCCAAATACAATATTATTAAAAGATTGTTGAATATTTTTTAAGGAAAAAAGATCGGTATTACTATAGTTCCAATTATTCATATTGATTGGAAAAGATATCAATAACACTGTATATCCAAGCATTGCTGGATTAAATATATTATGACCAATACCACCGTATAAATGCTTAGCAATAACAACCGAAAAAAAAATACCAATGATCATCATCCAATAAGGAAATAGAGGTGGAAGACTCATACTAAATAAAACAGCGGTTAAAATAATTGAATTATCTTGCAAATAATCTTTTACTCTTTTTTTTCGTATTTTTAATAATACAAATTCTATAGATAAAGATAGTATTACAGATAAAAAAATTTGTATTAAAGTTCTAAAACCGAAAAAATAACATTTTAATAAAATAGCTGGCACGCAAGCCAGTATAACTAAAAACATTATTTTTCTGACACTATACATGTTCTTTATATAAAAAAAATTCATTTTTTTGTATATTTCTATTAATATAAATTGTATAAAATTCTATTTTTTTCTATTCATGCGTTTTATTGCTTCTTGAACAATTTGTTTTCTTATTTTTTGTTTTAAAAAATTTTTTTTCTTCATATTATTAAGATCAATTTCTTTTGCTTTGACAGAAAAATGTGTTGCATAATTATTATTAATCATAGTATATTTTTTATTTGATAATCTTTTTTGTCTTTCTTTAAAACGCAGAAAAGATGATTTTTTAAATATTTTTTCTGAAATTAAGTTTTGAAGAATCTGTTTTTCTTTTTTAAAATACTTAACTAATGAAATCTGACTAGGACATATTTTTTCGCATATATTACATTCAATACAATCGAACACATTATATTTTTTTGTTGCTTGATGATCGTTGTTTTTAGCATACCAGTAAATCTGTTGAGGAAGTAAATTAACTGGACATAATTCTGAACATTTTCCACATTTAATACAGCTTGTTGTAACAATATTATTATCTTTTTTATCTAACTTCACCCAGATACTATTAGTCTGTTTAAGTATTGAATAATTTAAGTCACGAATCATCGTTCCCATAAAAAAACCTCCTGAACGAATGTTCAAGTTGATTTGTTGTTTTAATCCTATTTCTTTTAAAAAATCTTTTATTGTGGTACCAATTCTGACCCAAAAATTTTTTAAAACAAAATCTTTTTCATTAAAAAGGGTCACAATTCTTTCTATGAGTGGTTCTCCATTAATAATCGCTTTTTTTATAGCATATATTGTGGAAACATTAAAAACAAGACAACCTATATCAATAGCGTGTTTATTGTAAGGAATTTCATTTCCTGTTAACATTTTTACCAGCACTTTACTACTGCCTCCAGGATATTTATTTTTTAAAATACAAATTTTAAATGAAGGTTTATTTTTAATAGCACATAAAATTTTTTTAATTATGATATGATGATGTTCTTGTATCGCTATTAAAACTATTTCTGCTTTAGTTATCCAAGATATAATCTCACATCCCTTTAAAATATCTTTTATATGATGACATAATAAAGAGTTATCCGATATTGCATATGGTTCGCTTTCTACTGCATTCACAATTAAAGTGTGTACTTTTCCGATACTTAAAGTTAATTTTTTTGCAGATGAAAACTGACCACCTCCAAGTCCAACAACACCAGCATGATGAACTTTTTTAATCAATGTTTGAGCGGTATATTGTTCATAATTAACTATGGGTTTTAATCTAATCCATTGATCCAAATTATCGGATAAAATAACAATGTTTATTTTTTTTTTGTCCTTAGAAATAAAATCGGAATCACAAAAGATATCTTTTATCCAACCAGAAGTCGGAGAATGCATTGGAACTGTAAAATCATCACCAAAAATTAAAGGTTGTCCACGTAATATTTTTTGATTAATGTCTACACGCAATTTTATTTTGGAAAAATCTCCCTGAACAGAAATACAAAATTTTTTTGGAAGATGTAATGTTTTTATTAAATAATTTTCTTTTTTAATATTTTTATATGAACAATCTAAACCTCCTTTAAAATCATATTTTTTTTTAAGTTAAAAAACTTAAATAAAACTTTTTTGAGCCATATTATCAAACTCATATTTTGAAAAAATTTTTTCAATCTTAATAAAATTATGTATTTCATGATGACCTTTTTTTTATTTTAATACAATTAGTTGGGCAATGTAACAAACAAATATTACAACCTGTACAAAAATCATACAATACTGTATGTATAAAATTAGGCGCACCAATTATTGCATCTACTGGACAAAAAATAACGCATTTTGAACATCCCACACAATTTTTTTCATCTATCCAAACGACAGTATCAAAGATTTTTTTTTGAGTCATCAGATCAAGTTTGATAGTTTTTTGTAAATTTAATACTGTAGCTATTTTAAGTACAATTTCGGCACCACCTGGAATACATTTATCAATTTTTTCAGATTGCTCAACAATAGCTTTAGCATAAGGATAACAACCAATATAACCACACTGAGCACATTGGCTTTGAGGTAGTAATTCATTAATTGTATTAACATCAGAATTATTTTTTGCATTTAGTTTATGTGCCGCACAACTAAGGATAATGCCAAAAAAAAAGATGCAATACCAAAAATCATGATAATTAACATAATTATATTTTAATTAATCCTTTGAATCCCATAAATATAATGGACATAATACCAACGGTAATTAATGCAATAGGCGCACCTTGAAATGGTTCCGGAATATCAGAATACGTAATACGTTCACGTATACAAGCAAAAACAATCATTATCAAAGTAAAACCAACAGCTGCACCAGTAGAATAACATATAGATTCTAAAAATGTATGATTCATGTATAAACTGAATAATGGAATAGCTAGTACTGTACAATTTGTAGTGATTAATGGAAGAAAAATACCAAGCAAACGATATAAAACTGGACTAACATGGCGCAAAAAAATTTCTATAAATTGCACACTTACTGATATAATTAACATATAAGCAATAATTCTTAAATACAATATATTTAAAGGTAACAAAAAAAAAAATTCACTAAAGATAATAATACGGTAGATACAAAAACGACAAAAAATGTTGCAAAACTCATTCCAATGGCTGTTTCTACTTTATTTGAAACACCTAAAAACGGACAAAGACCAAGAAATTTTACTAAAATAAAGTTTTCTATTAATATATTAGCCATAAAAATCAAAAAATAATATTTCATTTTTTTCACTACAATAAATTTATACATATTCAGTAATATTTTATAATTTTCTAGTATAAATGAATTTTATTTTTTTTCAATTAATCATATTTTTTTTTAAAAAACGCTCTGTTGTATCTACAATAGTTTGAGTATATAAATCAATTTCCATATTCAGTATACTACCATTTTTTTTGCTTTTTATTGTAGTAGATAATAGGGTTTGTGGTATAATATTTACACAAAATTGATTGTTAACAATATCGCCAATAGTTAAACTTATTCCATCAATACAAATAAAACCTTTGTAAAAAAGATATTTCATTAATTTTGTATCGTTGACCTTTAACCATATAACATGATTATTATCATATTTTTGTACATCAGACACTTCGACTGTACTTATAACGTGTCCAGATATTATATGACCACCTATTTCGTCTCCATATTTTAGTGCGCGTTCAACATTAATTTTATCTCCAATCTTTAACATTCCTAAATTAGTTTTTTTTAATGTTTCTTCTATAACATCACATATTATATTGTTTTGATGAATATGTTTTATAGTGAGACAACATCCGTTATGTGATATTGAATCACCTAATTGCAAAGTTTTAGAAAAATTAGACCATAATTTTACGGTTAATGTATCCATTTTAATTTTTTTTTCTATAAAAACAATAGTAGCAATGCCATTAACAATTCCTGTAAACATAATATTTCCTTGAGCATAAATGTTTAATTTATATGATATTTAATCATAATGTTATATTAAAATTTATATGTTATATTAAAAATAAAAATTTTTATAATAACAAACAACTTTTTTACATTAGTTTTTTAACAGATATACCCTTCAAGTATTCAATAAAATATTTGTATATTTGATGGAAAATAATATATAATAAAAATGGTATAAAATAATTAATCATATTTACAATATTTACGTTCGTAGCTCAATTGGTTAGAGCGCTACCATGACATGGTAGAAGTTAGTGGTTCAAGTCCGCTCGAACGTAGAAAAAATTTTTTTGGATCATAAATTATTGATTAAAAATATTATCTTATCATCTAAATATAAATCTTTTTTAATAGCTTATAGTGGTGGATTAGATTCCACAGTACTACTACACAAATTAATTGAATTAAAAACGCATATTCCAGAGATTACAATCCGCGCCATTCATATTAACCATAATCTTCATCATTTATCAAAAATGTGGAGCAAACACTGTGAAGAGAATTGTGAAAAATATCAAATACCATTAGTAGTAAAAAACATTAATATTGATACGAATAAAAATTACTCTGAAAAAGAATTAAGAATTCAACGTTATCGTCTTATTTATAAATGTTTGTTGATTGAAGAAATATTACTCACTGGTCATCACATGAATGATCAATGTGAAACATTTTTTTTATCTTTAAAAAGAGGTAGTGGCCCTACTGGGTTATCTGCTATGTCATTTCAAACGCAACTCGGTGATAAAAAATTTTTTCGACCGATGTTAAATCAAACAAAAAAAACATTAGAAAGTTGGGCGCGTAATAATAAAATAACATGGATTGAAGATTTTAGTAATTTTAATACAAATTATGATCGCAATTATATCAGACATAAAATTATTCCAATTTTAGAAAAAAAATGGCCTTTTTTTTTAAAAAATTGTTTTCGAACTACAAAAATATGTCAAGAAGAAACTGCTTTATTAAACTATTTTTTAATGAAAAAAATTAAAAAATTCATCAAAGATGATAATTCTTTAAACATAACAGACTTCAAGAACATCAAAAAAGAAATATGCACTGCGTTTATAAGAATGTGGATTGCATTGCAAAAAATAAAAATGCCATCTTATAAAAACATTCAATGTATTTATCATCAAATGATTTTTAGCAAAATAGATGCCAATCCAAAATTTTTCTTAAATAAACACGAGATACGACGTTATAAAAATTCACTTTATTTATTGAAAAAAAAATCTAGTTTAAACAATACCCTGTTATTTTGGCATGACAAAAACCAAACATTAATTCTTCCGAATGATTTAGGATATTTAACTAAAAACAAAAAAGGCATTGATCTTCCGGAACCTGATGACAATGATTTAATCAATATTCGTTTTCAATATGAGGGTAATATCTTAATCTTAGGGAAAAAACATAGCAAGAAAATAAAAAAAATCTGGCAAGAAACAAATATTCCTCCTTGGTTACGTCATCAAATTCCATTGTTATTTTACAACGACACTTTAATTAGCGCATTAGGTGTATTTGTTGTTAAAATTAATAATAGCAAAAAAAAAACATGGAGCATATCTTGGAATAGTAATATAATATTAAACCATCAAAATAATTTTGTATTCGAATAAACAGATTATTGACACATCTTAATTAAGTCATTGATTTTTTTTATATTGATTCTTTGATACAATGGAGTAAACTTGTTTAATTTATGATGTAATAATGGTTGATCTATGCTATCTAAAGTCAATTTTGATATTAAAAAATTTTCTGTTTTTATAGCTAGATCGGGCAATATTGGTTTTAAAAAAATCATTACTATTCTAAATAAATTAATTCCCATGCTGCAAATTTCTTGTAATACATATTGATTTTTTTCTGTTTTTTGAATTGTCCAAGGTTTTTTTTCATTAATATATTTATTTGCAATATCTATTAATCTCATAGACTCTTGAATAACAAGATTGAATTCTCTATTTTCAAAATATTTTTCAATGACAACACTTGCTTCTACAAAATATTGATATATTTTCATATCACTTAATTTTTTAGATAAATAACCATTAAAATTCTTTTCTATAAAACTAACATTTCTTGAGGCTAGGTTTACTAATTTATTTACAATATCGCTGTTAATTTTTTGAACAAATTGTTCTAAATTAATTTCAATGTCATTAGTATTATTTGACAACTTACTTGCATAATAATAACGCAAACTATCTGAATTGAAACACTTAATCCAATCTTTTGCTTTGATCAAAGCAGAAATACGTGATTTCGATAATTTAATTCCATTTATTGTAAGATAACCATGAACAAAAATACCGTTAGGTTTTCTTAAAGATGCAGCTTCTAATATTGCAGGCCAAAACAGGGTATGAAAATAAATAATATCTTTTCCTATAAAATGATATAATTCATAATTCGATTGTTCATTCCAGAGATCATTAAAATTTAATCTAGGTTTTTTATAACACAGATTTTTAAAAGTGCTTATATAACCAATTGGAGCATCTAACCAAACATAAAAATATTTGTTTGGAAATCTTGGTATTTTAAAGCCAAAATATGGCGCATCTCTAGAAATACACCATGATTTCAAACCTAATTCAAACCATTCTTCTGTTTTTTTTAAAACAGATTTTGATAAAACACCAGAATTAACCCATTTTTTTAACATACTTTTGAAAGAAGGCAAACGAAAATATAAATGTTTAGTCTTTTTTAAAATAGGCTTGCTGCCAGAAATGACAGATATAGGATTAACTAAATCTATCGGTTCATAAGTGGCACCACAATGATCACAATTATCTCCATATTGATTTTCTGCATTACAAAAAACACATTGACCTTGGATAAACCTATCTGGAAGAAACATATTTTTTACATTATCGTAAAACTGAAAAATAGTTTTTTCTTGAATCAATTTTTTTTTATTTAATATTGCGAATATCTTTCTAGATAAGAACAAATTTTCTATACTATGCGTAGAATGATAATTATCATGAGAAATATTAAAATTAATAAAATCTTGTTGATGTTCTTTTTGTATTTTTTTAATTAAATCGTTTGGCGATATCCCTAATTTTTTAGATTTTAACATAATAGCTGTTCCGTGTGCGTCGTCAGCAGAAACAAACCAAACTTCATTTCCCTTCATTCTATGATAGCGAACCCAAATATCTGCTTGAATATGTTCAAGCATATGACCAATATGAATAGAACCATTTGCATAAGGTAGAGCACAAGTAACTAAAATTTTTCTCATAAGATTTAACGTAATATTATTTTTTAAAAACATATAATATACAAAATAAAAATATTCGTAAATCATTAATTTATTAACGTCATGTTATTCTTTATCAATACGACTAGGCATGACTCCAGTTTGAATTTTATATTTTGCCTCATTACGAGAATGATAAGGATGTAATACTGCTCTAGAAAGCATTTCAAAACTGAGTGCAGCAATTTTCATTTTAGGATATAATCCTAAAGTTAATTTTCCAGCATTAAAAATTTCTAATACAATATTACCCTTCCATCCAGGATCAATACGATGTGCAGTTGCATGAATCATCAATCCTAAACGAGCTAAAGATGAGCGACCATCTAACCAACCCACTAAATTATTAGGAATTGCAATACTTTCAAAAGTAGAAGATAATACCAACGAACCCGGTTGCAAAAAAAGCGGTTTATTACGAGAAAATATTATCTCATTACTCATAGTTTCTTGTAATGCCAAGTTCATATTTTTTCTAGAATCAGATAAATTAATATAAGATTTAATATGATCATGAAAAAAACGAAATTTGTTACTAAGATGAATATCAACAGTAATACCATGAATCAATTTTTTTTTAGGATAAGGTGTAATAATTAATTTTTTCTGGATTAACAATTCTTCAATCTCTCGATCACATAAACGCATTGTTTTGCCTATTTATAGCATATTTTTTGAAAGGTTTTTATATTTAAAATATATACATAATATATATAATGTTTAATAGCAGAGATTTTTTTTTAACATCGTCTGCTATTGCGATTTTTCAATCCAAATACCATTCGCATTGCACACAGAATGCATCAAAAAAATAACGTCTACAATTTAATTGGTATTAAAGCGTTTTCTTGTACTCTTCCAATCTGTATGAAAATAACCAGTTTTGTCAATTCTTCGATAAGTATGGGCCCCAAAATAATCTCTTTGAGCTTGAATAAGATTAGCCGGTAAATTTATAGAACGATAACCATCATAATACGAAATAGCTGCAGAAAAAGCAGGAACTGCAATACCATATTGTATCGCTTGTATAACTACGTTACGTAATGAAATTTGATATTCATTAGCTATTTTTGAAAAATATGGTGTTAATAACAGGTTAACTATATTTTGATTAGAAACATACTCTTTTTGTATCTTTTCTAAAAAATTTGCTCGGATGATACATCCAGATCTAAAGATTTTAGCAATCTCACCACATTGTAAGTTCCAAGAATATTTTTCTGAAGCTTTATTTAATTGAGCAAAGCCTTGTGCATAAGAAATTATTTTTCCTAAATATAACGCTTTTCTAATTTCTTCAACAAAACTTTTTTTATCTTGAATGCGTTGATTAACACTAGGCCCTGTTAGTATTTTTGAGGCTATTATGCGTTGTTTTTTCAGAAAAGACAAATAACGTAAGAAGACTGATTCAGTGATTAATGAAAGAGGCTCACGAACTTCTAAAGCGTTTTGACTAATCCATTTTCCTGTTCCTTTTTCTTCAGCTATATCTAAAATATAATCTATTAAATATTTGCCATTTTGATCTTTGAATATAAAAATGTCCTTTGTAATATCTATTAAATAACTATTTAATTCACCTTTATTCCATTCAAAAAAAATATCAGATAGTTCTTCATTAGTCATATTCAATAAATACTTTAATAAAAAATATGCTTCTCCAATCAATTGCATATCTCCATATTCAATGCCATTATGTATCATTTTTACATAATGTCCAGAACCATTTGGACCAATATAAGCAACACATGGTTCGTTATCAAATTTTGCTGATATTTTATTTAACATTGAAGATACTAAATCATATGCTTTTTTTTGCCCTCCAGGCATAATTGCAGGTCCTGTTAAGGCTCCTAACTCACCTCCAGAAACACCCATTCCAATAAAATTAATACCATATTTAGATAAATGATTACTTCTTCGCATAGTATCTTTATAAAACGTATTACCCCCATCAATTAATATATCCTCTTTATCTAAATATGGCATAATAGACTCAATAGTATCATCTGTCGCTTTTCCAGCTTGTACCATTAATAAAATACATCTGGGTTTAGTAAGAGATTCTACAAAGTCTTTTATAGAAAAATATGGAAAAATATTTTTCCCTGTATTGTTATGAATCACTGTTTCTGTCACCGATTTAGTACGATTAAAGATTGAGACAGTGTAATCATTACTTGCAATATTTAATGCTAAATTTCTTCCCATAACAGCCATTCCGACTACACCAATTTGTTGTTTTGACATATTATTCTCCATCTATAAAATTTTATAAATTTTTTAAAAAAATTTTTTCTTATATCTGCAATAAAAAAAAATATAAACATTGAATATGTGAGATAAATTTAAACAATATCAATATAGATCATGTATATTTTATATGTTATTGATACTTTATTAATATTAAAATACACATAAAAAAAACAATTTAATCTCATATAATGATGTTAAAGCAATATGTCTATGCAGTTTTATTTCTGCTTTTTAAATTATCAAGAATCATATTGAAATTTAAATGTTGATCGTGCAACAATACAATTAAATGATAAATTAAATCCGAAGATTCATTAATCAATTCATTTTTATCTTTTTTCATTGCAGCTAATATTGTTTCAACCGCTTCTTCACCAACTTTTTGTGCTATGCGACTGGTACCAGATTGATATAAATAAGATGTATATGAATTTTTTGCACAAGTTTTATTATTTTCTATAATTTTTTCTAGTTCAAAAAGAAAATTTGTATTATTATTTTTTAAAGAAAAACAACTTTCATTACCTAAATGACATGTTAAGTTTTTAGAAGTTGTTAAAATTAAAAGCGTATCATAATCACAATCTGTAGTAATTTCAATTACTTTCAAGTAATTGCCTGATGTTTCTCCTTTTGTCCATAAGCGCTTTTTAGTACGCGAATAAAATGTTACTACACCATCTTTTTGAGTTTTTAATAAGGCTGTCTCATTCATGTATCCATGCATTAAAACTTTATGAGAAATATAATCTTGTATAATGACAGGCAACATGCCATTTGTTTTAATCCAATTAAGATTTAGTATATTTTTTTTATTTAACATAGTCTAATTTCTATTCCTTTTTTAATTAAAAAATTTTTTAAATTTTTTATGTTCACTATATTTTTATGAAAAACAGATGCAGCTAAAACTCCATCTACATTAGTACAATACAGTGCTTGATAAAAATGTTCCATATTTCCAGCGCCTCCTGAAGCAATTAATGGTACCTTACAAATTGCTCTCATCTTTTTTAGTTGTGAAATATCATAACCATTTTGCAATCCATCTTTATTCATCATATTTAAAACAATTTCACCTGCACCTTGTTCTTGAACTTTTTTTATCCAATGACATGTTTTCCATTGAGTTTGATATGTTTTGCTGATATCTCCTGTATATTGTTGTACCATGTAACAATTTTTTAATTCATCAAACCAAGAATCTATGCCTACAACCATACATTGAACACCAAAACATTCTGAAATTTTAGTAATTAAATTTGGATCCAACAAAGCTGAAGAATTAATTGAAATCTTATCTGCACCGCTTTCTAAAACATTTTTTGCATCTTTTACTGTTTTAATTCCTCCAGCAACACAAAATGGTATATTGATTACTTTTGCAATTTTTTTTATCCAACTTCTATCGACTAACTTATTACTTGTAGAAGCTGCAATATCATAAAATACTAATTCATCTATACCTTCATCTGCATAACGTTGAGATAATGGCAATATATCGCCTATAATTTGATGATCTTTAAATTGAACTCCTTTGACAACTAAACCATTTCGAACATCAAGACATGCTATGATTCGTTTTGCCAACATTTTAATGCGTCCTCTATAGTAAATTTTTTTTCTAATAAACTACGACCAATAATAACATTGTGTACTCCAGTTTTTTTTAAAGAAACAATATCGTTTAATACTGACACTCCACCAGAAGCTTGAAATTTTATATTTTTAAAGTTTTTAACAAGATCTTGATATAGCTTAAAATTTGGACCTGATAAAGTACCATCTTTAGATATGTCCGTGCATAATACATGTTTTAATTGACTTGACGAAAAATATTCAATAATGTCTTCTAAAAAATAGTTAGTTTTCTTTTGCCAACCATTAATATGAATCTCTTTTTTATTATTATTAATATGTACGTCTAATGCTAAAACGATTCTATCAGGACCATAAATATCTAACCATTTTTTCACTTGAATTTTATTTTTTATAGCACAAGAGCCAATGATGACTCTAGTAGCACCACAATCAAGAAGATTTTGTATATCTT
Source organism: Buchnera aphidicola (Hyadaphis tataricae) (assembly GCF_005081445.1). Taxonomy (NCBI): domain Bacteria; kingdom Pseudomonadati; phylum Pseudomonadota; class Gammaproteobacteria; order Enterobacterales; family Erwiniaceae; genus Buchnera; species Buchnera aphidicola. Next base: position 107,334 of record NZ_CP034873.1, on the reverse strand, counting down.
CTATATTTCTAATTCCACCTCCAATTTGTATAGGAATAATACCATACGATAGTATTTTTTTTAATAAATTCAACTGTCTGTTTTTGCTGTTTTTTGCTCCATCTAAATCTACTAGATGCACTATTTTTATTCCCTTTAATTTATACTCTTCTAAACATTCGCGTAAATTTACATTATAATCTTTTTGATTAAGATAATTACCCTGATATAAACGAACTGGTTTTCCATTAATTAAATCAAAAGCAGGAATAATCATTAAATTATATCTCCAAAAAATTTTTTAACAGTATTGATCCCAATTTTCCTGATTTTTCCGGATGAAATTGCACTCCAAAAAAATTGTTTTTTTGTATTGCTGAAGTGAAATGATTACCATAAATTGTTGTTGATAAAGTATATTTATTAATTGGCACAACATAACTGTGAACAAAATAAAATTTAGAATAATTTGGTATGTTTTTAAATAATGGATGTGATTTTTGAAAACTAATATTATTCCATCCAATATGCGGTAATGGTAAGTCATTACTTTTTAAACGCAACACGGAAGATTCAATGACTCCAATAGTTTTTACACCTTGACATTCTTCACTAAAATTACAAAGTAATTGCATGCCAAGACATATACCTAAAATAGGTTTTTTGAAGTTTTTAATAATATTAATTAATTGTTTGTCATATAAATGTTTCATTACTGCAGTAGCAGTACCTACACCAGGAAGAAATATTTTTTTTGCATTCATAATTATAGATAAATCAGAACTAACCGTGGTTCGATAACCTAATTTTTCTACTGCAACCTTGATTGAAGTTAAATTAGCACAACTAGTATCAAGTATAACTATATTATTCATTATAATATTCCTTTTGAAGTTGGCAGTTTTTTCCCTTGCACACTAATTGCTTGACGCAATGCACAACCAAAAGACTTAAACAAACTTTCAGCACAGTGATGATCATTTTTTCCTCTAGCATTAAGATGTAATGTAATTCTCATAGAATAAACTAGGGAATAAAAAAAATGTTCGATCATTGCAGTATTAAGATCACCAACCATTTGATAATGAAATGTCGATTGAAATTTTAAATATGGACGATTTGATATATCTATTACACAATGAGATACGCTTTCATCCATAGGGACATAAAAACCAAATCTAGATAATCCATGTTTACTACCTAATGCTTGCAATAATGCTTCTCCTAAAGCAATACCTGCATCTTCTACAGTATGATGATCATCAACATTAAGATCTCCTATTACAGATATTTTTATACAAATTCCACTATGAACTGATAGTTGTTCTAACATATGATCAAAAAAATTAATTCCTGTACTTATTTCACTGTTTTCTTCTGAATCTAAAAAAACTTGAACATTAATTTTAGTTTCTTTTGTATTTCTTATCACTTGCGCACATCTGTTTTTTTTCATGATTGCGTTTTTGATTTGAATCCAATTAAACATTTTTTCTTTATATTGAATTCCAGAGATCCCAAGATTTTTTGCTAAAATCATATCTGTTTTTCTATCACCGATAACATAACTATGTAGCGAATCTATTTTTTTTAACCATGGTTTTATCATATGAATTTTAGGTTTACGGCATTTGCAATCATCATGTATAAAATGAGGACAAATTAATACATCATCAAAAGTGACTCCTTGTGAATCAAAAACATGCAACATAAATAAATGAGGTTGATTAAAATTTTCTAAGGGAAAAGATGCAGTTCCCAATCCATCTTGGTTTGTAACCATAATTAATTTGTAATCAAGGTTTGATAACTCAGACAATGCAAGAATAACATTTTTTTTAAATTTTAATTTTCTCATTGAATCTATTTGAAAATTGTTATCTGGTTCATCTATTAACGTGCCATCTCGATCAATAAATAAATATTTTTTTTTCATGCTAAACCTCTTTTAGAAAATGCTGCAGAAAATGTTTTTAATTCTTGAATGACACGAAAACATTCTGCACGTGTACCAATAGTAATTCTTAAACATTGTTCTAAATTCATCTTTGAGTTTTGTTTTCTCAAAATAATACCTTTTTTCCAAAATGTGTTAAAAATTTCTTCAAACATAAAAAATCGCACTAATATATAATTAGTATGACTGTTAAATATTTTTTTTACACAAGATAATTGCTTCAATTCATTAATCAACCAAATACGATTATCATTTAACTCTGAAACACGGTTTTTCATTATTTGGATGAAACGTTGACTTAAAGATTGAATAGCAATATTAGATACAGGTATAGATATTGGATAAGGACTAATTACTTTATTTAAAATATGTATTATTTCTTTATGCGCTAAAATAAAACCACATCTTATTCCAGCTAAAGCAAATGCTTTAGATAATGTCCTTAAAATTACTAAGTTCGAATACTTTTTTAAGTAAAATATCATACTTTTTTCAGGTATAAATTCAATATACGCTTCATCCAAAATTATCAAAGCGCGATTTTCAGTCATTTCTAATAAACTTATTAAATCGCCTTTGGAAATAATGTTTCCAGTAGGATTGTTTGGATGGCAAATATATAACAATTTTACATTTTTTAAGTTTAATTGAATATTGAATAAATCTAATTGCCAAGTATTTTTAATAGAAGGAACTTCTTTTATTGTTATGCCAGCAATTTTAGCATTTATTTTATACATATCATACGTTGGAGGACAATAAATGATGGAGTCTTTTCCTGGATCACAAAAAGCTTTAATTAGTAACTCAATTCCTTCATCAGCACCTCTAGTTGCTAAAATTTGTTCAGGAAGTACTCCTGCATATTCAGAATAAGACGATATTAAATCACTCGGTTGGCATTCTGGATATCTATTAAATATTTTTTTTTTTAATTCAAAAGGCGTAAATATAGGTGATTCATTTGCGTTTAATAAAACATCACCATGTTGACCACCAATGCGTCTTGCAGATTCATATGGTTGTAACTTTTGAATATTAGGTCTCACTAGTTTTTTAAAATTATCTATCATATTTTTTTCCCTTTAAAAAATCAGCTCGAATTTTGACAGCATGTTTATGAGCTTGAAGTTTTTCTTCAGAAGATAAAATTTCTAAAGTATTAGCTATATTCAATAATCCTTCAGAAGTTAGCTCTTGAACCAATATACGTTTTTGAAAATCAGCTACGCCTAAGGCTGAATCAACGTTAGATTTTCCATAAGTGGGTAAAACATGATTTGTACCAGAAGCATAGTCTCCTGCAGATTCTGGAGACCATGCTCCTAAAAAAACAGAACTAGCATTTAAAATATGATTGAGAATTGTTCTAGGTTCTTGAGTTTGAATAATTAGATGTTCCGGTGCATACATATTAGATATGTTAATACATTCCGATAAATCCTTGGTAACAATAATCACGCTATTTTTCAAAACCGCTTCAATCTCCAGTAATCTACTTAATGTCTTAATTTGTTGATTTAGAGCAATAATGACTTTATGAGCTAACTTTATACAAGGAGTTAATAAAATTACTTGAGAAGAAGTGCCATGTTCAGCTTGTGATAATAAATCAGAAGCAATAAAATCTGCGTTAGCATACTTATCAGCAATAATCAATAATTCTGATGGTCCTGCTAACATATCTATAGACGATCCATTAAAAACAGAACTTACTTGTCGTTTTGCTTCTGTAACATATGCATTCCCTGGACCAAAGATTTTATCAACTTTAGGTACTGTTTCAGTGCCAAAAGCAAGGGCAGCTATAGCTTGAGCTCCACCAACGCGAAATATTTTATCAATACCACAAACATTCGATGCGTATAATATTTTTTTACTGATTGGAGGCGGTGAGCATAGTACTATTTGTTTACATCCAGCAATTTGAGCGGGTATTGCAAGCATCAAAACAGTTGAGAATAAAGTTGCCGTACCGCTAGGAATATAAATACCAATAGAATTTAGGGGTAAATATATTTGTTGACAACGCACTCCAGATTGCGTTTCTATATCTACATTTGATGACATTTGCGCTTCATGAAAAGATGTAATGTTTTTTTTTGCAATTAAAATTGCATTTTTTAATTTTTTGCTTATATCATAAGACGATTCAGATATTTCTCCTTTCGAAACCTGTAAATCTTTTATACGAATTTTATCGAATAATATAGAGTAATTTTGTATAGCTTGATCACCAAAACATTGCACATCTTTTATAATTTTTTTTACAACTTTTTTTATTTTTCCACCCGTCTGTAAAACAGGTCTACATAATATTTTTTTTTGGTCATGAGAATTTAACTTATTCCAAAAAATAAGATTCTTCACATCTGTCATCATTGTTATTTACTCCATCATTTTTTCGATTGGCAAAACTAAAATAGAACTAGCTCCTAAAAATTTTAACTTTTCCATTGTTTCCCAAAATAATGTCTCACTACTGACCATATGCATGGCTACTCGATTTTCATCACCTGCTAACTTTAAAATAGTTGGTCTTTCCGCTCCATGTAATAAAGATATTACCGCGTCTAGTTTTTTAATTGGAGCATGTAACATGATATATTTCGATTCACGCGCTTTAATTACACCTTGAATACGTGTCATGAGTTTATTAATAATTTCTTTTTTCATATTATTTATATCTCCATTTTTACAAATTAAACATGCATAAGAATGATAAATAACTTGTACTTCACGCAATCCATTAGCTTCTAAAGTTGCTCCTGTTGAAACTAAATCACAAATGGCATCTGCCAAACCAACTCTAGGCGCTACTTCAACAGATCCATTTAACTTACAAGATTTAAACGGAATGTTTTTATCATCTAAATATTTTTTTAACAAATGTGGATAAGAGGTTGCTATTCTAAAATTTTTCAAAGATTCTATACTAGAATATTCAGTATTTAAGGGAAGCGCCAAAGATAATCTACATACTCCAAAATCAAGTCGTCTTAATGTTTGATATGAATATTCACATTTTTGTGATTTACGGTGTAACAGTTCTTCTTCAAGCACATTCTCTCCAACAATACCCAGATCTACCACACCATCCATGACCAATCCAGGAATATCATCATCACGAACTAACATGACATCAATAGGCATATTTTCAGCAAATGCAATGAGTTTTTGCTTTTGTAAATTAATTTTAATACCGCAGCAAGCGAGTAATTTTATAGAATCAGTACTTAATCGACCAGTTTTTTGCATTGCTATACGTACACGATAGTTATCTAACATATTAAAAATTCCTTAAAAATTTTTTGTCTATGCAAATTCGAACTCTTAAAAATAAAAAAACCCAAAAAAGGGCTTTTGAAATATTTTATGATCATAACAACATGAATTATAATGATGTAATAATAAATATAAGAAAAGTTATATTATTATACAATGAACACATAACAAATAAAAAATTGTTATATATCAATATATTAATATACAATATAATAGAAGTTAATTAAAAAAAATAAAAAATTTTTACATTGAAAACAGAACAAGAGTTTTTAGATCATATATAATCATTATTATTTTGGATAAAAAAGATAGAACAAGAACATCAATATAAGTTGATAATTTATTGAAGATAATTAATATTAAAATATAGAAATTATTCAACAAAACGCATATAAATGTTTTTTTCCAAAAAATATTTAAGTACAACTTCTTTACTAAATCATTTAAATTTTAAGTTCAATTAAAACAATAATTGCAGCATCGCTCCCAAACATTTTCGGAGCTTGATGAAATGCTATTATATCTGGATGTTGAGATAGCCAAAAAGGAGTTTGCTTTTTTAAGATATGCTTACCATGTCCATGCATAATATGTGCACAAAATATTTTTTCTTTTTGACATGTCGTAATCAACTCACCTAATGCTTTTTGCGCTTGATATTGATTCAATCCATGTAAATCAAGAAAAATATCCGGATCATATTTTCCATGTTTTAAATTTTTCAAAATATTAAAAGAACGTTTATTTCTAATATAAGACACTGGATTATCTTTAAATAAATCTTTTTTATTTCTATAAGAAAAATAATGACTATGAGCATTTTGCTCGAATATAATACGTTTAGACATTGTGCTAGTATGATTGTGGTTATGGATTCTAGGATGAAAAATAGTATCTTGTACGATCTCACGAGTGCCATTAAGATATTGACGAAATAAAAAATTGCTATTGGCACTGCTAGTCTGATTTTTATTCATAATTTTCACCAAAACATGTCATATTGAAAATACATTTCATTTGTTATTTGTTTAATAATTATATAATTTAGTTTTTATAAAAACAACAAATAAAAAATGTTATAATTAGTAATTTTTTACATCTCAAGATATATTATTTTGATAATATTTAAAAATAAAAAATGATTTTTTATATTTCTTCTGTATAGTTGTAATATTTCATTTTAACAAAAATAATAGAAAAATATATGTCTGGAAATACGATTGGTAAAAATTTTTGTGTCACCACGTTTGGAGAGTCACACGGTACCGCATTAGGATGCATCATTGATGGTACTCCGCCAGGTCTTGAGTTGTCTTGTATAGACTTACAGCACGATTTGAATCGTAGAAGACCCGGCGTTTCTCGTTATACCACTCCTCGTCGTGAATTAGATCAAGTTCAAATTTTGTCCGGAGTGTTTAATGGAATAACCACTGGTACTAGTATTGGTTTAATCATTTACAATAGCGATCAACGTTCAAAAGATTATGAAGATATTAAAGATGTATTTAGACCAGGTCATGCTGATTACACTTATGAAAAAAAATATGGAATCAGAGATTATCGTGGAGGAGGAAGATCATCTGCTCGTGAAACTGCTATGCGAGTTGCTGCAGGAGCTGTTGCAAAAAAATATCTCAAACAAAAATATAATGTTAAAATAGGCGCATATTTATCAGCCATGGGCCATATTAATTGTTCATTTAAATCTTGGAAAGAAAGAGAAAAAAATAGTTTTTTTTGTTCTGATCCTGAAAAAATCTTCGAGCTAGAAGAATTAATAAAATATTTAAAAAAAACCGGTGATTCAATTGGAGCGCAAGTTACTCTTGTTATTGAAAATGTCCCCGTTGGTCTTGGAGAACCAGTTTTTGATCGTCTCGATGCTGATTTAGCACATGCATTAATGAGTATAAATGCTTCAAAAGCGGTAGAAATTGGAGATGGTTGTTCGGTCATTCAACAAAAAGGCAGCGAACATCGTGATGAAATAACGTCAAAAGGATTTACTACTAATCATTCTGGAGGAATTTTAGGGGGTATTAGCAACGGAGAAAATATTGTTATAAAAGTAGCATTTAAACCAACGTCAAGCATCAGAAAAACAGGCAAGACAATAAACAAAAATAAAGAACAAGTAGAAATAAGTGTTAAAGGTCGACATGATCCATGTGTAGGTATTCGTGCTGTACCAATAACAGAAGCAATGGCAGCAATTGTATTAATGGACCACTTATTGCGATTTCAAGGACAATGTAGTAAATCATAATAGCTGCAAAATACTATGTTTTAATTAAAACATTACGCTACTAAATATAATGATATTTAGTAGTTTTACTAAAATATAAAAATGTTTATATCTTGTTTATAAAACAAGATTACTACATTATCAAATTTTTGGATTAAGATTTATAAAATATATTATAATAAAAAACAGTTAATACAAATTAAATTTGTAATATCATTACTATTTTAGTATAAAATATTTTTTATAGTGAATCTTGCAATAAACACACATTCTTAATCATAAAAAATTAACAAAACATGACTTTTACATCAAGTGACATTTTAAAAAAATAATGTTAAAAGCATACTTTCTAAAATTTTAAAATTTTTTAAATCATAATGATTTCTCTCTCATATTATAAATTTTATCATCCCATCTATAGCTATTATCATAAAAAATAAGATATTATCTTTTGTATAAAAATATAATATTTTTATTAGTGTTTTAAAATCATTAATAAAATAAATTACAGAGCATCAGTTTTAGATTCTAGTATGTTCATTGTATAACATACGACTTATACAATTGTGAATTCTATAATTAATGATTCACAATTAACGATATAGCAAGTATTAAATAATCTTTGTACATTGAAAATAATATATTTTTAAAAAATATAATCATTCAAAGAAACATTGAACATGTTGAAAATTTTTTTATTCAGGAGGATAATTAATGTTCACAGGAAGTATTGTTGCACTCATTACACCCATGGATGAAAAAGGTCAAATCTGTCGTACAAGTTTGAAAAAATTAGTAGATTATCATGTATTGAATAAAACTACAGCAATCGTTTCTATTGGAACAACTGGAGAATCTGCAACATTAAGTCAAGAGGAACATATAAAAGTAGTTATGCTTACTTTAGAATTAGCAGATGATCGCATTCCGATTATCGCAGGAACTGGTGCAAATGCGACAACAGAAGCTGTATCTTTAACACAGAGATTTGAAAACTCTGGCATTGCTGCCTGTTTAACTGTTACACCATATTATAATAAACCTACACAAACAGGATTATATCAACATTTTAAAGCTATTTCAGAAAACACTGAATTACCTCAGATTTTATATAATGTTCCTAGTCGTACTGGATGCGATTTATTACCAGAAACAATATCCAAACTATCTGTTTTTAAAAATATTATAGGAATTAAAGAAGCCACTGGTGATTTATCAAGAATTAATAAAATAAAAGCATCAGTGCCAAATGATTTTTTACTAATTAGTGGAGATGATATTACAGCATTAGATTTTATACAGTTAGGAGGAAACGGTGTCATATCAGTGACAGCTAATATCGCAGCTAGAGAAATGACAAAACTCTGTTCATATGCATTAAAAGGTGAGTTTATAAAAGCAAGATTAATAAATCAAAGATTGATGTATTTACATGAAGCTTTATTTTTAGAATCAAATCCTATACCAGTAAAATGGTTAGCTCAAAAAATAGGTTTGATCAAATATAATACACTTCGTTTACCGATGACATCAGCTTCAAAATTTACATGTTTACAACTTGAAAAAGCCATTCAAAATGCTAAAATTCAACAACATTAAAAATAAAAAAACATCTTTTATGCTTAAAATCATCTTTCAAATATTCAATATATTTTTAATCACATCTTGTACATTAGTAGATATAGAAAGAGATAATGATCTTTTATTTCATGAAGCACAAAAACAACTAAAGAAACTGATCATACCAAAAGATGTATTTATTCCAAATATGAATCAAGAATATAATATTCCAAGTGACGACAAAGATTTACAAAAAAACAATTATGATATATTTCCTCCTATATAAACAATTATGTAGTATAGAAAAAATATCTAAAAATCATTTATCAAGATTCTAATAAGTCAATAAAAGATGCAGAGTATCTTTATGATATTCTGCATTGTTAATGCAGTATCGTTTCTAAAAATTTTTTATAATGTACAAATATAGAAAAACATGTTCAAGATTAAGTGAGTAATTCTTTCATAATATTTTCATACATTAAACTTAATAATTGCAAATCTAATATTTTTACGCACTCATTCACTTTATGAATTGTACTATTAACCAAGCCGAGTTCAACGATTTCAGAACCCATTGATGCAATAAACCGTCCATCAGAAGTGCCTCCATCAGTAGAAAAAATAGGTTCTTTTTTATTATAAGATACGATCGATTTTATTACAGAATCTGCTAAAACGCTCTTTTGACTAAAAAATGGTTGAGCAGACAGAAACCATTTTATGGTATAATTTAAATTACTTTTATCTAAAACATCTATAATTTTGTTTTTAATTTGAACATCAGAAATTTCTGTACTAAATCGGACATTGAATTGGACAAACAAGTTTCCTGGAATGACATTATTGGAACCATCTCCAGCATGAATATTAGAAACATTAATAGCAGTTGGAGAAAAATAATTATTACCACTATCAAATTTAATAGATAAAATTTTTAAAATAACAGGTATTCCTTTGTGTATTGGATTTTCAGCTAAATGAGGATAAGCAATATGTCCTTGTATACCATGAATGATAACATCAGCAGTTATTGAACCACGTCTCCCATTTTTTACAACATCTCCTACAATAGCAATGCTTGACGGCTCTCCTATTACACAATAATTAATCGTGTCATGTTGAGATTTTAAGTATTCGACCACTTTAACAGTACCATCAATAGCAGTAGATTCTTCATCTGAAGTAATAAGAAAAGATAAACGTCCTTTGTAGTTTGGAAATTTTTTTATAAATCTTTCAGCAGCAATAATCATTGCTGATAATGCGCCCTTCATATCTACTGACCCCCTACCAAACAAAAATCCATTTTTAATAATAGGTTTAAATGGATGATTATCCCAACACTCTTCATTGCCTGGAGAAACTACATCTGTATGTCCTGCAAATGTTAAAGTCTTTCCTACACCCTTATAAGCCCAAAAATTTTTAGTATTATTCACGTTGATAGTATTAATTTGAAATCCTAGTTTACGTAAACGTTTTATAATAATATTTTGACATCCTAAGTCTTGAGGGCTAATAGATGGAATACGGATTAATGTTTGTGCTAATTGGGTTATTGAGCAAGTCATATTGTTCCTAAATTTTTTTATTTTATAAATATTTTTTCACATTCAACATCAATGGGGCAAAAAATTAAGCCCCATATCTCTTAAAAATTATTAAATAAAATTTAAGATGTTAATAACATCATTGCTTTATTAACTATGTTATCTACACTAAAACCAAACTTTTTAAATAAATGTTCTGCTGGAGCAGATTCTCCAAATGTTTTCATGCCAATAATTACGCCATTCAGACCTATATATTTGTACCAAAAGTCTTCTACACCAGCTTCTATTGCAATTTTTTTATTAAAATTAGACGGTAAAACAGATTCTTTATATGTATCATCCTGTCTATCAAAAATATCAGTAGAAGGCATTGAGACAACTCTGACAGAATATCCTAAAGAAACAATTTTTTTTGCTGCCAATAAAGTAATGTGAACTTCTGATCCTGTCGAAATAAAAATTAAATCTAGTAATGCTTTAGATTCATATAACACATATGCTCCACGAGCAATATTTTTTAACTGTGTTAAATTTTTTTCAGATTGAAAAAGCATCTGACGAGATAAAATAAGAGCTGTAGGTCCTGATTTTTTTTCTATTGCATATTTCCAAGCACATGCTGTTTCTACTTGATCACTAGGCCGCCAAACATCTAGATTTGGAGTCATTCTTAAAGTGGCTAATTGTTCAATGGGTTGATGTGTAGGACCATCTTCACCTAAACCAATAGAATCATGCGTATAGACAAAAATATGTTTTGTGTTCATTAATGCAGCCATACGCACTGCATTACGAGCATATTCAAAAAAGATCAAAAAAGTAGCTGTATATGGAATAAAACCACCATGATGAAATATACCATTAGCAATAGCAGTCATACCAAATTCGCGTACTCCATAGTGAATATAATTTCCAGAAAGATTTTTAAAAATAGAATTAGAAAAAGAACATTTCGTTAAATTACTAGGTGATAGATCTGCTGATCCACCAATTAATTCAGGTAACATTTTTCCAAATTTTTCTAACACATATTGTGATGCTTGTCGACTAGCTATATTTTTTGGATTGTTTTGCAAGTAATCAATATAACTTTGAGCTGTTTCAAACCAGTTTTTAGGGAGCTGATTATTAACTCTTCTTAAATATTCAACAGCTAAATTAGGATATTTTTCTTTATAGAAAAAAAACTTTTTTTTCCATTTCTCTTCTATCTCTATACCTTTTTTAACACAATTCCATTTTTTATACATTTCTAATGGTATTTTAAAAGGAGGATATTTCCAATTTAGTTTTTTTCTTGTTAAAGCAACTTCTTCTTCTCCTAAGGGAGCACCATGTATTTCTGCAGTTCCTGACTTATTGGGCGAACCAAAACCAATAATAGTGTTACAAATAATAATAGAAGGCTGATTTTTTACTGATTTTGCTTTCTTGATGCTGCATATTATCGATTCTGGATCATGACCATTAACATTATCTAATACATGCCAATTATAAGATTCAAAACGTTTCACTGTGTCATCCGTAAACCAATTACATACCGGACCATCTATTGAAATGCCATTCTTATCATAAAAAACAATCAACTTACCAAGATTTAAAGTGCCTGCTAAAGAGCATACTTCATGGGAAATACCCTCCATTAAACAACCATCACCTACAAAAACCCAAGTATGATGATCCACGATATTAAATTCATTTCGGTTAAAATAAGAACTTAAAATTCGCTCTGCAATCGCCATACCAACAGCATTAGCTAAACCCTGCCCTAAAGGACCAGTTGTCACTTCAACACCTGGAGTAACATCTATTTCAGGATGCCCTGGAGTTTTAGAATTAATTTGTCTAAAATTTTTTAATTCTTCTATAGAGAGATCATATCCGGTAAGATGTAATAAACTATATAACAACATTGAACCGTGTCCATTAGATAAGACAAAACGATCACGATTACTCCAAGCAGGATTTTTTGGATTATGTTTGAGAAAATCTCTCCATAATACTTCTGCAATATCTGCCATGCCCATAGGCATTCCAGGATGCCCTGATTGAGCTGTTTGAACAGCATCAATACTAAGAATACGAATTGCATTAGATAATTGTTTTCTTGAAAACATATTTTTTCCTTAAAAAATCAGTTTTAATACTGATGTATTTATATTTTTTTAGATAGTATTTTTTCTAAACAAATCTGATCTTTTCCAAAATTTCGTATACCTTCAGATAATTTTTCGACAGCCATAACATCTTCATTATGTTCCCATCTGAATTCTTCTTCAGACAATGTTTTAGGAGGAGATAGAAAAACATCAGGAAGACCTAGTTGTTTTTTTAATTTCTGAGTATTATTAGATTCTAATTCTTTTAATAAAACAGGCGCTATAGTCAATCGATCACATCCAGATAAATACAATATTTGTTGGACATTACGAAAACTTGCCCCCATAATTATAGTTTTATAATTATGTTTTTTAAAAAAATCATATATTTTACAAACTGATACAACACCAGGATCTTTTCCTACGAAATCTTTTGATATTAAATTTTTTGCAACATACCAATCATAAATACGACCAACAAAAGGAGAAATTAAAAAAACTTTTGATTCTGCACATGCTCGCGCTTGAGCAAATGAAAATATAAGAGTTAAATTACAAAGAATATTTTCTTTTTTTAACTCTTCTGCAGCTTTAATACATTCCCATGTTGCAGCTAGTTTAATTAAAACTTTATTTCTTGAAATTCCTTGCTCTTCATATAAATTAATTAATTTTTTTGCTTTGATGATAGATTTTTCTTTGCTAAAAGATAAACGAGCATCGACTTCGCTAGAAATATAACCAGGTATATATTTTAAAATTTCTATTCCTATATCTACTAATAGTTTATCACTTGCATTTGCGATTCTGTCTTCATATAAACCTCCTTTCTTTTTAGCGTAGGCTACAGCTTGATCAATAAAACGTTGATTCAAACTGGATGTGGCTGCTTGTAGAATTAAAGATGGATTCGTGGTTGCATCATTTGGTTTGTATTTGCGAATCGATTGAATATCACCGGTATCAGCAACAACAACAGTAAATTTTTTTAATTCATTTAATTGATTCATCTTTTCTTGCTCCATCGAAAATATAAAATATCAAAAAACATTTATATCATACATCAAGATTGCTGTGCTTCATACACAATGCACAATTTATAATTAACAAGAAAAAAATCATTTTAATACTATACATATTAAAATGATTTTCTTAATTTAAATCATTAAAACAATACATTCTTTTTATATAAAAATTTTATTTTTGATGGTCTTAATAAAACATTTTTCTCTTTTATTGATTATAAAGTATGTGAATATTTTTTTACTATCAATGAAACATTGTTACCACCAAAACCTAAACTATTTGACATGGCTGTATCAATCTTTATATCCATTCTTTTTTGAATAATATTCATATTTTTTGCATATGGTTCTAATGTTTCAATGTTGATTGAAGGTGCAATAAAATTATATTTAAACATTAACAATATATAGATAATTTCATGTACACCTGCTGCACCTAATGAATGTCCCGTTATTGATTTCGTTGCAGAGATAATTGGTTGTTTTTCATTGATAAAGACTTCTTTAATCGCTTTTAATTCTATTAAATCACCAATTTTAGTAGATGTTCCATGTGTGTTAATATAATCAATAGATGCATTATTTTCTTTTTTAGCTAATTGCATACAACGTACAGTACCCTTTCCTGAAGGAATTATCATGTTATCACCATCAGAAATGCTAGAATATCCAATAATTTCTGCATAAATATGAGCAGAACGAGATAAAGCAAAATTTAATTCTTCAATAACTAATATTCCAGAACCACCAGAAATTACAAAACCATCACGATTTATATCATAAACACGTGATGCAGTTTTAGGACGATTATTGAATTTCGTAGAAAGTGCTTTCATTACATCAAATTCATAAGATAATTCTAGACTAATTTCATCCCCTCCTCCTGCGAAAACAAGATCTTGTATTCCATATTTAATCAATTGAAAAGCATTTCCAATGCAATTAGCTGAAGTAGAACACGCCGAATTAATAGAATAAGTAACTCCATAAATATTAAAAAATGTAGATAAACAAGCTGATATTCCAGAAGGCATTTTTTGAATAGCTAAATATGGATTAATAGAATTAAAAGAACGTTTATTTCGTATAGAACCAGTTAAATTACTGCATGCATAATATTTTGCTGGAGCGCAACCTGAACCTACAATTAATCCGACACGAGGATTTTTTTGATATTGTTGAGTGCTGATTTTAGCATCTTTGATAGCATTTAACATAGCTATATAAGCATATACAGAAGCATCATTCATAAAGCGCAACATTTTTCTTGGGATGATAAAATTTGCATTATTTAATTTTATATTACCCCATACTTGACTATTCATATTGAGTTGTTTCATTGATTCTGAAAAAATCACACCAGAATGTCCATGATATAAAGCATTAAAAATTTCTTTCTCGCTGTTTCCAATACTAGACACAATACCGAAACCTGTAATCACTACTCTCTTCACTGACAATCCTTATACCCATCACAAAATATAATGCAAGTTTTTTATAAGAAATATATATTTTAGATTAGATAAATTAAACATATTGATTACAACTCTTATTTATAAAAAAATGTTAACATTTTAATATAAATATACAAAAATATTTTATGGAGAAAAAATGCATCAATTAAAAACTGGCACTCTTTATATTGTACCAACCCCGATTGGTAACTTATTAGATATTACTTACAGAGGATTAGAAATATTGAAAAATGTTGATTTAATCGTTGCAGAAAATATTCAACATACTAATATTTTACTACAAAAATTCAATATTACAAATCATCTAGTATTAATGAACAAAGATAACGAAAATCAAAAAAGTGATAATTTAATTAAAAAATTACAAGCAGGAGTCAGCATTGCTTTAGTTTCTAATGCAGGCACACCAGTAATCAATGATCCTGGTTTTATTTTAGTAAAAAAATGCTATTTTTTTAATATTAAAGTTATTCCTTTGCCTGGAGCATGTGCTGCTATCACTGCTTTAAGTGCTTCTGGCCTTGCAAATAATCGTTTTTGTTATGAAGGATTTCTTCCTTCCAAAAAAACCGCTAGATGTAATTTATTATTGTCTTTAAAAAATGAAACTCGCACAATTATTTTTTATGAATCGAAATATAGAATATTACAAAGCATGGAAGATATAATAGATCAGATAGATAAAAATAGATACATGGTAATTGCTAGAGAAATAACAAAAAAATGGGAATCTATACATAGAGATAAAGCTCACTTAATGCTAAAGTGGCTTAAAGAAGACAAATGTCGTTACAAAGGAGAACTAGTGATTATCATAGAAGGTTTTAAAAAAATTTTAAAACATAACGTATCAAAAAAGGTATGGGATACTTTTTGTCTTTTAAGAGATGTTTTATCATTGAAAAAATCAGTTACACTCACTGCTAAAATACACCAAGTTAGCAAAAACAATTTATATCAATATGCAATAAAAAAAGACAGTGACAACACCTGATAAATAATATATGATTCAATTTTGAAGTTGACCAAACAGTCGCTGTTTAATTTTTTTATTTACAAAAATTAAAAAGAGGAAAGTCCGGGCTCCATAGAGCAGGGTGCCAGATAACACCTGGAAAGCGTGAGCTTATGACTAGTGCAACAGAAAAAAAACCACCTATTTTTTTAAAAATAAGGCCAGGGTGAAAAGGTGTGGTAAGAGCACACCGCATAATTGGCAACAATTTATGGCATGGTAAACTCCACCCGGAGCAAAGCTAAATATAGGTTAATTTTGTATTGCTCGTACTATACAAACCTGGGTAAGCTGCTTGAATTAATAAGTGATTATTAATCTAGATGAATGACTGTTACATACAGAACCCGGCTTATAGGTCAACTTCATCAATTCAGATTAAATTACCCGATCTGATCATTTTGACGTATTTTGTAACATAATTCATTCATCACGATTAATATGTATATTTAAAAAATAAGATTTTTAATGTCCAGAAATTTGCATTTCCGACAATAATACTGAACCACATTGAATATTATTACGTATATCAACATCATTACTAATACTAAGAATATTTTTCCACATATCCTTCAAATTCGAAGAAATGGTAATTTCATTAATCGGATAGGTGATAGAACCTTTTTCAACCCAAAAACCTATTGCTCCACGTGAATAATTGCCATTAATAATATCCACTCCTTGACCCATTAATTCGGTAACCAAAACACCTTGATGCATTGTTTTTAATAATTCTTTAAATGAAACGTTATGATGAGTAATAATCCAATTAGAAATGCCTCCAGCGTTTCCTGTACTTCTTAGTTGCAACTTTCGAGAATTATACGTATTTAATAACCAAGTTTGT
This sequence comes from Buchnera aphidicola (Hyadaphis tataricae), assembly GCF_005081445.1. Classification (NCBI taxonomy): domain Bacteria; kingdom Pseudomonadati; phylum Pseudomonadota; class Gammaproteobacteria; order Enterobacterales; family Erwiniaceae; genus Buchnera; species Buchnera aphidicola. The sequence goes on along the minus strand of NZ_CP034873.1, from coordinate 90,288 downwards.
AATATTCCTTTTTTCACAATATATTTTATTGTTGTAGAGACTCCTTCTTCATCAAATGGTTTACTTCCTAAACCCTGTTTTAAATGAGGGTGTTCTTGAATGTTAAGCCAATCAGGAAAGATGTTTTTATCTAAATCATTAATTAAAAATGTAGATTTTTGATAAACTTTATCACCATTAAGAGCGCTGATAAGATGAGAAAAGAAAACATGAGATATTTCTGCAGAAAAAATAACTGGACACTTCTGACTATTTATTTTTTTAGATCCGAGTCTTGATATAGCACGAGAAGAGGCGTTTTTTCCAAGTATTTCTGGTTTTTCTAAATTATTAATTTTTCTAGAAACAGAATAATAAAAATCTCTTTGCATAGAATGTTTATCTTTTGCAATCATGCAATTATAAGAAGTGTAACGAGTAGATTTATATTTTTCTAACATACCTAAGCTATTTCCAAAAACATTAATATCAATATAACTATTAAAAAAACTACCTTCACTGTTAACAATTCTTTTATCAAATTTAAATGCTTCTTTTTCAGACAAAATAAGAAATTTAACAACATCTTCGATATTTAATTCAATGGGATGAAATAAATCAAGATCAAAAGCATTAAAACACAATAACTCAATATCTGGTAATCCTGAAAAAAAATCAGAAGAAGAATATTTTGAAATGTTAATAGCTGTATCTAACATATTTTGAATAGATGAAATACTAAAATCTTTAGAAGATACGCTACCTTTAGAAAATTTATTGTAAACTGTGATAAACAACGCGCCATCTTTATTATACTCTACATTCTCAATAATACCGTTTCTTACATTAACACTAATACCTATTCGTTTTTTTATAAATACTTCAATGCCAATGGTTTTATTTTTTACTAAATTTAGTGTTTTTTTTACAGTGTCTATAAGCTGTATTTCTTCATTGTTTATTTCCTTTACTAATTGCATACATCAATCCTCTAAAAATACATGTAAAAAAATGTTGTATTATTAAAAATCACATACAAACTATAGATATAATTATTTTTGAATGATAATATTGATTTGATATTATACTCTTATTTAAATTATAAAAGAATTATCTGAAAAAAATATATTAAAAAAATCATTCATTCTATAAAAAAATTTGAAGGAATAAATATGAATTTTAAAAAAATACTTGCGGGTAAAAACATACCTCATGACATCTACGTTATTATAGAAATCTCGTTGAACTCATCTCCAATTAAATATGAAATGAACAAAACATTAAATGTTCTTTTTGTAGATCGTTTTATACCTACACCAATGTTTTACCCTTGTAATTATGGATATATTAACCAAACTATCTCTTTAGATGGAGATCCTTTAGATGTACTAGTACCTTCGTATCATCCTATACAATCTAATTGTGTTATTCATTGTAGACCTATTGGTATATTAAAAATGCTTGATGAATCGGGAGAAGATAACAAAATTTTAGCTGTGCCAAGTAATGATGTATGTCTGGAATATGAAAATATGCACAATATATCAGATATATCAGAATTATTAAAAAAACAAATTGCTCATTTTTTTGCGCACTATAAACAATTAGAAAAAGAAAAATGGGTTAAAATAATAGGATGGGGAGATTGTAATGAAGCAAAAGAAGAAATTATGACTTCATACAATCGTGCGATTACTCTAAGTTGTAAGTAAACTATTTATATAAAAATATTTTAAAAATATTAAATCACGAAGTTTTTTTCATTGATTGCAAAATAAAATAAGGGAAATTTCATATATCCAAATATGTCATACTTTTCAAGTAAGTAATGTAAATTTAAACAAGTAGAAAAACAAAATTTTATTTTAGGAATCATTTCTATTGCTATTTTATTGCTCTTAAATAAGAGGGTCCATTCTGCTTTATCAACATTTTTTAATACATTGTGTAACGTAAATACAATCTTACCATGCTTCATAAAAATTGATTGATTAATTTTTAATTTGAATAATTTATTAGAAAAAGAAGGAAAAAATAATTTTATATATTTTAATAAATTATTACTATGAATAACAACTTGTTTGAGAGACATATTCGATAAAACTTTTTTTTGATTCCAATTTCCAGAAATTATTATATCACCGTTCAATGTTCCCATAACTTTTTTAAAATGTCTTGTAAAAAAATTAATAGTAGAGATTGGAAACGCATCAACAAAAAATTTACCATTCAAATTTTTTTTATCATATATATCTATAATATTCAAATATCCGGAAATTTTATTAGATTCTAATAAATTCGTTGTTTTTTTTAATATCCATTGAGTTTGAAGATTGTTTTTGTTCAACTGAATGGATAGTTCTAATCCATCTAAATACTCTGAAAATATCTTGTTTTTAATTTCTCTTTTGAATTCTATTGTATCTGTTTTTAAAAACATTGTTCCGTTAAAACTACTGATTACATCATCCCAATATAATCTTGTATGGATAGAAACTTGGCTTTTGAAATCTATAAAAGATCGATTCAACATGTTAAATAGCATTTTATTAGTGTTATATATAAAAGATGAAAATATATTGTTTATGATAATATGACTTTTGTTCTGATTATCTTTCTTAATATTTTTTTGATATACATCAGAATGAGAATTATTTTTTACTGAAAATATTCCTAAAATAGTGCTAATATTCATTTTTTTAAATGAACCATTCCAACTGTGTTTTTGATCATTTAAAGCGCCATACAAAACAAAATTTGCATACCATGTTTTGTTTTTAATCAAAAACAATAATTTTTGTTTATTTTGTTTCCAAATAGATTGAATATACAAAGAATTAATATAAAATTTTTTAAAATCTATTTTTTTTGCATGAAAAAATATTGATCCTAAAAATTTTCTTTGAATATCTATATTAGCAATCATGTGAAACGATTTTAAATAAAAATCATGAAAATTAATGTTATGACCAAACGTTTTACTATTGATTTTTGTATTTGAAAAATTATAACCATGTATTTTTACATGAGATGTAATATTTCCTTTTAAATGAGGCAAAAAATAATCTAAATAAGAAGCATAAAAAATAGCATCAACATCATATTTTTTTCCTACAATACCTTTTAAAAAAAATTTATTTTGACCTAAAAATACATGTATCTTTGGAATAGCTATTACATCTGCATTATTATAATCAATAGATCCTAGTACAGAGATTGCTTTTTGCATTATATAACCGTGTAAATATATCTTTGGAACAGATAGATCATATGTATGATTATTAGATTGACCTAATATATTTATTGTTCCGATTAAATCGAATATATTTCTATTGATTAAATGTTTTTTAAAGCTATTTCGTTCTGTGATAAATATTTTTTTCTTGACTGAAATAATTTTTACTTTATTAAATAACATTTTACTAAAACTACCCTGTGCGTGCATATTAAATACAAAAGATGATAGATTTTGAAAATTAAAAACACTTTTTATGAAGATTGAATAATTGTTTAATGTTCCTTTTACAACTGCGTTAAAATTTTTTAATTGGATATCATAACTATTTTTTATAAAAATAGGCAGATTAATACTTTTAATCTGCACAAAAAATGGGTATTTAAAAGAATTAAAAAAAAGCACTCCAGAACAGCGTATAAAACGTAAAGTTTTAGATATTATATGAAATTGAAATGTTTCATTTAAGCAACCTATAAATAAGATATCATTGATTCGATAATTTAAACTCGGTATTAATAGGTTGTTATGCATCACACAAGAGATTTGACTATCTTTATTAAAAAAAATTTTTCCATAAGATTCCATCTTAAATAGTTTAGAACATATTTTAATATCTTTGATCTTTAAGATGTTCTGTTTTATTTGAGCCCTTAATATTAATTCAAAAAAATCTATTTTTTTATAGTTTTTAAAATGTATTTTTTTGCATTTTAAAAACATTACATTAATATTTAATGGAAAAAAAATTTTTTTTTCAAGGAAAAAAAGATTTTGTTTTTTTTCGTTTTGATGAAAAGTATTAATATTAAAAAAAGATTTTTCTCGAACAACTTTGTTTAAATAAACATTTTTAGATATTACTTCAATAATATCGATATAAGTAGGAAAGATGGTAATATGATTATTTAAAAATTCTATTTTTGTTAAAACATTCGATAAAAATATTTCTGTTTCAGGTATTTTAAACAATATTTTATCTACATGTATTTTTTTAAAAAAAATAGGATATTCAATATGTTGATTTTTTTCAAAAAAAATATGTTTTATTTGTTTTTGGTTAAAATCATTAAATTGATTTTTATTAATAGAAATCTTTAAATCTTTTGCTTCAATACAGTCAAACATTGTAGATGATTTAAACATAGATTGCATATCTAATAAAACGTGTATACTATTAGCTCTAATAGAAGCTCCAAAAATCTTACAATTGAAATTTTTTAATGTAAAATCATGCCAATTACCAGATACTTCTTCCGTTTGAAAATCTAAAAAAAAGCGACTGGCAACATTTAAAATACATCTAAATCCTATATTACTTTCTATAAATAACAAAAACGCAACAAAAAGAACAGACAAAAAAATCAAAAATCTTGACAAAGATCTATGATATATACTCATAAAACAATTTTCCTGATGAAAATTTCATTTAATATATATAAATATTTAAAAAAAAATATATTATATTTTATATAAAAAATATTATTGAATACATTAAAAAATTATAGAAAGAGTATATTATTCAGATACCATATAAAATATACATATAATATATGTTGACAAATTTCAACATATATTAAAGAATCGTTATAGTTTTTTGATATGTTAAAACATGTTTATAATAAATAAATACTTATAATGCGCGTTAAATTTTCTCAATAATATTAGTTTTTTTTAATTTAAGAGATAAAATATGTCACGTATATGTCAAGTTACAGGTAAAAAAAGAATGATTGGCAACAATCGTTCCCACGCCATGAATGCAACTAAAAGAAAATTTTTAATTAATATAAAATATCATAAATTTTGGATTGCTGATGAAAAAAGATTTATAAAATTACGCATTTCTGCAAATGGCATGAGATATATTAATAAAAAAGGAATAGAAGCTGTTATTAGAAAAATACAGGATAAATAAATGGCAAAAAAAAATCGAGAAAAAATTAAAATGATATCCTCTGCAGGAACAGGACATTATTATACAACAACTAAAAATAAAAGAAATACACCAGATAAATTACAACTTAAGAAATATGATCCCATAATTCGCAAACACGTATTGTATAATGAAGGAAAAATAAAATAATAATTTTATTAAAGTATAATTTTCAAAAAAATTATACTTTAATTACATGCTTTTCGCATCAAAAACCTGACAGGTTCAATATACGAACAAACTATGTTTTTAAAAAAGTTTGTGATATAAAGTACATCAATTCATGTAATGAATTTTCAAAAAACGGGAAAACAATAGATGATAAATAATATAGTGCAAATATTCCTGCTAATAAATTCAATGGAAAACCAATAGAAAAAATAGAGATTTGAGGAGCAAAACGATTAGCTATACTCATAACACATGACACTGTTAATAACGTGATAATTACAGGAAAAATTAGCAAAAGACCACTTAAAAATATATGACTGGAAAATTTCAACAAAATTAAAAAAATACTTGAATTTAAAAAATAATAATCAATCGGCATACTATAAAAACTATCAACTAAAATCGCAATTAAATACAAATGTACATTGAGACTTAAAAAAAACAAAAAAAATATTATATTTAATAAACGCGATATTATGGAAGCACCAATGTGACTGTTGCTATTAAAAAAATTTGCAAACGATAAACCCATTTGCAATCCTATAATTTCTCCGGAAAAATTAACCACAGCAAATAAAAGCTGTGCAGTAAAACCTAAAACAAAACCAATTAATATTTGTTGAAACAATAATAATATTCCAAAATATGAAAATAATACAGTATGTACTTCCGGTAAAACAGGAGATATCAAAAAACTAATAATAACAGCTAATCCAATTTTAATTTTTTTGTTAATGAGTTTATCGTTAAAAACTGGAGCTATAGAAAAAAAAGATAAAATTCTCACCATAGGCCAAAAAATACTACTAATTAATGTTAGCAGTTGAAAACTATTAAGTGTGAACATTATTTAATAATCAATGGTATATTGTAAAATAAGTCATGCGTATAATCAATCATGACTCCCAACATCCAAGGCCCAAGGATTACTATTACACCTAAAACAGAGACAATTTTAGGAATAAACGATAATGTTTGTTCATTTACTTGCGTAGCTGCTTGTAAAATACTGATAATTAAACCACTCATTAACGCTGCTAGTAATAATGGTAATGCAAGAATTAATATAATTTTCATAGCATTATGAAATAATTCCATTACATATTCAGACGTCATAAAAATCTCCATTGTTTCATTTATTATAAATGAATTTATTATATAAAATGTATTAAAATAGATTATCCATTAAAACTTTGCGCTAAAGAAGAAATTAATAATTGCCATCCATCAACTAATACAAATAACATTAATTTAAAAGGTAAAGAAATAGTTGACGGTGGAACCATCATCATACCAAGTGCCATTAAAACACTAGCAACAACTAAATCAATAATTAAAAAAGGAACAAAAATAGTGAAACCAATCTGAAAAGCCGTTTTGAGTTCACTTGTAACAAATGACGGTAATAAAATTCTCATAGGTATATCATATTTATTTTTATAAGAAGAAATATGTGCTAATTTCGAAAACAATTCTAAATCAGGGTTACGTGTCTGATTTAACATAAATTCTTTTAATGGTATGGAACCTGTTATAATAGCATCTTCCATACTGATTTTATCTTTGCTAAATGGTATATAAGCATCTTGATAAATCTTGTCAAAAGTTGGAGACATAATAAAAAAAGTCAAAAAAAGCGCTAAACCGATTAATATTTGATTTGGTGGAGCATAAGGTGTTCCTAATGCATTACGTAGTAATCCAAAAACAATAATAATCCTTGTAAAACTCGTCATCATCAAGAGAAATGCCGGTAGAAAAGTTAAAGATGTAAGAAAAACTAAAGTTTGTATTGGAACAGACCATGTTTGCCCTCCATCGTTTGTAAGATGACTTGTTAATCCAGGAAGTTCTGCACGAGCAGTTGGACAAAATAGTAAAAAAAATAAAAAAGGAATGATTCGATAAAACATTGTTTTTTTCCAAGATGTTTTAGAAATCTTTTTCAAAAAATTCTGAAAAACATTTTTTTTGTAGAACGAACTGCCATGTATTTTATGTTCTGTCTTATCCTTACTTAGAACAGATGGAATAGTATATAAATGGTTGATGTTTGTTGAGGTCACTCCTAAAATCAATTTAACTTCTTTTACGTCTATGATCAAAACAGATGCGTGTGGACCAATAGATAATCTGTCTATGATTTTAATAGAAGATTGTATATGGTGCATTTTAAAAAAAGATGTTTTTTTTAAAAGCCAGCCAATAATTAATATTAATAATATTATTTGAGCTAATGCGCTAACTATTTGCCACAAATTTATACCATTCAACGTTAATTGAAAGGTATTAAGCATAGATTCATAAAATATGTTATTTTTCATAAGATATTATATTTCAGATGAAATATTTATAAATTTTAAATCATTTTTTAAACCAGTAATACGTAAACCATATGTATTCTCTAATACTACAATTTCACCAGATGCAATTAACTGTCCGTTTAAAAAAATATCTAAAGAATCTTGTATACATTTATCTAAAACTAACATACTACCTTTTGAAAAATTTAAAAAATCTTTAATTTTAATTTTTGATTTTCCTAATTGTGCGGTAATAGTAACATTTGCATTAAGTAAGATTTGTTTTTTGTATAATGATTCTTTATCAGTCTCATTTGAGATGTTTTGATCTGTTATTTTTTCGGACAATGCATCACTAATAAATTTATTATTTTTGGATTTTTTTTTATTAGAATTGACTATTTTTTTATTGTTAAATTTCTCTTTTGTACTACTCATAAGAACATTCCTTATCTTTGTTCAATTCTAAATTATAGTGGTTAATAAATTCTTCTACAAACACAACAGTTTGTTGATTAAATCTTTGATAATTCCCAAAAAATATCGGTTTATCATCTAAAACACCTATTATTTGATCAGGTTTTTTCAGAGGTAATACATCACCTACAGATAAAGCGCAAAATTTATCATAAGGCATGGAAATGTCAGTTATTTTAGCTACAATATTCAACTCAATATCATATATATCTTTTAACGAAAAACAATCATTAATATTGTTGCTAATTTTTGGTTTTTTATTAAAAAAAAGTGGTTTTTTATTTAATGTTTTTATAGCAAACAATGGAATTAACACATTAAAAAACACTTCTATACCATCTATATTCAAGTCAAAATAATTAATTAAATACATTTCATTAGAATCAAAAACAGGTGTATTAGGATCTAATATCATTCTTGCATCAATAAAAGTAATATCTGAAGAAAAAAATTCTTTAATACTATCATTTAAATTACTCAGGACAAAATTTGTTATTTTTTGAACAATGAATAGTTCAGCAGACGTCATTTTATTTTTTTCATCTGATTTATAAACTGAATTACCACGACCACCAAATAATAAATCTATAATAACAGACAAAAAATTAACAGAAAAAGTAATAAAAGATTTATTTTTAAATGGTAATATTTGTATCAGATTCGATGTGCCAATATTAATTTTTTTATAATGCAATAACGATTTAATTTGTATACTATGAGAAAATATTTGAACATTTTTTTTAGTAAAAAAAACAAGATCTCTTTTGATTTTCTTTCCAAAAAAATCATTAAAATTTTCTAAAATATTAATTTCATCTTCTTTTAAAAACGCAGATAAACTTTTTTCTCTTTGATAAACCTTTTGGAGTTTATTGTGTAAATTATTACTTTTCCCCATTATACACCTCAAAGGCAAATATTTTTAGAAGATAAACTAAAAACTTTATATTTTAAAAAATATATTGTCAAAGTATTTTATTATAAAAAATATTTTTGATTTTTAAACATATACATCAACTGTTTGATTATTTATTACTGTTTTGATTTTATTTGAATTCAATATTTTGTGAAATTGGTTGCAATTAAATATTCTTGTATTATGTTGAAATTTGTCTTTTAAAACGTTTAAAATATTAATTTTTCTTAATTTAATACCTTTTTTTATTAAAGAATTACGTAACAAATAAACATGATCATCTAAAAAATTTCTTACTTCTTTTTGATTAGAAAACAAATTTAATACTGCATAATCATCGTTCATATTTATTTTTATATATATATCACCCAACTGTTTTGGTTTAAAATAAATATCTGCTTGATGTCTTTTATTATCTAAAGATAAAAGTATCTTGTTAACAATATTTTTTTTCCATTTAATAGAATTTGTAGAATTTTCATTCAATGATTGATTCACTTTAAATTTTAAAGATTTGTTCTTACTACATGACCTTGCAGAATCAATAAAATGTATTATGTTTTTGTTTTTGTTTTTAGAATGATAAAAAAATACCTCATTTTTGTGGTTTTTATCATATTTAGCAATGTTTAAATATGTTTTATTTTGAAGTGTGTGTTTATCATTTTTACTATCATTGATGTTAGGAAAAATTATTTTATTACTATAATGATTATTTAATTCTAATGAATATGATTTTTTCAAGTTGATATCATTGATCAATTTATTTTTTTTGAAAAAGTTTTTTTTACAATGATCAAATTTACCATTAAATAAATCTTGCGCTAATTTTGACAACTTTTGTTCACTGGATTTTATTTGATTTTTTTGCGTTTTTAAATTAACTATATCATCTGATAAAACAGTGTTCATATGATCTAACGTTGTTTTTGGTATTGAATTTTGAAAATCATTTGAATGATCAGATTTAATATTATCTTCTTTTTTATTCAAAATATTTAATAAATGACTCATAATTAAATTAGTATAAAACATGTTTTTGTCATGTTTTTTTTCTTCTGTAACAATATTATCAAATTCTATTTTATTGTTAATAGATTTTTGATTTAATTCGTCATAAATACATTGATATAGTTTTAACGTTTCTATAGATAATTTATGATGTTTTGCATAACCATGAGAAAAATTATTTTTGTGTATTGCAATATCTCCAATGATTTTTAACATGACAATAATTATCCTTTTTTTAAAAATTTCAATTGAATATCATTATCGTTTAAAATACGTGCTTGTATTTTTTTTGATTTTAATATTTTTTTTTTGTTTTTTATGTTTAAAATGTGCCAAATTTTTCTTTTATTTTCATGTTTAAACCAATTTAATATACTCTTTTTAAGAATATTATCATTTTTTTTTAAAAATATTTCATTGTCTTGAATAATTTTTCTTAACAGAATGATGAAATCGTTATAATGTATCCATTTATGCACGCATATTCCGAAAACAATTTCTTTATATATTTTTTTTATGTATTCTTGCTCATAATTATTTAAAACTTGTAATTGTTTTGTATCATGCATTCTTTTATCATGTAATATTTTAATATTTAAAATGGTTTTTCTTAACTGTGTTTTTTGTATTTTTTCTAAAAGAGAAAATGTTATGTTTTTTTTCATAAAATAATATATTGTGCAATCACGCACTACTAGAAAAGATTTCCTTTAATTTTTTAACAGAATCGGCATAAGAACTTTTTTCTGATATATCTTGTTGTAAAAATGCTTCTATTTTTGGCAATAATTTTATAGAATCATCTAAAACCGCATCAGTTCCACTCACATAAGCGCCTACATTTAATAAATCTCGATTTTTCTGATAAACAGAAACTAACTTTTTGAAATATAAAGCTCTTTCATATTGAACAGTATCGATAATATCTGGCATAATACGACTTACTGAAGATTCAATATCGATCGCAGGATAATGACCTAAACTCGCATAATATTGAGACAAAAAAATGTGCCCATCTAATATAGAACGAGCAATATACGCAACCGGATTTTGTTCGTCTTCTTCTTCCATTAAAACTGTATAAAAAGCAGTGATGGAACCCTGTTTTTTGTTAATATTCCCTATACGCTCTAATAAATTGGCAATTTTTGAAAATATAGAAGATGGATAACCTTGAAATACAGGCAATTCTCCTAAAGAAAATGCAATTTCTCGTTCTGCCATAGCATAACGAGTTAAAGAATCCATTATTAATAATACGTGTTTATTTTGTTTGCAAAAATATTCTGCAACACTAGTAGCATAAGATGCCGCCTGTACTTTCAAAAATGGAGAAACACTTGCTGGAGCTGCAATAATGACTGATTTTGATAAATTATTATATTTTGTTACGTTATCTATAAAGTATTTTACTTCTCTTCCTCTTTCCCCAATTAATGCAATGACAAAGACATCTACTTGAGTGTGTCGTGCAATCATTTCAAGTAAAATACTTTTACCAAGACCAGGAGTAGAAAACAATCCTATTCTTTGACCTTTTCCAATGGTTAAAAGTGCATTAATAGATCTTATTCCAACATCTAAAACATCAGTAATTCTTTTTCGATGCAACGGATTAACATAAGCGTTGTTATTAATTGTATAATTTTCAGCATCAATTTTAGGTAATCCATCTAAAGGTGCTCCATTTCCATCTAATATTCTTCCTAAAACTCTATCTCCTAATGGAATCTTTTTAACTACAAAGTTTGTATTGACATCTAATCTTGAAAAAACTTTTGCGCCCGGACAGATTCCATTTGTTTCTGAGAAAGACAATAATAAAGTTTTTTCTTCAGAAAAACTAATTACTTCACTTTTAATATAAACATATTTATCTTCTGATAATATTTCAATAAAACATTGAGATCCAATTGGAACTTTCAACCCTGTTACTTCTAATACTAATCCTTTCACAGAGACAATACTACCATATCGAATAAAATTAGGAAGATTACGAATCTTACTATCCAAAGAAGAAAGTTGTTTAAATAATTGAGTAAATCTCAAAGTCATTAATAGTCCTCTAAATCAATAAGACGACGTAACTCTTGCCATCTAGCTTCAACTGTAGCATCTATATTACTATCACTATTTTGTGACTTGATTTTAAATCCATTTTTATCAATTTTATCATCATAAGTAATTTGCCATTTATAACTTTTAAAGCAATCTTGAAAAGTATTTTCGATAAAATTTTTATTGCTAGGATGCGCTGTAATTATTATATTATTTAAGCATAGTTCTTTTACTTGTAAAATTTTTTTGATGTTATCTTTTAAATATGACTGATCAACATTAATTTTTTTTCCAATTAAGTAAGACGCAAAATGAGATAAAATTTTTAAAATCATGTTGTATAATTTATATTCTGATACAACAAAATGTTTGTCACATTCTAAAAAAAAATTATTTAATGTTTTCTTTAAAAGAATTTGATCTTGTTTTCCTTCTAACAACCCTGTTTCAAAACCCTTTTGATATGAAATATTTTTGATTTTTTCTAATTGTAGATCATTATTAATACTTTCATTAAGAATCGTTTTTTTCTTTTCAAATAAATGAAAATCTTCTTTATTAAATTGATCTACATTGCTTAAAAAAAATTTATTTTTGTTTGTGTTCTTTAAAGATATTTTTTTTGGATACCATTTTGTCCATTTTTTTTTTAAGCTTTCACTCGACATAGTTCTCTCTTAGATTATTTAGTGAAACGTTTCCATTATTTACAATGCTTTTAATCATAATTAAAATTAATTTTTGTTCATTCTGAATAGCAATATCGGAAATGTAAGAGTTCTTTTCTAAAATATCGGATAATTTTTTAGCTTCTGCATCAGGCATATTTTTAAAAAATTTTTCTTTAATAAGAAAATCTACTTTTTGCAACGCAACGCATAATTTTTCTTTTTCTATGTTCTTGATGAGTATTTTAATATATTCATCATCTAAATTAACAATATTATTGAATGAAAACATTTCTTTTAAAAGAATATCTGCTATATTTTTATTTAGTGTACTAATATTTTTTATAGTATCACGTTCATATTGAATCTTCATAGAATTTAAAATACTTACAGCAGTTTTTACACCTCCTTTTTCTGATAAAAGTAACTTTTTATTATTTAATAAATTATTAATGACTTTATTTAATTCTATTAAACTAGATTCTTCAATACCATGAAACTCTGTAATTCTTGAAATAATTTCCGCTCTTTGTTTTGCATTTAAATATGACAAAATTTGTGCTGCTTGATTCTTGTCTAAATAAATTAATATTGTAGTAATAATTTGCGCATGTTCACTACTTAGCAACAAAGCTAATTGTTCGCTATTCATATAATTTAGTGCTTTAATGCATATTTTAGCATTGCGTACTTCTAATGCTTCGTTAATAAGAGAAGTTCCTTTTTGCTCTCCTAACGCTGTTGATAACATATCAAAAAGATATTTATCATTAAAATTTTTTTGTAACGCATTGTTTTGTATTATACAATTATCGCATTCAAGGAGAACTTTATCTAAAACATCTGAAGGAACACCCTGCATATTGATCATAGCATCAACAATCTCTTGTATTTCAAAGGGAGTTAAGTGTTTCAATATTTCCCCAGCTTGAACCGATCCGATTGACATTAATAATAATGCGCTTTTTTGAGTACCGTTTAAAATCATTTTTTATCACTCATCCATTGACGAATAATCAACGCTATAGTACGTGGATTTTGATTAGAAATATTAGAAATATGATCAACTACTTGATTTGAATCATTATTGTTTATTTTGTTTTCAATAATATTCTCATCAAAATTATTGTTTGTCTCTATTGAATTGGTATCATTTTCAATAATATTTTCTCGTAATCTTTTATTTCGAGAGTTAGAGCAAAAATATTTTTTTAAAAAAAATAAAAGTAATAAAGTAGATAAACACCAAGGTGCTAAAGAAAATAAAAAATCTGATATTTTAAAAGACTGCGGAATAAATACATTAATTGGCAATTGTGAATTGTATTTAGCAAAAGGAGCATTAACAAGGTGAATACTATCACCTCTAGATTTAGAATATCCTATAGCTTCACGTATTAAATTTTTAACGTTTTTTATTTTTTCTGAAGTTAAAGGAATTAATTTTCCATTTTGATCTTTAGTAAAATTAATAACAACAGCAGCGGATAATCTTTTAATTTCTCCTACGTTCATTTTAGTATGTGACACGCTATGGTTTAATTCATAGTTTGTAACCTTTTCATGACCAATATTAGCATTAACAGGCGATTGATGATAAAGATTTAAGTTTTTATTTTTTTTCAGAAGATCTGCATTATTCAATTTCTTGTTAGATAAAAAATTATGCATTGCTGTATTATCTTGTTCTGTTTTATCATGAATACTTATTTGTGTAGAACGTATTGATTGATTATCACTATTAGTGTTAGGAGAATATTTTTCTTTTGTTTGTTCTTTTGCATTAAAATCTATTTGAGCGGTAACTTGAGCATAAACATTTCCAAATCCTAGCAGTGGTTCCAAAATATTTTTAATTCTATTTTTATATCGAGACTCAATTTCTTCAGAATATTTAAATTGCAGATTATTCAGTTCATGATTATTACCAAAAGAAGAGGTATCATTCAATAATTTTCCTGATTGATCAACAATAGATATATCGTCTACTGAAAGGTTTGATACGCTACTGGAAATTAAATGCAGTATTGCATTTGTTTGTTCCATATCTAATCTTTTTCCAGTATTTAATTCTATCACTACTGAAGCAGATGGTTTTTTTTTGTCTTCTAGAAACAATGATGATTTAGGAATAGCAAGATGTATTCTTGCATTTTTTATTGCATCAATCCTCTGTATTGTACGTGATAACTCCCCTTCTAATGCACGCTGATAATTTATTTGTTCATTAAATTGACTCATACCAAATCTTGCTTGATCTAATAATTCAAAACCTACTGAACCAATGCGAGGTAGATTTTTTTCTGACAAGCGTAAACGAGTTGTATCAATGTCATTTTTAGGAATCGATATTTTTCCTGAAATATCACTTAATTTATAAGGAATCTTCATATGATTTAACTGATTTACAATAGCATTACTATCTTCATTAGATAAATTATCATATAATGTTTGATATTCTGGAGATTTTATCCATATTGAAACAGAAACGGCAGTAATCACTGCTGCTGCCAACAAAATTACTAAAATACGAGAATTTTTTATAATACGAGATAAAAATTGTTTAAATTTTTTTTTCTCTTCTAAGACTGAATCTTCTATAGTACTGAAATTCATGAAATCTTCCTATCTGAATGGTGAGTTCTAACTATATTAATGAATAAAAATTGACTAATAGCATGAAATAAAAAAATTTCCTGTTAAATTATTTTTAATTCAATTATATTAAGAATAATTACAAAACAATTTTTAATTAATTATGTATAATTGTCTTCAATCTCTCTTGAAAAAATTTTTTCTGAGTTTTAAGAACATTATAATAATTTTTAAAAATTCAAAAAATAAAAATTTTAGAGGAAAATATGTTTATCGATAATATAAATAATCAAAATTTTAATACAAAAATTAATGTGTTAGATAATAATGCAAAAAAACAAAACTACATAGAACCTAAAAGTTTTGTTGATCATATAAAAACAGCATTAGGAGAAATCAGTAGCATTCAAAATAATGCAAAAATTGATGCTGAAAAATTTATGTTAAATAAATCCGAAATACCTTTAAATGATATCATGATAAATATACAAAAATCTGCTATATCTATGCAAATGGCTATTCAAGTAAGAAATAAACTTGTTTCGTCTTATCAAGAGATAATGAATCAACAAATTTAATACATTGAACTGTGCTAATTAATTTAGCACAGTTTTATTATCGAGATATTTCATTGTTATATTTAAACTGCATGCTAAATTTAGAAGTCATTATGGAGCTAAGCGGATTTGAACCACTGACATCTTGCATGCCATGCAAGCGCTCTGCCAACTGAGCTATAGCCCCGAAAAATATTACAATATAAAAACCCATGAATTCTGTCAATATTATTTTTTTAAAATGACCCTATAAGACATAAGATTTCTAAAAATATAAAATACTATTAAAAATATGTGTTTAAATAAAAACAAAAAATATGATCTTATTAAAAAATACAACTGTATCAATCTTTTTGATAAAATATAAAATATATTTTATACAGTCTAAAAAAATACAAAAAATTAAAGATTTTTTTTTCTAACACACTTTATTGCTTTTTTAATTCGGAATAACGTAGTGTTATATCCTAATAAATATATTACTAAATTAATACTCGGCGAATATTGATCGCCAGTGATCGCAGTTCTTAAAATCATATTCAAGTCAGCTTTCTTTAACTTCATTTTTACAGATAAATCATTCATTGTTTGAGATATCATTAAATCATTCCAAATAGATATATTTTTTAAGCAACGATAAGATTCTTCTAAAACAGAGACATTATTCAATATTAAATATTTTTTTGTAGCTGCATTTTCGACTATATCAAACTCTTCATAGAACATGCGAAATGAATTTGCCATTTCATTGATAGTATTAAAACGATGTCTTAATAAATGAATCATCTTCTCTAAACAAGGGCCATTTTTAAGATTAATTTTTTTTTGGTGCATTTTGACTTTTAATAGATTACTAATATTTTCTAACGGTAAATTATTTATATAATGCTTGTTAATCCAAAATAATTTTTTCATATTAATAATACTAGGCGATTTAGTAATAAATTTTAAACTAAACAATTTTATCATTTCTGAAATGTTAAAAATCTCTTGATTACGATGAGACCATCCTAATTTAACAACGTAATTTAGCAATGCTTCAGGCAAAAAACCTTTCTCATCAAAATCCATGATGTTTTCATTTGTATTTCTTTTAGAAATTTTATTCCCTTGTTCATCTAAAATCATAGATAAATGCGCATATACTGGTATTTTTGATCCTAGAGATTGCAAAATATTAATTTGACGAGGTGTGTTATTAATATGATCTTCTCCACGAATAACATGGGTAATTTTCATATCTAAATCATCTATGACTACGCAAAAATTATAAGTAGGCATACCGTTAGAACGTTGAATAATTAAATCATCTAATTCAGAATTTTCAAAAGTGATATTTCCTCTTATCGCATCATTAAATGTCACTTTTCCAGAAATTGGATTTTTAAATCTTATTACATATTCTTTGTTATATATTTTATTAATATTTAAATCTCTACAATACCTAGAATAACGTGGTTTAACACCGTTTTTAATTTGTTTAATTCGATCTAATTCCAATTTTTGAGATGAGCAAAAACATTTATATGCGCTACCTTGTTTAAGCATTCTATTAATAACATCTTTATATCTATCTAAACGTTTAGTTTGAAAATATGGACCTTCATCCCAATTCAATCCTAACCATCTTAATTCATGCAAAATATTGTCAACTGAATGTTTTTGCGAACGTTGAAGATCAGTATCTTCTATACGAAGAACAAATTTTCCGTTATAATGTTTTGCAAATAACCAAGAATATAAAGCGGTTCGAATACTTCCAAGATGCAAGCTTCCAGTAGGACTAGGTGCAAAACGAGTTTTTATATTCATATACGCCTTATTAAAAATATAATTTTGAAAATTAAAAATTTTGTTATTAATGTAAGACACATTGTTCTTTTGTTTAAAAATGTTTATTATTTAGATTAAAATTTAATCATTATGATTAAAATTACAACAAACAAATCTTTTTTTTAAAAAAAAGATTGACTCTATTTCTTCTAGCTTTACAATACAGTTAATAAAAAATTTATTTTAAGGGTGATTAGCTCAGTTGGTAGAGCTCCTCCTTTACACGGAGGAAGTCGGCGGTTCGAGTCCGTCATCACCCACCAAAAATCAGGGTCGTTAGCTCAGTTGGTAGAGCAGTTGACTTTTAATCAATTGGTCGCAGGTTCAAATCCTGCACGACCCAAAATAAATATAATGTGCATATGTCACATTTTAACATTAAAAATATCTTATTAAATTTTATTTTTTGATATTAATTTCGTTAACTCTACTTCATTAATTCTTTTGATATTTAAACGTTCAGCTTTAAAAAATTTAGATCCAAATTTTTTTCCATAAATTAATATATCAGTATTTTTTGAAATGCTATTGGTAATTGTAGCACCTAAATCTATTAATATATCTTTCAATGTTTGTCTTAAAAAACGCTTAAAAACACCAGTTAAAACAATTTTTTTATTAAAGAAAAAAGTGTTCTTCTTGTATTGATGAATATATTTTAAATGATAAACAATTTTTATTTCTTTCAATAATTTAGTCAAAATAATATTATTAGAATCTGTGGAAAAGTAATTAGCAATATTATTCGCCAATACTGTTCCTATTCCAAATATGTCTGTAAGTTCTAGAACATCAGCTGCAATTAATTCCTGAATATTAGAAAAATGATTGGCAATTTTTTTTGCAACAACTTCACCTATGTTAGGTATACCTAACCCATAAATAAAAGATTTAAAATGAACTGTTCTAGATTTATTTAACGAATTAACGATTTGTGTGCTTTTTTTACGTCCAACATTTTTTAATTTAATTAAATCAAAAGACTTAAGATAAAAAAAATCGATTGGATTATTGACAAGTTTTTTTTTTATTAATTCATTTATGATGTTAAGACTAAGACCTGATACATTCAAAGATTTTTTTGAAAAAAAATGATGTAAAGTTTTTGTCTTTTGAGCATTACAAGTTAGTCGAGCATTACAACGAATAACTTGTTCTGCTTTATTTTGTGACAATTTTGTATTACATACAGGGCACAATATGGGAAAAAGTACTTTTTTAGCGTTTTTTGAGCGATTAGTGTTAATAGTTTTTAATATTTTTGGTATAACATCACCAGAACGACAAATTAAAATAGCATCATGAATATGCAAGTTTAATTTTTCTATTTCATTACTATTGTATAATGAAGCTTTTTTAATGATCACTCCAGATATATTAACCGGTTCAAAATAAGCAACCGGCGTGATTACACCAGTTCGACCAACTTGAAATTTTACATCGTTTAAGATTGTGATCTTTTCTTGAGAAGTAAATTTAAAAGCTATAGCCCATTTTGGAGCTTTTGCATTACATCCGAGTTGATTTTGCATATCTATAGAATTGATTTTAATGACAATACCATCTATATCATAATCAAGCATATAGCGTTTTTTTTCAAATTTTTTATAAAAGTTTAAAACTTCTTCATCATTATGACAAATTATCATTTCTTTATTGACTGGTATCCCCCATTCTGCACACTTTATTAATCTTTCATGATGAGTTAAAATTTTTGTTTTTTGATCAAAAAAATAACATCCATAACAATAAAACATCAAATTTCTTGAAGCCGTGATTTTTGGATCAATATGACGCAAAGATCCTGCAGCAGCATTTCGAGGATTAGAAAAACATTTATTTTTATTAATAGTAGATTTTTTATTCAACACTGAAAAATCAGATTTTAACATGAATACTTCTCCTCTAATTTCTAATCTTTTAGGTATTTTAATACCATTTAATTGCACAGGAATTGCTTTGATCATACGTGCATTATTGGTAATATTTTCTCCCTGATAACCATCACCACGAGTGGCTGCTCTTATAAGAACGCCATCTTCATAAATAATACTCACAGCTATTCCATCTATTTTAAGTTCACAACACAATGTTATTGTTTTATTTTTACCAATATGTTTTTCAATTTTTTTTTGAAAATCTAAATAGCCATCTACACTAAATGTATTATCTAAAGACAACATAGGAAAAAAATGTATTATTGTTTTAAACTCTTTTTTCAAACTTGAACCTATATTTTGCGTGGGTGAATCAGAAGTAATGAATTCTTTATGCTCTAATTCTAAAAGATGTAACTGATTTAATAAATAATCATACTCTGCATCAGACACTAAAGATTGATTTAAATTATGATAAAAATATTCATATTTTAATAAGTCTTGTTTTAATTGATTAATTTTTTTTTGAATAGTTTTCATGAAGTAGTCTAAACATAATAAAAAAATGATTTTTAAATAATCATATAGTTTTATAAATATAATAATATTAGTATTTTTTAATATTTTTTATTATATAATTTTTATTTATAATGAAAACATTATTTTGATATAGAAATAGATTTTTTTAAAAAAACAAAAAAACAAGTATAATGAAGCATACTACTAATTAACAAATCGAGAAATATATGAAAAAGATATTTAAAGATAATTCTTTAACAATAGGAAATACACCTTTAGTATGTTTACAAAATATAGGAAATGGTAATATTTTAGCTAAAATTGAATCTAGAAATCCTAGCTTTAGTGTTAAATGCAGAATAGGCGCTAACATGATATGGAACGCAGAAAAAAAAGGTTTTTTACATAAAGACGTAGAACTTATTGAAGCGACTAGTGGCAACACAGGGATAGCATTAGCTTATGTTGCAGCTGCTAGAAATTATAAACTAACTCTTACTATGCCTGATACGATGTCTATTGAACGAAGAAAGTTATTGACGGCTTTAGGTGCTAATTTAGTTTTAACAGATGGAAAATATGGAATGAAAGGAGCAATATCGAAATCTGAAGAAATTATAGCACAGAATCCTAAAAAATATCTTTTATTAAAACAATTTGAAAACCCAGCTAATCCCGAAATTCATGAAAGCACCACTGGACCAGAAATATGGAACGATACTGAAGGTAATTTAGATATCTTTGTTTCAGCAGTAGGAACAGGAGGAACCATTACCGGAGTCAGTAAATATATCAAGTATACACAAAAAAAGAAACATTTAATTAGTGTTGCTGTAGAGCCTGCTGAATCACCAGTAATTACACAATTTTTATCAGGAAAAACTATAAAACCTGGATTACATAAAATTCAGGGTATTGGAGCGGGTTTTATTCCAAAAAATCTTGATTTAAACTTAATCGATCAAGTAATTACAGTATCTAGTGAACAAGCTATATTAACCTCGCAAAAACTAATGAAACAAGAAGGGATATTAGCAGGAATTTCTTCAGGAGCTGCGTTATATGCAGCCTTAAAATTACAAAAAAAATATGGTTTTTCAAATAAAAAAATAGTCATCATTTTACCTTCTTCAGGAGAACGTTATTTAAGCACAGAATTATTCTCTACATTACCCTGTAATCAAAAAAAATAATTTAACAGAATTTCTGTAATAAAAACCTATTGTTTATATAGCAGTATGTTTTTATTGCAGAAATTGCGTTTTAATCTTGTAAAATGTGTATAACATTCAAAAATTAATGTCTTTTTAACGTATCTAATACAATCTTATTTACAAAACTATTATTAAGGAAAAAAAATGTTCCAAAACCAAATTACAATAAAAGCTCCGCATGGACTTCATACTCGTCCGGCTGCACAGTTTGTCAAGGAAGCGAAAAAATTTATTTCTAATATTACCATGATATATAATGGTAAGTCAGTTAATGCAAAAAGTTTATTTAAAATTCAAACATTAGGTTTAGTTCGAGGAAGTCTGATTACATTATCTGCTGAAGGAGAAGATGAACAAGAGGCTATTGAACACTTATCTCAAATCATGACAGAACTCGAATAAATTATCATTAAAAATAATTTCTGAATTTTATAAAATACCGGAGGTTAAATAAAAAAACTTCCGGATTATTCACGTGAAAATATATTCGCCTGACATGTCATCTTTTTCTTCTTTGAATAGATAAACTTTATTATTAAAGGTAATGTTATGATTTCAGGCATTTTAGCATCACCGGGTATAGCTTTTGGCTCTGCTCTTTTGTTAAAAAAAGACAAAATTATTATTAATCGAACAAAAATTAATATTGAACATATAAAAAAAGAAATTAATGATTTTTTTTATGGAAGAGAACAATCCATCATACAATTAAAAGAAATTAAAAATAAAACAAGCAAAACATTAGGTGCGCAAAAAGAAAGCATTTTTGAAGGTCATATTATGCTTCTTAAAGATGAAGAGTTAGAACAGGAAATTATTTCTTTAATCACAGATAAAAAAATGTCTGCTGCTGCAGCGACCGAACTTGTTATTGAAGGACAAGTAAAAGTTTTAGAATCACTAAAAGACGAATATTTAAAAAATAGAGCAATTGATGTAAGAGACATTGGAAATCGTTTATTAAAAAATATACTACATTTAAATATTATTGATTTAAATAATATAAAAAATAAAGTAATTCTTATTGCACAAGACCTAACACCTTCAGAAACTGCACAAATTGATCTAAAATACATTTTAGGATTTATTACCGATCTAGGTGGTGAAACTTCTCATACTTCAATTATGGCAAGATCATTAGAAATCCCTGCTATTGTAGGAACTGGAAAAATTACAAAAATAGTAAAAAACAATGATTTTATCATCTTAGACTCTATTAACAATCAAATTTTTATTAATCCATGTGATGCAGTCATTGCCGAAAAAAAACAAATAGAAAAAACATATTTTTTCAATAAGAAAAAATTAATTAATTTAAAGAATTTATCCGCTACTACTATTGATGGTCATAACATTAAAATTGGTTCTAATATTGGTACCCCAAATGATATTGATTCTGCAAAAAACAATGGAGCTGAATGTATAGGTTTATATCGAACAGAGTTTTTGTTTATGGGTCGCACTTCCTTACCTAGTGAAGAAGAACAATTTCAAGCATATAAAGATATTGCAGAATCCATGGAAAATAGAACTGTTATTATAAGAACTATGGATATTGGTGGCGATAAAGATCTTCCTTATATGAATTTACCTAAAGAAGATAATCCTTTTCTTGGATGGCGTGCAATACGTATCTCAATTGATAGAAAAGACATTTTACATGCACAAATAAATGCTATTCTTAAAGCATCTGCTTTCGGGAAAATACATATTCTTTTTCCTATGATTATTTCAATAGAAGAAGTAAAAATATTAAAGTTAGAAATAGAAATACTTAAAAAAAAATTAGATGAAAAAAAAATTTTATTTGATAAAAACATTAAAATTGGAGTCATGATAGAAACCCCAGCGTCCGCTATCATAGCTGAACATTTAATTCAAGAAGTTGATTTTTTTAGCATTGGCACAAACGATTTAACGCAATATACTTTAGCAGTTGATCGAGGAAATGATTTCATTTCACATCTTTACAATCCTATGCACCCATCTGTTTTACAATTGATTAAAAAAGTTATTGATGTTGCACACAAATATGGAAAATGGACCAGTATGTGTGGAGAACTAGCAGGAGACCAACGTGCTACCATATTGCTATTAGGCATGGGACTAGATGAGTTTAGTATGAGCTCGATAAACATTCCTAAAGTAAAAAAAATTATTCGTCGAATATCTTTTTCTTATGCTAAAAAATTAGCCAACAAAGCACTAAAATTAGGAACTATTAAAGAAATTTTAGATTTATTAAAAACACATATTTAAGATAATATATGCTTATAAACAAAGCATTTAAAAAAATTTGTGTAATGTAAAATCATTAGGAGCAAAAATGAGTTTCTTTTCTAATATTTTTGGTAATAAAAAAAAAGAATTTTCAAAAAAAATAGAAATCATAGCTCCGTTATCTGGAGAGATAATTGATATAGAAGATGTACCAGATCTAGTTTTTTCTAAAAAAATTGTCGGAGATGGAGTAGCCATCAAACCATCAGGAAACAAAATTCTTGCTCCTGTTAATGGAACTATCGGAAATATAGTTGAGAGTATGCATGCTTTTTCAATTATATCAGAAGATAATGTTGAATTATTCGTACACTTTGGTATTAACACAGTTAAATTAAAGGGAAGAGGTTTTAAGAAAATAGCACAAAACGATCAAAAAGTAAAAATAGGAGATGAAATTATTGAGTTAGATTTAAATTTTTTAACAAAAAATGCTGAATCTATTTTAACGCCTGTAGTAATATCTAATATAGAAAACTTTAAAAAAATAAAAAAATTATCAGGAAATATCATTGCTGGTAAAACAGTAATGATGTTTTTATATAATTGATGATTAATATAAAACGGCGCTATTTCTTTAGTGCCGTTTTAAGATATTATTTGATAAAAAATAAACAGGACAATAAATAATGGATTTATATCAAATTATTATTTCACTTTTTATTTGCATAATAGAAAGTATATCAGAATTACTTCCAATTTCTTCTACAGGACATGTTATTATCCTATCGCATTGGTTCAAAATACAAAATCATTACACAAAAAATTTATTGATTTTTATGCAACTAGGTTCGACCTTAGCATTATATTGCTTTTTTCATCAAAAATTATTAAAAATATTAAATATTCGAAGTACATATATTCAGAAAACCAAAAAAATATCACATATATTATGCGCTATTTGTCCAACTATATTTTTAGGATTAATATGTTACAATCAAATTAAAACTATGTCTAATATCTATACTGTTATGTATGGATTAATATTTGGTGGTATAGTCTTAATATTATCTGAAATCTTAAAACCTAAAACATATACCACATACCACATACATGATATTAGTTTATCTCAATCTATTATAATAGGATTATTTCAAACCGTTGCGTTATTTCCTGGTATTTCAAGATCTGGAATGACGATCTCTGGAGGCATGTTATCAGGTATCAAAAAATCAGTGGCAATAGATTTTTCTTTTATTATATCTATTCCACTGTTACTCGGAGTATCATTATTTGATTTAATCAAAAATTTTAATATTATTCGAATAGTAGATCTTCCGATATGTTTTATGGTTTGTATAATAGCTTTTATAATATCTTTCGTTTCGATGAAAAAATTATTCATAATACTAAAAAACACATCCATGGTATATTTTGGTATATATCGTTTTTCATTAGCTTTAGGTATTTATTTAAATGCTTGAATAGCATGTTAATACCAATAGACAAGCAAATAAGATACTATTTAATACATTAAATTCTATTTTTTTTAAGACGCCATAATTTTAGTTTTTGGATTCTTAAACGCATTATTTCATGTTTTATATGAATTCCTGTAAATCCTTGTTTCATAATTAATTTAGTCGATACTTCATTTGTTATGGAAAAACATTGCTTTAAAAAACAATCAGAATAAAAATTAATAACATGAGATTGAAAAGGATTTAAATAATTAAATCGATTTAAAAAAGAAAGTTTTTTTACTCTTTCTGGTTTTCTCCAAGCATCAATTTTATAAAATAATAAAACAATATTTTTAGATGATTGCGTATGAATAACATTTAAAAAATCACGATAACCAGAATTCAATATAGCCATTTCTTTAATATAAGATGGAATTTGAAAACGTTGACATAAACGTTTAACAAAATCTGCTGCATCTTTATTATAAAAATCTTGAGAAACATTTATCGCAATTTTTTTTTTTAAAAAAAATTGACATAAATAAGCAAAACGCACATCAATATCTTTAGAATAAAAAGATATCTTTGCTAATCCCATAAAAATAAAATTTTCATGGTACCATCTATTAAATCTATAAAGGTATAAAGAGCTTTTTTTGTAATATAAAATATACATTTTTGGAAAAAAAAAATGTAATACCTTACATAAGTGTAAAACTTGAAAATACACATGAGGACTTACAGTTTTAAAAGCTTTTTCAGTTTCATTCCATATTCTATTTGCAGTTAAATAATATAACTCCTGATTTTTAACCATTATTTTCATTAAAACCATTGTTTCTTCTGCAATACAAAATCCTAAATGCACTAAAGTCGCCGCGAATCTTGCTGTGCGAAAAACACGCAATGGATCTTCTGAAAAAGAATTTGAAACATGCCGTATTACACGATTTTTTATATCTTCGATACCATGAAAAGGATCAATATATTTACCATTTTGATCTTGTGCAATAGCATTAATAGTCAAATCCCTTCTTATCAGATCTTCTTCTAAAGTAATATTAGCATTTGAATCAGTACAAAAACCGGTATATCCTTTTCCAGATTTTCTTTCTTTTCTTGCTAAAGCGTACTCTTCGTGTGTTTTTGGATGCAAAAATACCGGAAAATCTTTCCCAACTTGTTGAAATTTTTTATCTAATAACATTTTTTCTGTACCGCCAACAACCACCCAATCTTTATCTTTAACAGGTAAGTTCAACAAAGCATCACGAACAGCGCCTCCTACTAAATATATTTTCATAATATTTCTCCGGTTAAAAAAAATAAAAAATTTGTTTTTAAACAATTACATCTTGTCATTGTCTTGTATATAATATATATAAAATACATTTAATGTAATATTAAACTATTGGTTTAACATATTTACATAAAGAGATAATATGAAAAAAAGCACATTCATTGAATTTAAAAATTCTCTGATTCTCGTTGTTGGTGATCTTATATTAGATTGTTACTGGTATAGCAAAAATCATCATTTTGTATCCGAACAGATTACACCAATTGCACCCATTCATAAAATAAAAAAACAACCTGGAGGTGCCGCAAATGTAGTTAAAAATCTTGCGGATGTTGGATGTACATCGAAAATCATTGGGTTTATTGGTATGGATAAAGAAGGATCAATTCTACAAAAACTTTTACATCACATTAAAATTGATTGCGATTTAATTCCTATACCAAAAAATAAAACAATAACTAAAATTCGTGTGATATCGGGAAAAAAACAATTAATTAGGTTAGATTTTCAAGAAAAATATATTTCTAAAAAAATCGATTTGCTATATAAAAGAATCGTTCATTCGTTATCATATATTAAAATTTTAGTGTTATCAGATTATTGTAAGGGAACTTTGATTGATATCAAAAACATTATTTGTATCGCTAAAAAAATGTCAATTCCTATACTAATTGATCCAAAAGGAGTAGATTTCAAAAAATATTCTGGTGCTAGTTTGTTAACACCAAACCTGCATGAATTTGAAAAAATTGTAGGAAAATGTTATAAAGAAACTGAAATTTTAAAAAAAGGAGTGCAATTATTGTCTGAATTGCAATTATCAGCATTGTTAGTGACTCGATCTAAGAATGGTATGACTTTGTTTCAACCTAATAAAAAACCAATACATTTTCCTGCTACATCAGAATATGCACACGATGTAACAGGCGCAGGAGATACAGTTATTGCTATTATTGCAGCCGCTTTATCTGAAGGTTATTCCCTAGAAGAATCGTGTTTTTACGCCAATGTTGGAGCTGGTGTTGTCATACAAAAAACCGGAACTGCAACCATTAACATTCACGAATTAAATGCAGCCTTACATGCGTAATAAAAATGACATAATCTTATTTTTAAAAAATTTATGTGTACAACAAAATATTTTTATGCATATTTATTCTGATCAAAATATTGATGAAACTATATTTTGTGTATAAATATTTTCATGTATCTTTATATTAGTCATCTTGATTTGCAAGGAAAATTTTTCTTGATTATTATATGTAACATAATGCATTATGTTCGATATAAAAACGTTTGACGCGTAATATTAAAAAATACTTTTCTAATCTATTGACTATAACAATTTTATCTTTTAATTTTATAAAGGTTTGAAGAATGAACCGAACAATCCTATCTGAATTTAACCTATCAAAAAAAAAAGTTCAGAAGGCAATATCTGCTTTGAAAGATGGTGAAGGAATAATTATATTAGATGATGAAAAACGTGAAAATGAAGGAGATCTTGTCTTTTCATGTGAAAATATGACCGTAGAACAAATGGCTTTCACTATTAGATACGGTAGCGGGATTGTCTGTCTTTGTATTACCGAATCTAAAAGAAAACAACTACGTTTGCCTATGATGGTAAAAAATAATACCAGTAAATATCAAACAGCTTTTACTGTCACCATAGAAGCTGCAAATGGTATTTCTACCGGTGTATCAGCTAAAGATAGATTGACTACTATTCAAACAGCAATTTCTGATACTTTAAGACCAACTGATCTAAATCGACCAGGACACATATTTCCATTAAGAGCCCATCCAGGCGGAATCTTAGCAAGATCAGGACATACAGAAGCAGCTGTTGAGATTGTCTCTTTAGCAGGATTTAAACCGTGTGCAGTAATATGTGAATTAACAAATAAAGATGGTACCATGTCTCGTTTATCTGATATTGTTAAATTTTCTAAAAAATATAATATAAATATATTAACCATTCAAGACCTAATTTTCTACATCAAAAATCAATCAAAAAAATTATGTAGATCAGGGTAATAAATCACTAATCGGCCATTTTGGTTTAACTAAAATATTTAATTGGTTTTTATTTGCTTCTCGTCGACGTAAAAAACCAAGATGTGCTATCATTGCAGCATTATCAGTCGACAATTCTAATCCTGTATAAAAACATTCTCCATTAAAATCTTTTTTAATCATATTGGCTGCATTTTTGCGTAAAAGAGCATTTGCACTGACACCACCAGCTATCACTAAACGTTTCCATTTTTTTTCTTTTAATGCTTTTTTAGTTTTAATTAATAATATATCGATTACCGCTTCCTCGAAAGCTCTCGCAATATTAGCCTTATCTTGCAAACTATCATTAGATTCTTTGATCACTCTTGATACATAAGTTTTCAAACCAGAAAAACTAAAATTTAAATTAGAGTGATGTATCATCGGTCGAGGAAAATAAAAAACATCTTTTATTCCAATAGAAGCTAATTTAGACAATTCAAAACCCCCAGGATATTTTAATCCTAACAATTTTGCTATTTTATCAAAAGCTTCACCGGCTGCGTCATCTAAACAGTTTCCAAGTAATTCGTAATGACCGATGCTATAGACACCGATAATCTGTGTATGTTTTCCTGATACTAATAATGCAATAAACGGAAATTCTATTTTTTTAAATTCTAACATTGGTGATAATAAATGAGCCTCCATATGATTGACTGGAATAACTGGAACGTTTAAAGCAAAGCCTAAAGTACAAGCAAATGTCGCTCCTACAAGTAAAGAACCTACTAATCCAGGTCCAGCGGTATAAGCGATTAAATCAAAAACAGTATTCATATTATTGCTTTTTAAAATTTTTTTTAATAACATCGCCATTGATTCCACATGTTGACGAGATGCTAATTCAGGAATAATACCGCCATGTATATTATATAAGCTTTTTTGATTATCAACCTTGTTGAGTACAATACCTTTTTTACTATCATAAATGGCTATTCCTGTATCATCACAAGAGGTTTCAATACCTAATACTTTCATAATTATTACATACCCTATAGAATAAAATATTTAAAAAAATAGATATCAATCAATTTTAAATTAGTGTTACTATAAATAGCAAATATATTAATTTTTAAAAAAATAAATCAAAAATTAAAAAAGAAAAAGTATAAAGTACAAACTGTACAACACCATAATTCTTGATAAAATCAATCATAACAAAAACATTAAAAAATATTGAATATTATTACAATAATACGGTGAAAAAAATGCCAATAATCAAAGTACGTGAAAATGAACCATTTGATGTTGCACTACGTCGTTTTAAAAGATCTTGTGAAAAAGCTGGAATTTTAGCTGAAATTCGTAGAAGAGAATTTTATGAAAAACCAACTACTGAAAGAAAAAGAGCAAAAGCTTCTGCCGTCAAACGTCTTGCTAAAAAACTCACACGTGAAAATGCACGACATATTCGTATGTATTAAATATTGTGTATACATTCAAATTAAATAATCAACGTGCCGTTCTTCTTGAAAAAGAACGGAATGCATTTTAAAATATCAAATTATATGTCTGGGAAAATACCTAAATATTTTATTAATGAACTGTTATCTCGAACAGATATAGTCGAACTAATTAATACAAGATTAAGTTTAAAAAAATACGGAAAAAATTATCAAACTCGCTGCCCTTTTCATCAAGATAAAACTCCATCTTTTACCGTTAATCATGAAAAACAATTTTATTATTGTTTTGGATGTAATGCGCATGGTAATGCTATTGATTTTTTAATTAATTATGAGCACTTAAACTTTGTAGAAAGTATTGAAGAGTTGTCTATAATTCATGGTATACCTATACCCTTTGAAAACAATGATAGCAATGTTTTGTATTTAAAAAAACAAAAATTATATTCTCTTATGGAAACACTCTGCAGATTATATCAAAAAAATATACACTTAAATAAATTAGCTACTGAATATTTATTTAAAAGAGGCATCAATAAAAAAATGATTGAAATTTTTTTAATCGGATATTCTGACGTATATTGGCATAATTTTTCAGATAAATTTAATATAAACAAATCATTAGAACAAGATTTATTAAATCACAAAATCATAGCTATTAACAAAACAGGATACAAATATGATATTTTTCAAGGAAGAATAATATTTCCCATACAAGACCAACATGGTAGAATTATAGCTTTTGGAGGTCGTTCTATCAATAATACTTTACCAAAGTATCTTAATACTCAAGAAACAACAATTTTCAGTAAAGGCAAAACAATTTATGGATTATATCAAGTTAAAAAAATATGCAGTAAACCTAAATATCTATTAGTTGTAGAGGGTTATATTGATGTTATAACATTAACTCAATACGATATTAATTATGTTGTTTCTTCCTTAGGAACATCGACTACAAGTGAACACATTAAACTACTTTTTCAATACACTAACACAATAATTTACTGTTATGATGGTGATCAAGCTGGTCAAAATGCCGCTTGGAGAACATTAATAAAAGCATTACCACACATATCAGATCAAAAAAATTTAAAATTTATACTATTACCCAATAATGAAGACCCTGACGCCATTATTAGAAAAGAAGGCAGAGATAATTTTCAAAAAAGAATCGATCATGCTGTTACCATGTCAAGATTTTTTTTTAAATATATTTTAAAAAATGTTAATTTATCATCAATGGATGAAAAATTTCAATTAAGCGCGCTTGCCTTACCTTTAATAAATACTATTTCTAGCGACACCATACGAATTTATTTACGTCAAAGATTAGCTAGAATGATAGGTATCTTAGATGATAATCAATTTGAAAAATTTTTATATGAGCAAGAAATAAAAAAAACAACAAAAAAATTAATTCGCATTAAAGCAACTCCGATGCGAATTCTGATAGCATTAATTGTACAAAACCCTGGATTAGCGAAAATTGCTCCACCGCTTAAAACATTATCAAAATCAAATATTAAAGGATTACAGGTTTTTTTAGAAATCTTACAAACTTGTCTGAATCATCCTAATATTAATACAGGTCAATTATTAGAATTTTACAGAAATAGCAAAATAATACATATTTTAAAAATGTTATCTAAATGGGATCATATGATTATCCAAACAGAAATACATAATATGTTTTTAGATCTATTAAGAAATATATATAATAAAACACTTGAAGAAAGACAAGAATATCTTATTTCTAAAGAACGAAAAAAAGGACTAAACATGCATGAAAAAAAAGAAATTTGGAACATTAACAAAAAACTATCACAAAATAAAATAAAATTATTTAGAAAATAATTTTTAATTTGTTCATGCATTGTGTATGCATTAATATAAATATGTATTTTAATTGATATATATTTAAAAATTTTTATTCTTGATAAACACATTATCAGTTTTCATAAAAAATAATAAAATTTGGATGTCATTGTATGGATCAAAACCCACAATCACAACTTAAGCGTCTTGTTACACATGGTAAAGAACAAGGTTATTTAACTTATGCCGAAGTTAATGATCATCTACCAGAAGATATTGTAGATTCTGAACAAATTGATGATATAATCCAGATGATTAATGATATGGGAATTCCAGTTGTTGAAGAGGCACCGGATGCTGATGATTTAATTTTAAATGAAATACATACAGATACAGATGAAGATGCAGTAGAAGCAGCTACACAAGTTTTATCTAGTGTGGAATCAGAAATAGGACGTACTACTGACCCTGTAAGAATGTATATGCGTGAAATGGGTACCGTTGAATTATTAACACGAGAAGGTGAAATTGATATAGCTAAAAGAATTGAAGAAGGCATAAATCAAGTACAGTGTTCAGTGTCAGAATATCCAGAAGCTATTACATATCTTCTTGAACAATATGATCGCATTAAAACAGGAGAAATAAGATTATCAGATATTATTACTGGTTTTGTAGATCCAAATGCAGAAGAAGTCTTCTCTCCTACGGCTATGCATATTGGTTCAGAATTATTAGAAGACATACAAAATAGTGAGGAAGAAGATCATAATGAAAATCAAACAGAAGATGAAGATGAAAATAGTATTGATCCAGAATTGGCAAACGAAAAATTCTCTGAATTAAGAAAGCAATATAATAATACAAATAATGTAATAAAAAAGAAAAATAGAACACATAAAGATTCATTATTAGAAATATATAATCTTTCAGAAGTTTTTAAACAATTTCGATTAGTTCCAAAACAATTTGATCATTTAGTAAACAACATGCGTTATATGATGGAAAAAGTTAGAACTCAAGAACGTATAATTATGAAATTATGTGTTGAAAAATGCAAAATGCCAAAAAAAATATTTATGAAAATTTTTCCAGAATATAATATTAATTGTGACTGGTTTACAGAAGCACAAAAAGCACAACAACCATGGTCTGAGCATTTAAAAAAAATTCAAGAAGAAATTTTTTTTAGTATAAAAAAATTAGTGCAAATAGAAAGAGAAACTGGACTAACTATTGCTCAAGTAAAAGATATTAACAAAAGAATGTCAATTGGAGAAGCTAAAGCAAGAAGAGCAAAAAAAGAAATGGTAGAAGCTAACTTAAGACTAGTCATTTCAATTGCAAAAAAATACACAAATAGAGGATTACAATTTTTAGATTTAATTCAAGAAGGAAACATTGGTTTAATGAAAGCTGTAGATAAATTTGAATATCGTCGCGGCTATAAATTTTCAACATACGCTACTTGGTGGATTCGACAAGCTATCACTCGATCAATTGCAGATCAAGCACGTACTATTAGAATTCCAGTACATATGATTGAAACAATTAATAAGCTAAATCGTATTTCTAGACAAATGTTACAAGAAATAGGTCGAGAACCTACCCCGGAAGAATTATCTGAAAAAATGCTTATACCCGAAGATAAGATTAGAAAAGTGTTAAAAATTGCGAAAGAACCAATTTCAATGGAAACTCCTATAGGAGACGATGAAGATTCTCATCTAGGTGACTTTATCGAAGATACTTCTCTAGAATTACCTTTAGAATCTGCAACATCTGAAAGTTTACGATCTGCAACGCATGACGTTTTATCTGGATTAACAGCTCGTGAAGCTAAAGTATTACGTATGAGATTTGGAATTGATATGAATACTGATCATACTTTAGAAGAAGTGGGAAAACAATTTGATGTAACTAGAGAAAGAATAAGGCAAATCGAAGCAAAAGCACTAAGAAAGCTACGTCATCCAAGTAGATCAGAAATATTACGTAGTTTTTTGGATGATTAAATCAATATTATAAAATAAAGCTTCTGTGTAAAAATACTGATTACAGTTTTTAAATCACAACAGAAGTTTTATTTTATATGAACAAAACCATCAAATACCTGCTCCATATCCCAAACTATTTGTGATAGATAATGCATGATCTTCATATGTCTTAGAAGATATTTTTTTGCTATCTAATTTACTTACAATTTTCGCCGGAACTCCTGCAACTGTAACGTATGAAGGAATATTATTCAATACTATTGAACCAGCACCGATTTTTGATTGCATGCCCACTTCAATATTACCTAAAATTTTTGCTCCAGCTCCTATTATAACTCCTTTTCGAATAATAGGATGTCTATTTTTACAAAAATTTTTACCAGTAGCACCTAAAGTAACTGAATGAAAAATAGAAACATCATCTTCTACAATTGCAGTCTCTCCAATGACAATGCCAGTAGCGTGATCTAGCATAACACCAGAACCAATCAATGCAGCAGGATGAATATCTACCGAAAAAACAGAAGACATTCTACTTTGCAAATATAAAGATAATGAAGTTTTTTTAAGATTCCATAGGTAATGACTTAATCTATAAGATTGCAATGCATGAAATCCTTTTAAATATAAAAATGGAACTAAATAATTGTTTACCGATGGATCTCGCTCTAGTATAGCTTTTAAATCTGTAAGAATCATTTTTAAAATCGAAATATTATTCAAGTAAATATCATTAAATATTTCTTGAATATTATTTTCAAAAACAGTAGAACTAGATAATTTATTAGATAATATATAACTTAAAGCATGAGTGATGTTTTTATGTTGTAATATGTTATTTTTATAAAAATTTGATAAAATCGGTTCTTGTTTAGATAAATAAGAAACTTCAACTCTTATTTGGTTCCAAATTTCTGATATTTCTACAATACACAAGATTATTTCTCCTAATAAAAATATATGCTATTTTTTTAAACACAATTATTTTTATATTGAGTGAAAATAGAACATAAATTATATCTATATTTTTTGTTGTTGACGTTTTAGATGATCAAAGTAAAGAAAATCAAAATCTACAGGATCAAGATTAATTTGTGGAAAACTCGCATATGCAACTAAAGTTGATATACAGGATCGAGCATATGGAAATAAAATATTTGGACAGTAAGCATGCAGGCAATATTTCAATTTTTTTTCTTTAAAATTACAAATAAAAAATATGCCAGCTTGATCTACGTCACATGCAAAAAGCACTAATTTTTCAGTTTTTACTATTATTTTAATTTTTAAAATAACTTCAAAGACATCACTCTTGATTTTTTTAGAAACAGTGTTCAAATCCAATTCAATAGTAGGTTCTAATATTTTATCAAATACATTAGGTGAATGAGGAACCTCAAAAGATACATCTTTTATGTAAAGACGTTGAATTTTAAAAATTTTTTGTGATTTTTTTTCTTCCAACATAATATATATCCAAAAAAAAATAATTATTACATCAATATTAAAACGTTTTTATCGAACATAGTAATAAGTGCATAGGCTATATTATTATAATTTATTTATCTTTATTAGTCAGTGGCAAATGATTAATATCCCAACCATAAATTCCATCTTTTAAAATATAAACATCTTTAAAACCTTGTTTTGACAAAATATTCATACAAACATGACGGTCATTCATGTCATTCAAAATTAAAATAATAGGATTCATTTTATATACTTGTATATCTTGTAGATATTCTAAAAACATTGTTTTTAGAGGAAAATGAACAGAATTAACAATGTGTCCTGTCTTAAATATTTCTTGATCACGTGTATCAATAACGGTAGCTCGACTATAATTTATTAGTTTTATTGCTTGCATATTATCAATCATGTTATTGTATGAAAAATAAGTCTTCATGATAAAATACAACGAGAAAAAAAGAAAAATAATCCATAAAACAAACAGAACAGAATGTTCTTGTAAAAAAAATACAATGTCTTGCATAAATAATATATCCTTATTTTTTAGAACAAAACTCTGTTGAAGCAAGATTATTAACTTAGCATTTAAATGATTTTTTTAAATGCAAGTTAACGAATAATACTAAAAAATGAAAATGATCATATTCATGAAAAAAATAAGTAAAAAATTTAAATAATGTTTAATCGTTTTTTTTCTTTCATAATTGCTTGACTGGTTTGTTTTGGTGCTACACCGCCTTGAGAACATCTTTTATTTAGACATGCTTCCAAAGTAATATGCTGATATATATCATCTTCAATTAAGTTACTATAAATTTGGAAAGTAGATAGTTGTAATGAACTTAAAGACTGTTTACGAGAAATTGCATGCAATACTAATCGACCAGTTATATCATGAGCTTCACGAAAAGCAACACCTTTTTTGACTAAATAATCTGCAACCTCTGTTGCGTTAGAATACCCTTTTTCCGCAGCTTGTCGACATGAAATATGTTTTATTTTTATATTTTTTAAAACCAATATTGCCATAAACAAACAATTATTCCATGTTTCTATAGCATCAAACAAACATTCTTTATCTTCTTGCATATCTTTATTATAAGATAAAGGAAGCGATTTTAAAACTGTTAAAATAGAAAACAAAGATCCATATACCCGTCCACATTTCGCACGAATCAGTTCTAATCCATCTGGATTTTTCTTTTGAGGCATTAAAGAAGAACCCGATGTAATCGAATCAGATAGTTCAATAAAATTCGCTTCACCAGAATTAAAAAAGATCAAATCTTCAGAAAATCTTGATAAATGCATCATACCAATTGAAGATACAGATAAAATCTCAACAATATAATCTCGATCAGATACACTATCTAATGCATTGTTAGTAGCAGATGCAAAACCCATTGATAATGCTAGTTTTTTACGATCAATATTCCACGCTGTCCCTGATAAAGCACCTGAACCTAAAGGACTTATATTCAACCTTTTTAAAACATCCTTTAAACGACTAAAATCTCTTTTAAGCATTTCTACATAAGCTAGACACCAATAAGCAAAAGTAATAGGTTGAGCACGTTGTAAATGAGTATAACCCGGCATGATAACGTGTTCATTAGCTTCAGCGATAACAATAAAGTTTTTTTGTAATTCAATAATATTTTCTAATAATAAATATATTTTATTTTTGCACCATAATTTCAGATCCGTTGTAATTTGATCGTTTCTACTTCGACCAGTGTGCAATTTTTTTCCAAGCTTTCCAATTTTTTTGATTAAACTAGCCTCTACCCAACTGTGAACGTCTTCATAACTAGTGTTAAGAATAATTTTAGTATCGTCTTGAATCTCTCTTAGCAAAACAAGAAGTGCAGATTCTATTATATTTTGTTCATCTGAGGTAAGTATATTACTTTTCATTAATGCTTGAGACCAAGAAATTGAAGCTTTTATATCTTCTTTGACTAAAATATAATCAAAAGTTAAAGATTTGTTGAATTTTTTAAAAAATGCATCTGATTCATGAATGAATCTTCCACCCCAAAGCGTCATATATATTCTCTATAAATAAAAAGATCAAATAAAATCTATATTTAAATCACTTAATTTGTGTTATTGAACGTATTCTTGAAGAAAGAGTAAAAAGACGAATAAAACCTTGAGCATCAGATTGATTGTATACTTCATCTTTTCCAAATGTAGCATATTCTAAAGAATACAATGAATTCGGAGATTTTTTCTGAACAGCAGTAACATTACCTTTATATAATTTTAATTTTACTTCTCCATTAATTGCAGCAGACAATTCATTAGCTGCAGCCTGCAAGGATTTTCGTATTGGAGAAAACCAGCGACCATCATATATAACTGAGGCCATTTCTAATCCAATCTTCTCTCTCCAATGTAAACTTTCTCTATCTAAAACTAGCTGCTCAATAGCTTTAATAGCTGTTGTAATAATGGTGCCTCCAGGTGTTTCATAACAACCTCTAGATTTAATTCCAATTAATCGATTTTCAACGATATCCACTCGTCCAATACCATGTTTTGAACCCAATTCATTTAATTTTTCAACACATTTTAATGGACTTAATGTTTCATGATTAACGGATACAACACAACCTTTTTTTATAACCAATGAAATATATTCAGATTTTTCGGGAGCATTTTCAGGATCTACTGTCCAATTCCAACAACCTTCATTAGATAGATTCCATGGATCTTCGAGTAGCCCTCCTTCTGTAGAAATATGCCAAGCATTTTCATCTTTGCTATAAATTTTTTCTAATGTTGCGGTAATAGAAATATTTCTTTCTTTTAAATATTGTAATAAAGATTCTCTTGAGTGCAAGTTCCATTCACGCCATGGCGCTATAACATGTAAGTTGGGAGCTAATGCTGCATAAGCCATTTCAAATCGCACTTGATCGTTGCCTTTTCCAGTAGCACCATGACATACTGCATCTGCTCCTATATTTAATGCTAACTCTACTTGCTTTTGTGCGATAATAGGCCTTGCTAATGCAGTTCCTAATAAATAATTTCCTTCATATACAGCGCCAGTTTTTAACACTGGATAAACGTAGTCTCTAATAAATTCGTCTTTTAAATCAAATACATGACAACTAGATGCCCCTGATTCTAAAGATTTTTTTTCAATACCGTCTAAATCTTTTTGAGATTGTCCTATATTGGCTACAAACGCAATAACTTCAACATTATAATTCTCTTTTAGCCAGGGGATGATTGCTGAAGTATCCAAACCTCCAGAATATGCTAAAACTACTTTTTTATTTTTTTTCATAATATTTAAACCTATTATTAAATGTTATACAATAAAAAATATTTTTTCTCTATTACTGTGTTGTTAAAAAATTATTTCAATATAATGAAAAATTTTTGAACAAAATGTTATTAATATAATTTAATCAAAACTTATTACATTACAATTAAATAATATTAATTTTGATTGTTACTCATTTTTTAAAAGAACAAATTAATAAAAAAATAATAATATCAATAATATTTCATGCTAGAAACCACAATAAAATAGAATATATATTAATACTTATTGAAATAGTAATATAAATAATCTTTTTCAAAAAAGACAGAAAAAGTCACAAAATATACTCACACTAATAATAATAGTTTCATTTAAAAAATTCTTTATTTTTTTAAAAAACATTAATAATACGTTCATATTAATGTAATATTTAATCAAAAATAGAAAAATAAAAATTGACATAAAAATTTTTTAATTTTAACAAAATGAAAAGAGATACATTCAATATTATCGTTATTCGTAATATTTTTAAGGCCGTTCTAATTTTCAAATACATTCATGTGACCCTTTAAATGATATGTTTTCATACATTCATCTGTCTCATACTTATAAAATGAATATTAGTGGCATGATAGTCTTTTAATATGTTCTTTGTTATTCTAAAATATACATTATAACGTTATGTAAAGTACATTTGATTACTTTATAAAAAATTTTATCTATTTAAAAAATGTTAAATAATGTATTTTTAAAAAAAAATAAAACAACAGTAAGTGTTTTTAATATCAAAAAAATAACCTTGAATTAAAATTTTAAACTTGATTCTGAATATGAAAAGATGTCTTGTGTCTTTTTTTAAATGATCACTTAATATCAAGAATAAATTATCAAAATATCTAAAAATGTTGTATAGTATAATTAAAGATTATTATTGAAAAAATACTTAATAGTATTTTGATTTAATATAAATTTTTAACTATATTTTTATTTTTAACATTTATAGCTGTAAAAAAATCATGCAATTAAAATATCTTTATTTATTATAAACCTAACATATGACATACAACGTACACTATTTCAGATTTGTTCAATGTATAAAAATGAAAATTCTTTACTCCTTCACGAGATAGAACTTTTACCATATCCAAAACTATACTACAACCAATAAATTGTTGAGTTACTAGATCACTATTTAATCCATAAAATATCTCAAACATCCAATTAGGAATTGTGACATTCGTCATTTTTGAAAAACGTTGCAATTGGTTAAAACTGTACACCGGCAAAATACCAGGTATGATTTCAACATGAATTTTATTTTTAACACAATTATCTCTAAAATATAAATAATGTTCTACATTAAAGAAAAACTGCGTGATAGCTCGATTTGCACCGGCATCAATTTTTTTTTTTAAATTCATGATGTCACATTGAACATTTTTTGACTCAGGATGCAATTCAGGATAAGCGGCTACCGCAATATCAAAGTTTTCTATTTTTTTTAACAAATTAACTAAATCTACAGCATACATATGATGTTTATAATTTTTTTCTGATGTATCACCCCTTAAGGCAATGATACTTTTGATACCATTATTCCAATACTCTTCTGCTGTTTTTTTTAATTCTTTTGTAGAAGTATTGACACAAGTTAAGTGCGCAGCCGTATTAATTCCTGTCTTTTTGTATATTTTTTTTACAAAATCATACGTTTTTTGACGTTCTCCATTGTTTGCTCCATGTGTAACAGAAAAAAATGTTGGTTTTAATTTGCTGAGTTTTTCAACAACATGCCAAAAATGTTCCTCTGCAATAGAATTTTTTGGAGGAAACAATTCAAAAGAACACTTGATGCAATGACGAATATTATCTCTTCTTTGATATATCATGTCTTGATGATACTGTGAAACGGTATACATTTTTAAGCTCCATTAATATAATGAACATCTTAATTATAAAAAACTAATTTATTTTCTTTCTGTTGATAAGAAAAAATTATTATATTCCATGAAACAATTAGATAATATTATTAAATCCAATATGTATCAAAAATCTCATTTGTATAGTCCATCTTTAAAGAATTTAAACACATTTGCAATCGATGTAACAGCAAAAAAAATTATTTTTGTAAAAACTATTCAATCTCTAATTGTAACGGTACAACATTGCAAATGTACTCATACTCCTTATATAATTTTAGGAGAAGGTAGCAACATACTTTTTTTAGAAAATTATGCAGGAGTTGTTATTATTAATAGAATCAAAGGAATGAAAATAACAGACAAAAATAAATTTTGGCTATTACATATTTTATCAGGAGAGAAATGGCATGATGTAGTAAAATATACTTTGAAATGCAATATCTTTGGATTAGAAAATTTAGCTTTAATCCCTGGTTGTATAGGATCTGCTGCAATTCAAAATATCGGTGCATACGGTTTAGAATTTAAAGATATCTGTTTATATGTTGACATGTTATGTTTAAAAAGCTACAAAATTCATCGAATTGATGTCAATAGTTGTGAATTTTCTTATCGCAGTAGTATTTTTAAACATAAATATAATATCGATTGCTTTATTATTGCAGTAGGAATAAAATTAACAAAAAAATGGACGCCTATTATTTTTCCATTATTAAATGTCAATTATAATACTCAAATAAAAAATCTCACACCCTATAAAATTTTTTCTGAAATATGTAAAATTCGAACAAAGAATTTACCAAATCCTAAAAAAATTGGTAACGCAGGGAGCTTTTTTAAAAATCCTATTATTACAAAACAACAAGCAAATAAGATGTTATCTTTATATAATCTTCCATGCTACCCACAAGAAAACGGACTCATAAAAATTTCTGGTGGTTGGTTAATTCAAAAATATCGATTTAAAAATATAAATATTGGCGATGCTGCCATCCATAAAAAGAAAAAATTAATACTAATCAATAAAAAAAATGCAACAGCTAATGAAATAATAAATCTGGCTATAATTATACATAACGGAATTATGAGAAAATTTAATATATTTTTAGAACCTGAAGTAGATTTTATTGGCATTAAAGGGAAAGTTCATCCATCAAAAATTTTTAAATCGTAATTAAAAAAAATACTTTCATATTATTCAGAATTATTTTTATAAAATACTTGCAATAATAATGAAAAATATTATAATATTATAATCAAAATTCTTTAAAAAAATGCCGGCTTAGCTCAGCAGGCAGAGCAACTGACTTGTAATCAGTAGGTCACCAGTTCAATTCCGGTAGCCGGCAAGAAAATGCTGTTTAGGTGGGGTTCCCGAGCGGCCAAAGGGAGCAGACTGTAAATCTGCCGTCATAGACTTCGAAGGTTCGAATCCTTCTCCCACCAAAAATGCGGACATCGTATAAAGGCTATTACCTCAGCCTTCCAAGCTGAAGATACGGGTTCAATTCCCGTTGTCCGCTAAAAAATTTTAATAGATTGCTGATATGGCTCAGTTAGGTAGAGCACACCCTTGGTAAGGGTGAGGTCCCCAGTTCAATTCTGGGTATCAGCATATTTTTTAAAAACTCTTAACAATCTATCATAAATCTCACCCTTTTTTTAATTTTTAAATTAAATTATTCTAAATTTCTTCATAAAACAGCTAAAAATGCTTAAAAAAATTAACAATTTTTAAAAAATGTAATGTTTTAAAAAAATAAAAAATGAATATGTATCATATATTTTTATATTTTTATAACGTTAGGAGAAATAATGATAAAAAAAACTCATCGAAAGATGTGTGCCATTTTAGAAAAAATAAAATGGTTGTCCATACTAATACTGTTATTC
The DNA here is from genome assembly GCF_005081445.1 of Buchnera aphidicola (Hyadaphis tataricae). Classification (NCBI taxonomy): domain Bacteria; kingdom Pseudomonadati; phylum Pseudomonadota; class Gammaproteobacteria; order Enterobacterales; family Erwiniaceae; genus Buchnera; species Buchnera aphidicola. The sequence goes on along the minus strand of NZ_CP034873.1, from coordinate 48,106 downwards.
ATGTCATTTTTAATTAATTATTACTTTTATACAACAAAATTTTTTATTCGTTTATGTATTTTTATTTTTTTCAGCATATGTGCAATTAAGATTTTTCTCTGCACAAAACAAGGAAAATATATTTTTTCACATATAAAATCACTACAACAAGAAATAGAAAAAATAGCATTTCCTAAATATAAAGACACTTTATACACTACTCTCATCGTGATAGTGATAACAATTATTATGTCTCTTATTTTATGGGCATTAGATAACATTATATTGCGTTTAATAACAATGATTATTGGTTTAAGGTTCTAAAAATGTCTGAAAGAAAAAAAAAAAAATGGTACGTATTGCAAGCTTTTTCCGGATTTGAAAGTCGTGTAGCACAATCAATAAAAGAATATGTTAAATTAAATAAAATGGATGATTTCTTCGGAGAAGTGATGGTTCCTTCACAAGAAGTAGTTGAAATTCGCTCAGGACAACGTAGGAAAAGCGAATATAAATTTTTTCCTGGATATGTCCTGATTCAAATGATCATGACAGATTCTACATGGCATTTAATAAGAAAAATTCCCAGAGTACTAGGTTTTATTGGAGGCAAATCTGATAAACCCTCACCAATTAGTGATAAAGAAGTAGAAATTATAGTGAATAGATTAAAACAAATTGGGGATAAACCTAGACCGAAAACTTTATTTGAACCAGGAGAAATGATTCGAGTGAATGATGGGCCTTTTGCAGATTTTAATGGAGTCGTAGAAGAAGTTGATTATGAAAAAAGCAGACTAAAAGTTTCTGTATCAATTTTTGGAAGGTCTACCCCTGTAGAATTAGATTTTAGACAAGTTGAAAAAAACTAAACAGATTTAAAAAAAATATCTTAAATATACTCGAGAAAAAAATGGCTAAAAAAATACAATCTTATATTAAACTGCAGGTCTCAGCAGGAATGGCTAGTCCTAGTCCACCTATAGGACCGGCATTAGGTCAGAAAGGTCTAAATATTATGGATTTTTGTAAAACATTTAACAAAAAAACAGAAAATATGGAAAAAGGACTTCCTATACCCGTCGTTATTACAGTATATTCAGATCGTTCCTTTTCATTTATAACAAAAACACCGCCGGCATCAATTTTATTAAAAAAATTCTCTGGAATTAAATCAGGATCGAATAAAGCAAAATTAAGTTCAATAGGAAAAATTAATCGTTCTCAAATTGAAGAAATTGCAAAAATTAAGAAAAGTGATATGACTGGATCTAATATCCAAAGCATGATGCGTTCTATTGAAGGAACAGCTAAATCTATGGGATTAATTATTGAGGAATAAAATGAGAAAAATTAGCAAACGCATGAAAAATATCAAAAATAATATTGATTCAGAAAAGTTATATCCTCTTGAAGAAATTATTTCTTTATTAAAGAAATCATCAAAAGTAAAATTTAAAGAAAGCATTGATATTGCTATTAATTTAGGAATAAACGCTAAAAAATCTGATCAAAATATACGTGGTTCAACAATATTACCACATGGTATCGGACGTGCTATAAAAGTAGCAGTATTTACTCAAGGTGATAATGTTGAAAAAGCTAAAAAATCTGGTGCAGAACTAGTAGGAATGGAAGATTTAGTTGAAAAAATAAAAAAAGAAGGAATAAATTTTAATGTAGCTATTGCTTCACCAGATGCAATGAAAATTGTTACACAGTTAGGACAAATATTAGGACCGCGTAATTTAATGCCAAATCCAAAATTTGGAACAGTTACAGAAAATATTTCTGAAGCCGTTAAAAACGCAAAAAATGGACAAATAAGATACAGAAACGATAAAAATGGAATAGTACATGCTACTATTGGTCGCGTTGATTTTGAAAAGGATCTCATAAAAAAGAATTTTGATGTATTTTTGGAATCAATAAAAAAATCAAAACCACCTCAATCTAAAGGAACATATATCAAGAAAATTGTTTTATCGACTACTATGGGAATAGGATTAACAATTGATCCATCAAGTTTAAGTTTTTGAAAAAAGCATTTTATCTTTACGCTAGAAAAAAAGTTATCTATAATAATAACCCCTTTCAATCAAAAATATAAAAAATTTTTATTAAAAACCCTGCTTATAATCAGATACTGGTAGTAGCATAACATAATTGTTACAAAAATTATTTTTATGGTTATAACACTACATATAAATTATAAAAAATAATCACGATATTTTTGTTTTTTATCATAAAATTTATTATAAATTATTTTTCTCTAAATTACACTAAGGAGAATGGAATAACAATGCCTTTAAATCTTGATAAAAAAAAAATAATTGTTTCGAACATTAACAAAATATCTAATACCGCGCTATCAGCTATTACTGCGGATACCCAAGGTATCGCAGTCAATGACATAAATGAATTGAGAAGATCCGGAAGAAAGATAGGAGTTAAAATGAGTATTGTTCAAAATACTTTACTATCTTTAGGAATACAAAACACAAGTTTTGCGTGTTTAAAAAAAAAAATAAAAGGTTCTACTTTCATAGCTTATTCAACCCAACATCCCGGAAGTGGTGCTCGATTATTTAAAGATTTTTCAAAAATAAACCCGCGTTTTAAAATTACTGGAGCAGCTTTTGAAGGAAAATTACTCTCAATCTTAGAAATTAATCAACTAGCAGATATGCCAACGTATAACGAAGCAATTATAAAAGTTTTATTTGTATTAAAAATGGCATCTGCTGGTAAACTCATTAGTATATTATCAGCTATAAAAAAGCAAAAAGAAACCTCTTAAAGGTTATTATTTTTGATGTATGAACAAACATCTAAAAATAATTCTAATTCTTATTAGGAATTATTGTCATGTCTATTACTAAAGAACAAATATTAGAAGCTGTATCAGAAATGTCAGTAATGAATGTTGTAGAGCTTATATCAGCTATGGAAGAAAAATTTGGAGTGTCAGCTGACATCTCAAAACACTCTAATAACACGCATGAACATGCTGTAGAAGAAAAAACGGAATTTGACATTTTTTTGAAAGCTATTGGGCCTAATAAAGTATCAGTTATTAAAACTGTACGAAGTGCAACTGGATTAGGACTAAAAGAAGCAAAAGATTTAGTAGAATCTGCCCCAATCGTTTTAAAAGAAAACATCAGTAAGGAAGATGCGGAATCACTTAAAAAAACATTAGAAGATGTTGGTGCCGAAATCGAAATTAAATAAAAAATAACAATTGATAATTTAATTAATTTTCAAGAACGGCTGGTGATTTTTTTATTCACCGGCCTTTTTGATTAAAATTTTTTTCATTCATTCTAAATAAACATTTTTACATTCTCTACATAATTAACAACCGTTTCCTCTTTCAGATAAAAGACTGTGTTCTTTTGATTTTATCTATGAACGAACTTAGGAATTCTATGGATTACTCTTACACCGAAAAAAAACGAATTCGTAAAGATTTTGGTAAACGTCCTCAGGTTCTGGATATACCTTATCTTCTTTCTATTCAATTAGATTCTTTCAAAAAATTTATTCAACCGGATTTAAAAGGGCAACAAGGATTAGAAGCAGCATTTCGTTCGGTTTTTCCAATACGAAGCTATAATGGCAATTCTGAACTGCAATATGTTAGTTATCGTTTAGGCAAAGCTATTTTTGATGTCAAAGAATGTCAAATTAGGGGTGCTACTTATTCGGCTGCACTCAGAGTAAAACTGCGTCTTGTAATTTATGAACGTGATATATTAGAGGCAACCGTCAAAGATATTAAAGAACAAGAAGTGTACATGGGTGAAATTCCACTAATGACAAATAATGGGACATTTATAGTAAATGGCACAGAACGAGTCGTAGTGTCTCAATTACATCGCAGTCCTGGCGTTTTTTTTGATAGCGATAAAGGCAAAACACATTCCTCAGGAAAAGTTTTATATAATGCACGTATTATTCCATATAGAGGTTCGTGGTTAGATTTTGAATTTGATCCAAAAGATAATTTGTTTGTAAGAATTGATAGACGTAGAAAATTACCAGTAACAGTTATTTTACGAGCTTTAGATTATAATATAGAAGAAATATTAAATTTATTTTTTGAAAAAAATATTTTTAAATTACAAGAAAATACCATTGAACTAAAACTAGTTCCAGAAAGACTGCGTGGTGAAACTGCATCATTTAATATTGAAAAAAATGGAAAAATATATGTAGAAAAAGGTCGTCGCATCACTGCTAAACACATTCAGGAACTAAAAAATGATCAAATAAATTCTATTGTAGTACCGAATGAATACATTTTAGGTCGAATCGTATCTAAAAATTATTTTGATATAACAGGTGAAATGATTATTTCTGCTAATACAGAATTATCATTAGAAATTTTAGCAAAGTTAAAACAATCAGGTTTTACAACGATTGAAACACTTTTTACTAATGATTTAGATCATGGTCCTTATATATCAGAAACACTTAGAATAGATTCTGCTCATGATCGCATGAGTGCATTAATAGAAATTTATCGAGTAATGAGACCTGGAGAACCACCTACTAAAGAAGCTACAGAAAATTTGTTTGAAAACTTATTTTTTTCTGAAGATAGATATGATCTTTCTTCTGTTGGTAGAATGAAATTTAATCGATCTTTGCTACGTAAAGATATTAAAGGTTTAGGTACGTTAAATAAAGAAGATATAATTGATGTTATAAAAAAAATCATTGATATTAGAAATGGTAAGGGAGAAGTGGATGATATCGATCATTTAGGAAATAGACGTATTAGATCTGTAGGAGAAATGGCAGAAAATCAATTTAGAATTGGTTTAGTACGAGTAGAACGTACGGTTAAAGAACGATTATCTATAGGTGATTTAGATACGTTAATGCCACAAGATATGATTAATGCTAAACCCATCTCAGCAGCCGTAAAAGAATTTTTTGGTTCTAGTCAATTATCTCAGTTTATGGATCAAAATAATCCATTATCAGAAATTACACATAAAAGAAGAATTTCAGCTTTAGGACTAGGAGGTTTGACTAGAGAAAGAGCAGGTTTTGAAGTTAGAGACGTTCATCCTACTCATTATGGACGAGTCTGTCCTATAGAAACACCAGAAGGCCCGAATATTGGACTGATTAATTCTTTGTCTGTATATGCAAGAACAAATGTATATGGTTTTCTAGAAACACCTTATAGGAAAGTTCAAAACGGTTTAGTAACTCAAGAAATACATTATTTATCTGCTATTGAAGAAGGGAATTACATTATTGCACAAGCTAATACGAATATTGATAAAAAAGGGTACTTTACTGATGATTTAGTAACCTGTAGACATAAAGGAGAGTCTAGTCTATTTAATCGCAATCAAGTTAACTATATGGATGTTTCTACACAGCAAATTGTATCAGTTGGTGCATCTTTAATTCCGTTCCTCGAACACGATGATGCGAATCGCGCTTTGATGGGTGCGAATATGCAACGTCAAGCTGTTCCTACTTTAAAAACTGATAAACCGTTAGTAGGAACAGGAATGGAAAGAGCAGTAGCAGTAGATTCAGGCGTGACAGTAGTATCTAAAAGAAGTGGTTTTGTACAATATGTTGACGCTTCTAGAATCGTAGTAAAAATTCAAGAACAAGAAAAAGACTTAGAAGAAGCGGGAATAGATATTTATAACTTAACTAAATATACTAGATCTAATCAAAATACGTGTATCAATCAAAAACCTTGTGTCAAGTTAGGTGAAATAATTAAAAAAGGTGATGTACTCGCAGATGGCCCGTCTACTGATTTAGGAGAACTTGCATTAGGACAGAATATGCGAGTAGCATTTATGCCTTGGAATGGATATAACTTTGAAGATTCTATTTTAGTTTCGGAAAGAGTTGTCCAAGAAGATCGTTTTACTACTATTCACATTCAAGAACTATCTTGCATATCAAGAGATACAAAACTAGGACCAGAAGAAATTAGTGCAGATATACCTAATGTAGGAGAAGCTGCTTTATCTAAATTAGACGAATCAGGTATTGTATATATTGGAGCAGAAGTCGCTGGAGGTGATATATTAGTAGGAAAAGTGACACCAAAAGGAGAAACACAGCTGACACCAGAAGAAAAGTTATTACGTGCTATTTTTGGTGAAAAAGCATCGGATGTAAAAGATTCTTCATTACGTGTTCCCAATGGTGTATCTGGAACCGTTATAGATGTGCAAATATTTACTCGCGATGGCGTAAAAAAAGATAAAAGAGCTGTAGAAATTGAAGATATGCAGCTCAAAAAAGTGAAAAAAGATCTTACTGAAGAATTTAAGATATTTGAATCTAGTTTGTTTGCACATATAAAAAACACTCTTATTTCTTTTGATATAAAAGAAGAAAATTTAAATCAATTACCCTATGAAAAATGGTCGTCCATTGAAATAAAAAAAACAGAAAACAAAAAAGAAATAGAAAAACTTTTTAAACAACATAATCAATTAAAAGAAACATTTAATAAAAAAATTGAAATACAAAGAAAAAAAATTACACAAGGAGATGACCTTGCTCCAGGAGTATTAAAAATTGTAAAAGTATATTTAGCAGTGAAACGTCAGATTCAACCCGGTGATAAGATGGCTGGAAGACACGGAAACAAAGGAGTAATTTCAAAAATTAACCCTATTGAAGATATGCCTTATGATGAAAACGGTATACCGGTAGATATTGTTTTAAACCCATTAGGGGTTCCTTCACGTATGAATATTGGACAAATATTGGAAACACATTTAGGTATGGCAGCAAAGGGTATCGGTGATAAAATTAACACTATGCTTAAAGAGCAAAAAAAAATATCTCATTTAAGAACATTTATTCAAAAAGCATTTAATCTAGGAAATAATTTACGACAACAAATCAATTTAGAAACCTTTTCTAATGAAGAAATCTTATGTTTAGCCCATAATTTAAAAAATGGCATGCCTATAGCCACTCCTGTTTTTGATGGAGCTCAAGAACATGAAATCAAACAATTATTAAAATTCGCCGATTTACCTACTTCAGGTCAAATTACGCTGTTTGATGGAAGAACAGGAGAAAAATTTGAAAGACCAGTGACAGTAGGTTATATGTACATGTTAAAATTAAATCATTTAGTAGATGATAAAATGCATGCTCGTTCTACTGGTTCTTATAGTTTAGTAACTCAACAACCATTAGGGGGAAAAGCTCAATTTGGTGGACAACGTTTTGGTGAAATGGAAGTTTGGGCACTAGAAGCGTATGGAGCGTCTTATACATTACAAGAAATGTTAACTGTAAAATCTGACGATGTCAATGGAAGAACTAAAATGTACAAAAATATTGTAGATGGAAACCATCAAATGGAACCTGGAATGCCAGAATCTTTTAATGTTTTATTAAAAGAGATTCGATCATTAGGCATTAACATTGAATTAGAAAGTGAATAATTTATTTCAAAAACATCTTTTAGATTCATTACCTTAAAAAGGTTTACTCCGACGGGAGCTAATGCGTGAAAGATTTATTAAAATTTTTAAAATCCCAAACTAAAAATGAAGATTTTGATGCAATTAAAATTTCGTTAGCCTCACCTGATATGATAAGATCTTGGTCATTTGGTGAGGTAAAAAAACCTGAAACTATCAATTATCGAACATTTAAACCAGAACGAGATGGATTATTTTGTGCTCGTATTTTTGGTCCTGTAAAAGATTATGAATGTTTGTGTGGTAAGTATAAAAGACTCAAACACCGAGGTGTTATTTGTGAAAAATGTGGTGTTGAAGTAACACAAAGTAAAGTTAGAAGAGAGCGAATGGGGCATATAGAACTATCTTCACCAACAGCACACATTTGGTTTTTAAAATCCTTACCATCACGAATTGGCTTACTATTAGATATGCCTTTAAGAGATATTGAAAGAGTACTATATTTTGAATCTTATGTTGTTCTAGAATCGGGAATGACCAGCCTTGAAAAACGTCAAATCTTAACAGAAGAACAATACTTAGATGCATTAGAAGAATTTGGAGATGAATTTCATGCTAATATGGGGGCAGAAGCAATTCAATTTTTATTAAAAGATATCAATCTCGTTCAAGAATGTGATACGTTAAGAATTGAATTAAACGAAACCAATTCTGAAACAAAAAGAAAAAAGCTCACAAAAAGAATTAAACTATTAGAAGCTTTCATTCAATCTCATAACAAACCTGAATGGATGATTCTTAATGTGTTACCGATTCTGCCACCTGATCTGAGACCTTTAGTTCCATTAGATGGAGGGCGATTTGCTACATCAGATTTAAATGATTTATATCGCAGAGTGATTAATAGAAACAATCGTCTTAAACGTTTATTAGATTTAGCAGCTCCAGATATTATTGTCAGAAATGAAAAAAGAATGCTACAAGAAGCAGTTGATGCTTTATTAGATAACGGACGAAGAGGACGAGCAATTACCGGATCAAATAAAAGACCGCTTAAATCATTAGCTGATATGATTAAAGGGAAACAAGGACGATTTCGTCAAAATCTTTTAGGAAAAAGAGTGGATTACTCTGGTCGTTCAGTTATTACTGTAGGCCCATATCTTCATTTACATCAATGCGGATTACCTAAAAAAATGGCTTTAGAGCTTTTTAAGCCTTTTATATATGGAAAATTAGAAGTACGAGGTTTAGCTACTACTATCAAAGCCGCTAAAAAAATGGTAGAACGAGAAGAATCTATAGTCTGGGATATTTTAGATGAAGTCATTCGTGAACATCCAGTTCTTCTAAACCGTGCGCCTACACTACATAGATTAGGAATACAAGCATTTGAACCAGTTTTAATAGAAGGTAAAGCTATCCAACTGCACCCATTGGTTTGTGCAGCTTATAATGCTGATTTTGATGGAGATCAAATGGCGGTGCATGTCCCGTTAACTCTAGAATCACAATTAGAAGCTCGAGCATTAATGATGTCAACTAATAATATTTTGTCTCCAGCAAATGGAGAACCTATTATTGTTCCATCTCAAGATGTAGTATTAGGGTTATATTACATGACTCGTGAAAAAATTAATGGAAAAGGCGAAGGAATGTTTTTAAAAGATACTAATGAGGCTGAAAAAGTATACCGTTTAGGCATTGCAGAACTGCATTCATTGGTAAAAGTACGAATAGTAGAATACAAAAAAGATGCAGATAATGATTTTATACCAATTGAAAAAATAATTCACACGACTATAGGTAGAGCAATTTTATGGATGATTGTTCCAAAAGGATTACCTTTTAACATTGTAAATCAAACTTTAGGTAAAAAAGATATTTCTAAAATGATCAATACTTGTTATCGCATTTTAGGACTTAAACCAACTGTAGTTTTTGCTGACCAGATTATGTATACTGGCTTTGCTTATGCTGCAAGATCTGGTGCTTCAGTTGGTATCGATGATATGGTTATACCAGAACAAAAAGCAAATATCATTAATGATGCTGAAATTGAAGTTGCTGAAATACAAGAACAGTTTCAATCAGGATTGGTTACAGCAGGAGAAAGATATAATAAAGTCATTGATATTTGGGCTGCAGCTAATGAAAGAGTCGCTAAAGCAATGATGAAAAATTTATCTACAGAATCTGTAATTGACAAATCCGGAGAACAAAAAAAACAAATATCTTTTAATAATATATTTATGATGGCAGATTCAGGAGCTCGTGGCTCTGCTGCTCAAATTCGTCAATTAGCTGGAATGCGCGGTTTAATGGCAAAACCTGACGGTTCTATCATTGAAACTCCAATTACAGCAAATTTTAGAGAAGGTTTAAACGTACTTCAATATTTTATTTCGACTCATGGAGCACGAAAAGGATTAGCAGATACAGCATTAAAAACTGCTAATTCTGGATATTTAACACGTCGTCTTGTGGATGTTGCTCAAGATTTAGTTGTAACTCAAGATGATTGTAAAACACACGAAGGTATTTTAATGACACCTCTCATTGAAGGAGGAGATGTTAAAGAACCCTTAAGAGAACGTGTTTTAGGTCGTGTTACTGCTGAAAATGTGATTGTTCCAAATACTAATACTGTCTTGATCAAACGAAACACATTGCTTAATGAACAATGGTGTGACATTTTAGAAAATAATTCTATAGACAATGTGAAAGTGAGATCAGTAGTAAATTGTGACACAGATTTCGGTGTATGTGCTTACTGTTATGGAAGAGATTTAGCTCGTGGAAATTTAGTAAATAAAGGAGAAGCGATTGGGGTTATTGCAGCTCAGTCTATAGGAGAACCTGGTACACAACTTACAATGAGAACTTTTCATATCGGTGGTGCAGCATCAAGAGCAGCAGCAGAATCTAGTATACAAATCAAAAATCAAGGTATTATCAGTCTTCACAATGCAAAATTTGTCACTAATTCTACAGGAAAAATAGTTATTACTTCTAGAAATGTAGCACTGAACATAATCGATAATTTTGGTAGAACAAAAGAAAGCTATAAAGTTCCTTATGGTGCAATCATGGCTAAAGGACATGGTGCCACGGTTAAATCTGGAGAAACCGTAGCAAAATGGGATCCACATACAATGCCTGTTATAACTGAAGTAAATGGGTTAGTCCGTTTTGTAGATATGATCGATGGTCAAAGCATTATAAGACAGGCAGATGAACTAACAGGGTTATCTTCTATCGTTATACTAGACACAGCAGAAAGAACATCAATCGGCAAAGATTTAAGACCTGCATTAAAAATAATTGATCATAATGGAGATGATGTTCTTATATCAGGAACAGATATGCCTGCACAATATTTTTTACCTGGAAAGGCTATTGTACAACTTGATGATGGAGTAGAAATTAGTTCAGGTGATACTTTAGCACGAGTACCGCAAGAATCAGGTGGAACTAAAGATATAACTGGTGGACTACCAAGGGTTGCAGATTTATTTGAAGCTAGAAGACCAAAAGAATTAGCTATTTTAGCTGAAATCAGTGGCATTATTTCTTTTGGAAAAGAAACTAAAGGCAAAAGAAGATTAGTTATTACACCATTAGATGGTAATAATACTTATGAAGAAATGATTCCAAAATGGAGACAACTAAACGTATTTGAAGGAGAACGAGTAGAAAGAGGAGATGTCGTATCTGATGGACCAGAATCTCCACATGATATTCTTCGTCTAAGAGGTGTTCAAGCTGTAACAAAATATATTGTAAACGAGGTACAAGAAGTATATCGTTTGCAGGGTGTAAAAATTAATGATAAACATATTGAAGTAATTATCAGACAAATGCTTCGAAAAGCTACCATATCAAAATCAGGAGATTCTAATTTTTTAGAGGGTGAACAAGTAGAATTTTCACGAATAAAAATTTCAAATCGTCTTTTACGTCAAAATAGCAAAATTTTAGCAACTTATTCACGAGATTTATTAGGTATTACAAAAGCATCTCTTGCAACAGAATCTTTTATATCAGCAGCATCGTTTCAAGAAACAACAAGAGTATTAACCGAATCTGCAGTGGCAGGAAAAAAAGATGAATTAAGAGGATTAAAAGAAAATGTGATTGTTGGACGTTTGATCCCTGCAGGAACAGGATATGCATATCATAAAGAACGTTTCAATCGTCGTCAAAAAAAACACAATAATTCTACAGTAAGTAACTCTGCTATTAGTGCTGAAGAAGCTTCTGCTAGTCTTTCAGAGCTATTAAATTCCACTCTTAAACAATAAAAAATTTTTTAATATTTCTTTAATATTTCGACACCATGGCTGCTCTGAACAGCAGCCAACGAAAAATTTGATAAATTATATTAATGATGAAGAATATTAGTTAGTATAATGAAATATTATGCATTTGTTTAAAAAATGATAGAGATATAAATATCTTAAAATACTAATGAGTTTTTCAAATAAAAATACAATAATATTACATTATACTTTTGAGTATTATACTAAAGATATTATGTTCAATATAATAAAAAATATTTAACAAATTTATTCACATCGTAAATATAATTTTTATAACATTTTTTAATTCTATTTATATATTATATATTCAAAAAATCTTAAACTAAAAGTTTTTGCATTCATTTTTTGCATTTATTTTTTCATAAAATTTTATCTCTAATTTCATTTAAAAAATTTAAATATATCATTGGTTTTTAAATATTAAAAAAGGAAAAATAATGAATAAAACTCAATTGATTGATATCATTTCTAAGAAATCTAATTTATCTAAGACACAGGCTAAATCTACTCTAGAAGCAACACTATCGACTATTATTCACTCTTTAAAAAAAGGAGAGCCTGTACAAATAGTTGGATTTGGTACTTTTAAGGTCAATTTACGTGCATCCCGTATAGGCAGGAATCCTCAAACAGGAAAAGAAATACACATTCCTGCTACAAAAGTACCAAGCTTTACATCAGGAAAAACATTAAAAAATGCAATCAAATAACACAAACTTTAAAAATATTTAAAGGGGCATTGTGCCCCTAATATAAAAATTTTATATTTCATGCTAAATAGAAAAAGAAAATATATTATGCCCGCGATCAATATTATAAAAAACGCTTTAATTAGTGTTTCAGAAAAAAAAAATATCGTATACATATCAAAAATACTTGTTAAAAATCAAGTCAATTTGTTTTCTACAGGAGGAACGGCAAAACTTTTAAAACATAATAAAATACCTGTCACAAAAATATCAGATTATACACAATTTCCAGAAATTATGAATGGACGTATTAAAACATTACATCCAAAAATTATGGCAGGTATATTAAGAAGGCCAGATAAAGATCAAGATATAATAAAATCGTATCATATCTCACCTATAGATATGGTCATTGTCAATTTTTATCCATTTCAAGCAATAAAAAATCTAAAACAACACAATTTAGATCAGATGATTGAAAATATTGATATAGGTGGACCAACGCTCGTTCGAGCTGCTGCAAAAAATTATAAAAATGTTATAGTAATTACAAATACTGAAGATTTTCAAGATGTAATAGATTCTATCAAGAATAATACTATGACATTAGAAAAAAGATTTCATTTAGCAACTAAAGCATTTGCTCATACTCTTGCTTATGAAAACTCTATTTTTCAATATTTTGCAAAACATAATACTTGCAAAACAAAACATCCAGAAACATTATTTCCTAAAGAAATTAATTTTTCTTTTATAAAAAAACAAGATTTAAGATATGGAGAAAATCCACATCAAAAAGCATCTTTTTATATAGAAAAAGGTACTTTAAGTTCTGGAACAATTAGCATTTCTCGTCAAGTACAGGGAAGACCTTTGTCATATAACAATGTTTCGGATGCGAATCTAGCGTTAGAATGTGTACAAGAATTTGTTCAACCAGCATGTGTTATTGTAAAACATGAAAATCCTTGTGGTGTTGCAGTAAGTAATTCGACTTTAGAATCATATTTATTAGCATATAATGCTGATCCTATTTCTGCCTTTGGAGGGATAATTGCTTTTAATAGCATATTAGATCAAAATACCGCCCAAAAAATTATCGATTTAAAACAATTTATTGAAGTTATAATTGCACCTGAAGTATGTATTATAGCTCTAAAAATATTGCAAAAAAAACCGAATATTCGAATACTTATTACTGGAAAAATAAACAAACAACAAAAAAGATTAGATTTTAAAAAAATTAATGATGGTTTACTTATTCAAGAACAAGACTCTTATGATATAAACATTAAACAATGGAATTTTGTCACTAAACGTTTACCGACTAAAATAGAATTACAAGATGCTATTTTTTGTTGGAAAGTTTCTAAATTTGTAAAATCTAATGCAATTGTGTACGGAAAAGATCAAGTTACGATTAGTATTGGTGCAGGTCAAATGAGTAGAATATATTCTACTAAAATTGCTAATATTAAAGTAAAAGATCAAAATAACGATACAGTTGGTGCTACGATGGCCTCTGATGCTTTCTTTCCATTTAGAGATGGAATAGATAGTGCTGCCTCAGTCGGTATTAATTGCATTATTCAACCAGGTGGGTCCATACGGGATAAAGAGGTTATAGAAGCAGCTAATCAATATAACATGACAATGATTTTTACAAAACAACGTCATTTTAAACATTGAAATACTCATATAATATACTTAAATATTAAGTATTTTTTTATTCAATATTATAACAGTTTGACTATAAATATTCACTATTTGAATAAATCATCATTTAGACATTTATAAAACGTCTAAAAGATGATTTCAGTCTACACATAAAATATTTTTAAAAAAAATAATCGTGTTTTAAACATGATTATGATCTTGAATATTTTTTCTTATTTGTTTTGTTGCTTCCATCATATTTTTTAATGCTAACACTGTTTCATTCCAACTTCTTGTTTTCAAACCACAGTCTGGATTCACCCATATACGACGTAACGGGATATATTGCATTGCTTTATTCAATAACGTTTTGATTGATTCTACACTAGGTATATTAGATGAATGTATATCATATATTCCAGGTCCTACTTCGTTAGGATATTTAAAATTTTTGAAAGATTCTAATAATTCCATATCGGAACGGGCAGTTTCTATTGTGATCACATCAGCATCTAATAAAGCAATAGAATCCATAATGTCATTAAACTCACAATAACACATATGTGTATGAATTTGTGTAGTATTTTTTACTCCAGAAGAACATAAACGAAATGCATTCACAGACCATGATAAATATTCGGACCAAGCATACGTTCTTAATGGTAGGCCTTCTCGTAATGCTGGCTCATCAATTTGAATTATTTCTATTTTTTCTTTTTCTAGATCTAAAACTTCATCACGCAACGATAAAGCAATTTGCATAGCAATTGTGCTTAAAGAAATGTCTTCGCGAGGAAACGACCAGAATAAAATTGTAATTGGACCTGTTAACATACCTTTTATTGGTTTTTTTGTTAGTGATTGCGCATATTTAGACCATTTTATAGTAATTGGTTTTGGACGACTAATATCACCAACAATTATAGGGGGTTTTACACAACGAGAACCATAACTTTGAACCCATCCATTATCAGTAAATACAAAACCATCTAAATGCTCACTAAAATATTCTACCATATCATTGCGTTCTGCTTCACCATGAACGATAACATCTATCTCTAATTCTTCTTGTAATTTTACTGCTTTTTCAATATTTTTTTTAATTTCTATTGAGTATTGTTGTTCATTTATCAATCCATTTTTAAAATTATATCTTGTCTTTCTTATATCAATAGTTTGAGGGAACGAACCAATAGTAGTAGTTGGCAAAATAGGAAAATTAAATTTTTTATTTTGTTCTTGAGCTCGAATGTCATAATTATTTGCACGTTTATATTGTTCTACAAGCAGATCAGATAAACGTTTTTTTACTGCATTTTTGTGAACTCGTTTTGACGTTATACGTTCATAAATAGGGGCGCTCCATTTTTCAATCGAAGATATATTATTCGTATTTAATGCACTAGACAATAATGATAATTCATGACATTTCTGAACAGAAAAAGAAAACCATTTTTTTACTTCTACATCTAATCTGTTTTCTTCATTTAAATCTATTGGTGTATGTAATAAAGAACATGATGAACCAATCAAGATTACTTTACGATATTTTAATATTTGTGAAATAGTTTTAAACCATTTTAGAAGGTCAGAACGCCAAACATTACGCCCATTTATAACCCCTAAAGATAAAATCCATTCTGCAGGCAATTGAGCAATAAAATCAACTAAATTATATTTTCCACAAACTAGATCAATATGAATACCTTGAACCGGCAAATTACGAATAAACTCTAAATTATGTTCAATACTTCCAAAATATGTAGTGAGTAATATTTTAGTTGTTCCATACAGTTTTTTATAAGCATAGAGATACGCTTCTTGCCATTTTTTTGGTAAATCTAATACTAAAGCTGGTTCATCAATTTGAACAAAATCAATATTTCGATTAGATAATTCTTTCAAAACTATTTTATATATTAAGAGTAAATTTTCTAACATATCTAAACGATCAAAAACTTTACCCTTTACTTTTCCTAACCAAAGATAAGTAATAGGCCCTAAAAGTACCGGTTTAACTTGGTAACCTAACAATAATGCTTCATCTACTTCTTCTAAAATTTGTCTCCAAGAAAATTGTAATACTTTATTTTTATAAAATTCAGGTACAATATAATGATAATTTGTGTTAAACCACTTAGTCATTTCTGCAGCAGCAATATCTGGAGCACAACCTCGTGCTACACGAAATAAAGTATTTAAATCAATATTTTTCTTGTTATCATGATGCCTTTCTGGAATATTTCCTAACATCATACTAGTAGTTAATACATGATCATACCAAGCAAAATCTCCAACTGGTATATAATTAATTCCTAAATCTTTTTGTTGCTTCCAATTCTTTTTTCGTATTTCGTATCCTGTTGATAATAATTCATTGATTGAAATGTGACCTGACCAATACTTTTCTTGAGATTTTTTTAATTCGCGATGCAAACCTATTCTTGGAAAACCAAGAGTATGATTAAAAATAGTCATTATATATAATCCTTTTTATATTGAAATTATTTACTTGTAACAAATTTATAATTGCTTTACTAAAAATATATAATCTATAATTCTAGTATTAATAAAAATTATCAAGCGTAAATAATTAATCATTAATATGAAGGAATATCATGATTGAAATAAAACATCTTAAAACCATGCAAGCATTAAAAAATAATGGATCATTAAGTGCTGCTGCAATTCAATTGCATCAAACACAATCAGCTATATCTCATCAATGTAATAAATTAGAAAAAAAATTAGGATTTAAATTATTTATTAGAAAAAGTCATCCTATAAAATTTACAATTCAAGGGAAAATATTATTACAATTGTCTGAGGAAATACTGCCAAAAATAGAAAAATCAATACAAAAATGTACTGATTCTTATCACACAGTCATTCAATTAGCTATTGAATGTCATAGCTGTATTCAATGGTTAACACCAGCATTAAAAACTTTTCAAAAACAATTTCCTAATGTGAAAATAGATTTCTATTCAGATATGATGTTTAGTCCGCAGCCGTTACTTCAAAATGGAAAATTAGATATTGTACTAACCTCTGAAGTATTGCCAAGAAGCAATTTATTTTACATACCCATGTTTGATTTTGAAGTGCGTCTTATTCTATCTCCAAATCATCCTTTAGTTGTGAAAAAACATAAAATCACACCAGAAGATTTAAAATTTGAAACACTTATGACTTATCCTATTCAAAGAAATAGATTAGACATATGGAAGCGTTTTTTAAAACCTGCCGGCATCGTTCCAATTTTTAAAAATGTAAATAATACATTGCTTTTAATACAAATGGTCTCAGCTCAAATGGGAATCGCTGCACTACCACATTGGGTAGTAGATAATATTGAACGTCAGGGATTAATCGTAACGAGAAAAATAGGAAAGGGAATATGGAGACGATTATATGCAGCTACACGCAATGGCGAACAAAAAGAACTAGTAATACAAAAATTTATTAATTCTATACATATTCATGCTTGCACTCATTTGCAATTTATTCGTGGTATTTTAAAATCTCGTTATTTTAAAATATCATAAAAAACATATTTTTTTGCGTGCATAGTTAAATTGTTTTATATTATTTTATTATTTTGGATAAAAATATCATGTAAACATTGTGCAACACCATCTTCATCATTACTTTTAATAATACATACATGTGGTAATAAATTTTTTAAATGCAAATCAGCATTTTGCATGATATATGATTTTCCAACAATAGACAACATATCTCTATCATTCATTCCATCTCCAAAAGCAATAAAACGATTCAAAGAGATACCCAATAACTTAGATATTAATGTTAAGCCATGACCTTTTGAAGTTTTTCCCGAAACCACTTCCAGGCAACCTGGTACTGAAAAATGAACATTTACTTTAGCGCCCCATACGTCCATAATTTTTTTTTTAAGCTCATATAATTTTTGAAAATTTTTACTAGTAAAAAATACTTTATTTACTTTGCTATAGTTAAATTTTTTTAAATCAAGATATGTATATTGTAAAGATGTCAATGAAGGACAAAAGTTATTTTCTAATTTATTATTATTGATATACCATCTATTGCGTTGATACACCTGAGTGATAATGTCTGTATCCGTATATACTATATTACACAAATCTAAAGTAACGGCTTCTTCTAAATCATTCTTAAAAATTAATTTATTATTAAGATCATATACTCGAGCGCCATTGGAAGTAATCATAAAAGATTTAATATTTAAAAAATTTCTCACTTTTTCTACATCTAAGTAGTGACGACCTGAAGCAAGAACAAAAATATTGTTTTTAATTAACAAATTGATGATCTTTTTAGTGTATTCTGTAATTTTATTCGATGAATTCAGCAAAGTACCATCTAAATCTGTTGCAATAATACGATTCATACAAACACCTCAAAAAAATATAATATATATTATATTAAAAATGTTGTTATATAAATGTTTTTATGAAAAATTTATTTTTAAATATAAAAAAATTTTTAGATACGATTTATGCAATTGAATTAATTAAAACTATTCAATTAAAAATCTTTTATTTAATATAAATAAATCAATACAAATTTTATAAAAAGGTTTTTTATGTCGAAAAAGACAAGTGTAATAATACTTGCAGCAGGAAAAGGAAGCAGAATGAAATCCAACCGACCGAAAGTACTGCATGATTTGGGCGGAAAAACCATTCTAGAATATGTAATTAACACTGCACAATCTATAAAACCAAAAAAAATTATAATTGTTTATCATGATAAAAAAACAACAACATTATCTAAACATTTTAATAGTTCTATTGAATGGTTAGTGCAAAAAAAACAAGAAGGTACAGGTCAAGCTATATTATTAGCTTCAAAAAAAATATTAGATGATGAAAATGTATTGGTTTTATATGGAGACATGCCTTTTATTTCCAAAGCATCAATAAACAAATTAAAAAATTGCAAAAAAACTGCAAAAATCAGCATTTTAACAACAAAAATAAAAAATCCTGATGGATATGGACGTGTTTTAAGGAAAAATGGAAAAGTCCGAGCTATAGTAGAAGAATTTGAAACTAATCACCAACAAAAAAAAATTAAAGAAGTATATTCTGGTATTTTTTTAGCTAATAATTATGATTTAAAAAGATGGTTAAAACAGGTTACAAATAATAACTCTAAAAAAGAATTTTATGCTACAGACATTATCTTTTTAGCTTATTGTGAAGGAAATATTATTAAGACTACAGAACCAATGAGTTCTGAAGAAATACTAGGTATAAATAATAAATTACAATTGTCTATTTTAGAAAATATTCTTCAAGAAAAACAAATTAAACAACTACTTATTAATGGAGTAATGTTAAAAGATCCTACTCATTTTATTTTAAGAGGACGGTTAAAATATGGAAATAATGTTGAAATAGAAACAGGTGTTGTTTTAGAAAAAGATGTGTTTTTAGGTGATAATGTTACTATTGGTGTCGGTTGTATTATTAAAAATAGCATTATTGACAGTAACACTAACATTCAAGCATACACGATCATAGAAGATACTAAAATAGGAAAAAATTGCATTATAGGTCCATTCGCTCATTTACGAACTAAAAATATATTGCATAATAATGTTCAAATAGGCAATTTCGTTGAAATTAAAGAAAGTATTATAAAAACAAAATCTAAAATCAAACACTTAAGTTATATTGGAAACTCTGAAATTGGTAGTAAAGTTAATATTGGAGCAGGTAGTATCACATGCAATTATGATGGTTTTAAAAAATTTAAAACTATTGTTGGCGATAATGTTTTTATAGGTTCTAATACAGAATTAATCGCACCTATTAAAATTGCTGATAACAGCACGATTGCAGCCGGTACAACATTAATGAAGGATATTAATGAACCTTCTTTAGTGTATAACATCAAAACACAAAAACATAAAAAAAACTGGACACGTTCTAACAGAAATTATCAAAAATAAATATATAAAAATAACTCTTCTTAATTAAATTTTTTATAAAAAATAAACTATATCAAAAAATATAAAAGGTATTAATATGTGTGGTATTGTGGCTTCTGTAACACAACGTAATGTCATCAATATTCTTGTAAAGGGTATTAAAAAATTAGAATATAGAGGATATGACTCTGCAGGATTAGCTATAATAAATGATCAAAAAAATATTATGAGAATTCGTTGTGTAGGAAAAGTAAATGAACTCATCAAAAAAGTGAAGGAAAAAAACATTTTTGGTAATATTGGGGTAGCTCATACTAGATGGGCTACTCATGGAAAAATTTCTAAAGAAAATACTCATCCACACATTTCTTCAAATATTGTTGTTGTGCATAATGGTATTATTGAAAATAGTTCTCAATTACGAAATTTTCTAATTAAAAAAGGATATATATTTTATTCTGAAACTGACACAGAAGTAATTGCACATTTATTACATTGGGAACAAAACAAAAAAAAAGAACACCTTAAAACAGCAATACAAAAGACTATAAAACAGTTATATGGTAATTATAGCATGGTAGTAATAGATCAACGTAGTCCATCAGAACTAATCGCTGTAAGATCTAGTAGTCCATTAGTTATTGGGTTAGGTTCAGAAGAAAATTTTGTTGCATCTGATCAAATAGCATTATTAGATGTAACAAAACGCTTTATATATTTAGAAGAAGATGACATTGCTATTATAAAAAACAGAGAAATTAATATTTTTAACAAACGCAATACGATAATACATAGAAAAGAAATGTACTCTAATATTCAATATAATACAGTAGAAAAAACAGGATATCGTCATTATATGGAAAAAGAAATATACGAACAACCAGAATCTATTCGAAATACTTTGAAATATCGTTTACAAGAAAATAATACCGTTTATTTTTCCGAGTTAGAAAAAAAAGAAAAAAAATTATTAAAAAATTTAGAAAACATTCAAATAGTGGGATGTGGAACGTCATACAACGCAGCAATGGTTGCTAAATATTGGTTTGAATCATTGGTTAATATTCCTTGTCATGTAGAAATAGCTTCTGAATTTACTTCAAGAAAACCTGCTATTAGCAAGAATACTGTTTTAATTACACTATCTCAGTCAGGTGAAACTGCAGACACATTATTGGCGTTAAGATATGCAAAAAAACTTAATTATTTAGGAAATTTAACGATATGCAATATGGAAGGATCATCTTTAGTTAAAGAATCAGATTTGTGTTTGTTAACAAAATCTGGTATAGAAATAGGTGTTGCTTCAACTAAATCTTTTACAACACAATTAACTGTACTACTTATGTTAGTCGCTCAAATTGCTCAAATTAAAAAAAAAACTCACATAGAAAAAAAAATCGTACAAAATTTATATATGTTACCAATTAGAATCGAAAATGTTCTAAAAAAAGATCAATCAATTAAAATTATAGCTGATCAAATATGTGACAAAAATAATGTTTTATTCGTAGGAAAAGGAGAACTATATCCTATTGCAATAGAAGGCGCTTTAAAGTTAAAAGAAATTTCTTATATTCATGCTGAAGGTTATCCTGCTGGAGAACTAAAACATGGACCCCTTGCCTTAATTGATCAAAATACACCAGTCATTGTTATTGCTCCAAAAAATGCTTTATGGTTAAAAATTCAGAAAAACATACATGAAATTGCTTTAAGAGATGGTTTAATATACATTTTTTCTAATTATAATGATTATCATGAAAACAATACTTTCTTTATTAAGTTACCTTATGTAGAAGAACTAATAGCACCAATTTTTTATACAATTCCTCTGCAATTACTCGCTTATCATGTCGCTTTGAATAAAAATAGAAATATTGATCAACCAAGAAATCTTGCGAAATCAGTAACAGTTGAATAAAAAATTTTTTTAGATTGCATTAATATAATTGTAAATTTTGTTTGAAAACGGAGTATGAGTTTTTAATTGCACAAACTTAATCTCATACTCTACATAAAAAATTTGATTTTTTACATATAAAATTGCGTTTTTAATACTAAGATTCTATAGCTATTTTTAATTTTTTCATAGCATTTTTTTCCAATTGTCGAACTCGTTCTGCTGAAATTCCATAATTACTGGCTATGTTTTGTAAAGTATTTTTTTTATCTTTATCTAACCAGCGCGCATGAATGATATCACGACTTCGTTTATCTAAACCTAATAATGCATTGCTTAATTTATTAGTAGCATGTTCGTCCCAATTCTCTTCTTCTACACCATGAGCAAAATTAGACGTTTTATCTTGTAAATATTGAACAGAATGATAATTTCTTCCATCTGTATGATCATCTTCTGGCAACGGATTAAAAACGACATCTTGCACTGACATTCGAGACTCCATTTCTCGAACATCTTTACTACTAACTCCCAACTCTTTAGCAACTATACTAATTTCCTCTTCGTTAAACCATCCTAATCTTTTCTTAGTTTTTCTTAAATTAAAAAATAATTTTCTTTGTGATTTCGTAGTAGCAACTTTAACAATACGCCAATTCCGCAACACATACTCATGAATTTCTGATTTAATCCAATGCACCGCAAATGATACTAAACGTACTCCTATTTCTGGATTAAATCTACGTACTGCTTTCATCAAACCTAAATTCCCTTCTTGTATCAAGTCAGCTTGCAGTAAACCATATCCTGAATAACTGCGTGAAATATGAATTACAAAACGGAGATGAGATAAAATTAAAGTTTTTGCAGCGTCTAAATCACCATTATATCGTAATCGTTTAGCCAGTGATTTTTCTTCTTTTATTGACAACATAGGCCACAAATTAGCTATTCTAATATAAGCATCTAAATTACTTGGTGGCGTAACAGATAAAACTTGTACTTTATCAATCATATTTATTCCCGCGTCAACAGATTATATTTACTAAAGTATAAACGTGTGGAACTATAATATGATACTGTAATTAAAAATATAAATCAAAGATTTATCTGAATAAAAACATGATATTTATTTATTATCAAAAATAGCATCAATAAACTCTTGACTACTAAAAACTCCTAAATCTTCTGTTTTTTCGCCAATTCCGATATAGCGAATAGGAATTTTAAATTGATTTGCTAATGAAAATATAACACCACCCTTTGCTGTGCCGTCTAATTTAGTAATAATGATTCCTGTAATATGTAATGCTTTATGAAATATTTCTGTCTGTTGTATTGTATTTTGTCCATTACATGCGTCTAAAATTAATATTGTCTCGTGGGGTGCAGATACGTTGATTTTTTTGATTACTCTCACTATTTTTTTTAATTCTTCTACTAAATGTGACTTGTTGTGCAATCTTCCTGCTGTATCAATAATTAAAACATCAATATTTTTTGATTTCGCTGATTGTATAGCATCAAAGACTACTGCTGCTGGATCAGAACCAAAATGTTGAGCTATTACAGTTATTTTATTTAATTTTCCTAAAATTTGTAACTGTTCTATACCTGCGGCTCTAAAAGTATCTGCTGCAGCTAACATGACAGATTTTCCTTCTAATTGGTATTTTTTTGCTAACTTCACCACTGTTGTAGTTTTTCCTGTTCCATTAACACCAACGACTAAAATAACAAAAGGATGCAAAACAGATACTTTCAAAGGCTTTTCTACATGTTTAAGAATATCATACATATTTTTTTTTAATAAAAAATATACCTTTTCAGAAGTTTTTAAATCTTTACGCTTGCTATCTTTAATTAAGTTACTGATGATTTGTTCTGTAGTCTCTAAACCTATGTCAGCAAGTAACATTTTTTCTTCTAGTTCTTCAAATAAAACATTATCAACATGTTTTAACAAAAAAATACGATTTATTCCATCTCCAAAAAATTTTTTAGTCTTTTTTAATCCATTTTTTAAACGTGAAAAAAAACTTATTGGCGTATTTTTAATTATTTTTACATTGTTACTTTCATTATTCAAGATTCTAGTTTCTGTTTTGGTTACATTATTTTTTTTAATTAATTGATTTTTTATATTATATGCTTGATTATCATCTTTATTTGTTTTTTGAATGATTAAATTTGAAACCATGTGAGAGTTTTCTGTTTGTTTTTTTAAATCTTGTTTTGGTTCATTTTTTAAATCCTTTTTTTTTCTTATAGTCGTATTAAACCAAGAAAAAAAACCACTTTTTTTATCGTCTTGCATATTATCACCACTTTTCATCGTTTAGAAATAGTCTTTATTAAAAAAGAATATTGTTTCAAAAAAATACTTATTTAGATTATCATTTAATAATAGAAAAAAATTATATCATTAACACAAGTAATCTAATAAAATGAACAATGTTTTTCTCAAAAAAAACAATAAAATTTACGTCATTTCTGGAAAACTTAAGGGAAGAAAAATACCCTTTCAATATCATTCAAACTTACGTCCGACTACCAATCGAATAAGAACAATGCTTTTCGAATGGTTATCTGAATATATTCCACGCTCTAGATGTCTTGATTGTTTTTCAGGGAGTGGCGTGCTAGGAATTGAAGCCATTTCACGTCATGCTAAATTTTTAACATGTTTAGAAATAAATAAAAAAAACATTGTCAATATCAAAAAAAATACCAAAAAATTAAATTTATATAATATAGAAATTATACATACTAACACTTTATATTGGCTAAAAAAAAAAGGAAAACCGTATGATATAATATTTGTTGATCCGCCTTTTCATCAAGGACTGGTGCAATCTACTATAAAGTTATTAGAAAATAACAATTGGGTAAAAAAAAATTCACTGCTTTACATTGAAACAGAAAATAAAACACCTATTTTAATATCTAAAAATTGGGTTTTATATAAAAAAAAGATCACAAAAAAAATCGCATGTTATCTTTATATATTTAATAGACACATTTGATAAAATACATTCACAATTTTAATCAAAATCAATGTGAAACAATCAAATAAATATAAGGTTTAAAAAAATCATGAAAATTTTAATTTCTAAAAATGCAACGTTAAATGCATTTTGTAAAAATCCAATTCAAATTATAGAAGCATCTAGTAATGGAGCGGTAAGAATTATAAACAATAAACAACCTATTTTTTATGCGATGACTCCAGAGTTTTTAAAAAAAATATTTGATATTAAATATCATTGTCTCAAACAAGAAAAAATAAAAGAAAATATCAATAATAAATTTGCTATGCATGCTAACTGGACTCCAGATAAAGATTTCATTCGTCAAGCTGCATTATGGGGTATTTTTTTAAATAAAGAAGTCTCGGAATTTGAATTAGCATCTTTTATTTCTTATTGGAAAGAAGAAAATTGTATGTGCTATCACATGCAATGGCAACAAAAGTTAGCTAGAAGTATATATAACAGTAGAATGATTAATAATAATGCAAAACAAAAAAGAGATATTACTTTTATACCAAAACCAGATAAAATTATACCCAATGGATTCAGGGGTAAATAATGACATTTTATACTGAATTTTTTAAACGTCTTCAACGCTTAATGCCTCATAACATAAAACCAAAATTTAAAAATGAAGAAGACTTATTATCTTGGAATCAAGAACAAGGCCGACTATCTTCTGAGTTTATAATACGTGAAAATAAAGCAATGAAAATGCAACGCGTACTGGGTCGATCAGGTATTCGAGAATTGTATATGAATTGTTCATTTGACAATTACAAAGTTGAACACGATGGTCATAGAAGAGTGCTAAAAGCATCAAAAAAATATGCAGAAGAATTCAATAAAAATATTGCAAGCTTTATCTTTTCAGGAAAACCAGGAACAGGAAAAAATCATTTGGCATCGGCAATAGGTAATTATTTAATTTTACATGGAAAAAGTATTTTACTGGTTACAGTAGCTGATTTAATGTCTAATATGAAGGGTACATTTAACGGGTCTAGTAACATGACCGAAGAACACTTGTTGCATAATCTTAGTAGTGTTGATTTGCTCATGATCGACGAAATTGGAATGCAAACTGAATCTCGTTATGAAAAAGTAATCATCAATCAAATAGTGGATAGACGATCATCATCTAAACGTTCGACTGGAATGCTGTCTAATTTAGATCACAAAGGTATGCAAAATTTATTAGGAGAAAGAGTAATTGATAGAATGCGTTTAGGAAATAGTCTATGGTTAACATTTGAATGGGAAAGCTATAGACAATACGTTACAGGAAATGAATATTAATAAAAATGATAAAATTTTACTTAATTCTAGAAACATATTCTCCAGATCTAGTGTCTACCTTTACTAATGAACCATTTTGAATAAATAAAGGTACTCTTATCACTGCTCCAGTTGTTAAGGTAGCCAGTTTGGTGACGGATGTATTAATAGTATCTCCCTTTAAAGTTACTGCAGTACTAATTACTTTAGCCTCGATAAAAGTTTTTGGTACTATGGAAATTGGTTTTTGATTCCATAGAATTACAAGGCATTCATCTTGTTCTAATAACCATTTTTTGTGAGGACCAATAATGTTTTTCTCTACTGTAAGTTCTTCAAAGGTACTGTTATTGATAAAGTACCAAAAATAACCATCATTATATAAATAACACAATTTATATTCTATAACATCAGCTACTTCTAAAGTATCTGTCGATTTAAATGTTTTTTCTATTAATTGCTTTGTAGAGAATTTTCTTAATTTTACGCGAACAAAGGCCTGTCCTTTTCCCGGTTTCACAAATTCGCTAGATTCAATTAAATAAGGTTCTTTTTCAAAAATAATTTTATTACCAGAACGGAAATTATTGCTATGATATATTCTCATAAAAACCTTTATTATTTAATATCATAAATATACACAAAATAAAAACAATAATAAATATAAAAAATGATTATTGATATTACACCGTTAATATTCTATCATGAAAATAAAAAATAATTAATAAAATTTGGCTTGAAAACTAATGAAAAATGTTTTGAATACAACAGTATTAATATTTTTGATTTTTTCTTTTTGGTCTTTTATTAAAAAAATAAAATATTTTGATATTTTCTATAAACAATAAGAAAAAAATCAAGAATTTTCTGTTTTTTAAAAATTCGAAAAAACGAAGAAAAAACAAAAAATATGATGTTTTACTAGATTGTACTAGATTTTAAGTAAAAACTTTATAGTAAAGTTTTATGGATGATAAAAATTTTTGCACTATGAATTATCATTACTGTTTGAAAAACATTTTCTATTTTTTATATCTAATTCAATCACTAAACATTTTTATAGATCTTCTAAATTCCTATAAAATTAGAAGGTCACTTATATGCATTTTGTAATATTAATACTCTATAAAAAACATGAATTAGGTAATAGACAATAAACCACTAAAAAATTGCATAACACTTTATTACGTTAAAATATATTATAAAGCATAATTTAAAAATCATCGAAAAAATTTTATCAAATTGCAGTGATGCATCATTCTAAACATTCTCGCACATTATTTAAATAATATCTAAATATCTAATTTTTAGATTAATTTACAACACTGCTGAAAAAAACACAATCAATTCATAATACTGTCATAGTAAATAGTGTTAATAAAATACATTAAATGCAAAATAAACAAAAACTTTCCTCAGAAAAAATATCTGAGGAAAGAAGTTGTTAAATAGTTTTAATAACAAATAAAATAGGGTATTGTTACATCATACCACCCATTCCACCCATTCCTCCTGCAGAAGAAGGAGCAGAATCAGAAGATTTATCTTCTTTTGGTAAATCAGTGACCATGCATTCTGTAGTAATCATTAAACCAGCAACTGAAGCAGCATACTGTAAAGCAGAACGTGTGACTTTAGTAGGATCTAAAATCCCGAAATCTATCATGTCACCATATTCATCAGTGGCTGCATTATAACCATAGTTACCTTTTCCATCTTTTACATTGTTTGTAACAACAGAAGGTTCTTCACCAGAATTAGAAACAATTTGACGTAAAGGAGCTTCCATAGCACGTAAAGCTACTCTAATACCTACATTTTGATCTTCATTTTGACCACGAAGTGTAGATAACTTACCAGCTACCCGAACTAACGCAACACCTCCACCAGCAACAACGCCTTCTTCTACTGCGGCACGGGTTGCATGTAATGCATCTTCAACGCGAGCTTTTTTCTCTTTCATTTCTACTTCGGTAGCAGCTCCTACTTTCAGTACTGCAACTCCACCTGATAATTTTGCTAATCTTTCATTTAATTTTTCTTTATCATAATCAGACGTTGCTTCTTGAATCTCTTGACGAATTTGACTGATACGACTTTGAATAGTGTGTTTTTCACCGATACCACCAATAATAGTTGTAGTATCTTTGCTGATCACAACACGTTTTGCTTGTCCTAAATCTTCTAGAGTAGATTTTTCTAATTCCATTGCTAATTCTTCGGAAATAACAGAACCACCAGTAAGAATAGAAATATCTTGTAACATTGCTTTTCGACGATCTCCAAAACCAGGAGCCTTTACTGCAGCTACTTTAACAATGCCTCTCATCGAATTAACAACTAATGTCGCTAAAGCTTCACCCTCTAAATCTTCTGAAATAATTAATAGCGGTTTACTAGATTTTGCAACAGATTCTAATATTGGTAACATTTCACGAACATTTGAAATTTTTTTATCCGCCATTAAAATATATGGATTTTCTAATTCAACGATACCTGTTTCTGGTTTATTAATGAAATAAGGAGACAAATAACCTCGATCAAATTGCATACCTTTAACAACTTCTAATTCATTTTGTAAACCTGTTCCTTCTTCTACCGTGATGACTCCATCGTTCCCAACTTTTTCCATTGCTTCAGCAATTAACGCGCCTACTTTTTCATCTGCATTTGCGGAAATAGTGCCTACTTGCGTAATAGCTTTAGAATCAGAACATGGTACTGATAAATTTTTTAATTCTTCTACGGCGCTGATGACGGCTTTATCAATTCCACGTTTAAGATCCATGGGATTCATTCCAGCAGCGACTGCTTTCAAACCTTCATTAACTATAGATTGTGCTAATAACGTTGCTGTTGTTGTACCATCTCCAGCTGCATCATTTGCTTTAGACGCAACTTCTTTAACCATTTGAGCGCCCATGTTTTCAAATTTATCTTCTAATTCGATTTCACGAGCAACTGATACACCATCTTTAGTAATACTAGGTGCTCCAAAAGACTTATCTAGAACAACATTTCTACCCTTTGGGCCTAATGTCACTTTTACCGCATCTGCTAAAACATTTACACCACGAAGCATTTTAATTCGCGCTTCATTACCAAATTTTACATCTTTAGCGGCCATTTTACATTTCCTTAAATAAATTTTTTAATGTTTTAATGGATAAGCGTCTAGTAATATACTTATGTTCTTTTCTTTCTAAGTTTACTATTCAACAATTGCTAAAATGTCACTTTCAGTTAAAATTAACAACTCTTCATTATCAATTTTCTCTGTTTTTGCGCCATAACCTTCATTAAAAATCACAACATCACCAACTTTCACATCTAGTGCTTTAATTTGCCCATTATCTAATGTACGTCCTTTACCGACAGCAGTGACAGTCCCTCGAGTAGATTTACCTGCAGCAGAGCCTGTAAGAACAATTCCACCTGCAGATTTTGATTCAACTTCTTGACGCTTAACAAGAACACGATCATGCAACGGACGAATTTTCATATAACAATACCTCTGTGAATAATCTTGCTTAGTAATTTTATTTATAATTTACTTCATAAAATCTTGTCTTAATTTAAATATAGGGATCTTTATAGAAACTTTCAAGGGTAAATATTGTTTTTTTATTTTTTACTGAAAAAAATTTTATTAAAAAATATATATTATGATTTTAAAAAACAAAAAAGACGTTGTTACAAATAAAAAAAACAATTGACAATGTTTTACATTTGATGATTTAATATAATTTCTCAAATAAGCCCGGATAGCTCAGTCGGTAGAGCAGGGGACTGAAAATCCCCGTGTCGGTGGTTCAATTCCGCCTCCGGGCATATTATTTTGGCCTTACTTACCAATACAAAAATTAGAAAAAATATTTTTTAACAAATCTTCAGTGCTAAACTTTCCCGTAATTTCTCCTAAAAATTTATTCATTAAATTTAATGATTCAGCTAATAGTTCAATATTTTCATACGATGACCAATTTTTTTGAGCTCTTGATAATTCATTATATGCTAAATTAATTTGATTAATGTGACGTCTACGAGCAATGAACACACCTTCTTCGCTTTTATTTTTTTCAATATTTACAATATGATTTCGCAAACTATCAATTCCTTCACCTGTCAAAGCAGAAACTCTGAAAAAAAACATATCTTTAATTTTTTTAACACCAAATCGCTTATTCAATAAATCATTTTTATTTAAAACAAAAGTAACTTCAATGTTTGTTGGAATTTTGTTTAAAAAATCTTTGGATATTTTTTTTTGTTCTAATGGTTCTATGGTTGCATCGATAACAAAAAGAATGTGATTTGCGGTTTGAAGTATATTCCAAGCTCGCTTTATACCAATTCGTTCTATTTCATTGTGTGTATTGCGTAATCCTGCAGTATCAATTAATTCACATACAATACCATTGATATTAACATACTGATAGAGAAGATCTCTTGTAGTACCAGCAATATTTGTTACAATTGCTCTATCAGAACATGACAAAATATTTAATAAACTCGACTTTCCTGTATTTGGAAAGCCAACAATTACTATTTTTTTCCCTTCTTTAAGTAACTTACCTTCTGCAATAGTTTTTTTTAATTTTTTAAAGTGATGATCTAATTGTTTTAATTGACTATTAATGATCTGATTGATATCAATATTGATATCTTCCTCTGAAAAATCTATAGTAGATTCGACATGCATACGTAATGCTACAATAACATTTATTAACTTTTCAATAGAAGAAGAAAAATCTCCTTGTAATGAATTTAAAGATGCACGTATTGATAATTCAGTTTCAGCATTAATTAAATCATCGATAGCTTCTGCTTGAATTAAATCTATTTTACCATTTAAAAAAGCACGTTCAGAAAATTCTCCTGGTCGCGCTATTCTAGTATGCATAATTGATGTAATTCTTTGTATTAGTAAATCTATTATTAATGGACTACCATGACCCTGTAATTCTAGTATATCTTCTCCTGTGAAAGAACAAGGAGCTGGAAACCATAAAGCGATACCCTTATCTAATACTCTTTTTTGAGAATCTAAAAAATTTGAATAAGTAGCATATCTTGCTCGAGGTAATGCTCCTAAAATTTCTATAGCAATAGTTTTCGTTTTCGGTCCAGAGATTCTTAATATTCCAACAGAACTTTTTCCAGGATGAGTCACCTGAGCTACAATTGTATCATTATTAATCATAAATTCTTTCTTAAGAAGTGTTACAAAAATTAAAAAATTTTATGTTTTTTAGGTGAGTTAAAATATTTTCTATTTAATCTTTATTACATGTAGAAAAAATGAACTTTTGTTGTATAATCGTAACTAAATTACTAACAATATAGTATAATACTAATCCTGAAGGAAACCATAAAAAAAATACTGTAAAAACTACAGGAACAAAATTCATAATTTTTTGTTGAATGGGATCAGCAATATTATTGCCAGTAGATGACGTTTTTTGAATAAAAAACATTGTTAAACCCATAATAATAGGCAACACATAATATGGATCTTGACTAGATAAATCGTGAATCCAAAAAATAAAAGGAGCATGACGTAATTCAACAGAACCTACTAGCATATAATACAGAGATAAAAAAATTGGCATTTGAATAAAAATAGGCAAAAAACCACCTAATGGATTAATTTTTTCTCTTTTATATAAATTCATCATCTCTTGACTAATGCGTTTTTTATCACGTTTAAATTGCTCTTTTATTTCTTCAATTTTCGGTTGTAATCGACGCATTTTTATCATTGCAATGTATTGAGATTTTGTTAATGGATATGTTATAGCTTTCATGATAAAGGTGATTAAAACAATAGATACACCCCAATTACCTATAAATTTATGCAAAATAGTTAATAATTTAAATAATGGTTGCGATAAAAACCACAGCCATCCATAATCTACAGTTAAATCTAAATTTGGTGCAACTAATCTCATTTCTTCTTGTATTTCAGGTCCTACCCATAATTTTGCTTTCGTAATGGTATGTTTATTAGGAAAAACTTGAATTGGAGATGATTTATAACCAATAGCAGCGACATCATGAGTTAAATTAGATGTATATATAGTGTTAACACCTGTGTTACAAGGAATCCAAGCAACTGCAAAATATTGCTGTAACATAGCGACCCAACCGTTTTCAGTCATCACGTGCAAATTCTTATCATCAGCAATATTATCAAAGTTATATTTTTCATATTTCTTATCTAAACTAGAGTAGGCAGCACCTCGAAACGTTTGCAAAGCAAAATTTCCACTGTAAATATCATGTTTTTTTAATGTATGCATAGTCTGTTTTATCTGTCCAAACATATTTAATTTTAAAACTTTTTTTGTTGGATTATAAATATCATATTCTATTTCAATATCGTATTTTTTCGGTTTGAGAATGAAGGTTTTTGTATAAGTTATACCATTTTGACTGATCGATTTTATTGGTACACGTAATTCTTTTTGATCAGCTTTTAATTCAAAAAACTTTTTGTCTGAAAAGTATAATGGTCTGTTTCTTTTTTTTGAACTATCTGGTCCATCTTTTCCAACTAAACCACTTTGTGCTTGATAAATAAAATTAGGTGAAGTTTGAAGTAACTTTAAAGATTTAGAAGAATGCAATTTTTCTTTATATGCAAGTAAATCAGCTTCTTCTATATCTCCTCCACGCATATTTACAATCATGCTAATGACGTCATTTTTAATGATAATTTGATCTTTATGTTGTTCGTTATTAACAAGATGCAGTGTTCTAGTATTTTTACTAGTTTTATTATTTAGCAGCGATTGACTTTGCCACGCCTGAAAAAGCAAAAAGGAAATAAATAAAAAAGAAAAAATAAAAAAATTACGTTGTACTTCCATAATTAGTGTTCACTTTTACCTTTAATGTTTGAAGATGCATGATGACGTTTATATTAAAAAATCTTTATAATGATTAAAAAAATTACTTTTTACATCATATTATAATAAAATAATGAGAATTTTAAACAAAAAGTGGACTATATTGATAGTTAAATTAATTTCACAATGTGATTAAGATTTGTGATGATAATGCGACCATAGAGTTTCTAGCATATTAATAATCTTTTTATTATTTAAAAAAAGAATATTTTTTTTTGTTATCACTATAAAATCCATAGCTATCAATCGATATTGCAAAATACGAAATGTTTCTCGAATTAATCGTTTGATTAAATTTCTGTCATGAGCATACCTAATGTTTTTACGAGATACACTCAAGCCTAGCCTAGGATAGCCTAAGATGTTAAAACGTCCTAAAATACTTATTTCTTGAGTGTTTTTTTGATAAAATTCTGAAAAAACATATTTAAAATCTATAGAACTGGATAATCTCAATTTTTTTTTAAAAAAATAATTCAACACGATTAATAACCTACTATTTACTAGAAACGGTTAAACGTGTTCTTAACTTAGCACGTCTACGTGATAAAATATAACGACCATTTTTTGTGGACATACGAATTCTAAATCCATGAGAACGATTACGTTTTAATACTGATGGTTGAAAAGTTCGCTTCATTTTTTTGTTTACCCGATAATTATTTTATAAAATATTGTTTATTTAGATAGGTTGTTATCTTAAGAGTAATTATTCTACATCATATAGTCAATCAACTTTGTTTGAAAATATTGACAATAGAAATTATTTTAAAAAAATTTATAATATATCGCTAAATAAATTTGTCTTAAATAATATGTTTAATATGTGATTCTGATATAATTAAGTACATTTTGTGATATAACATTTAAAATAAAAAATAAAAAATCACTTCTTTAAAGAATAGAAAATATCTCAGTAATATATTACATCCTTTTCGTTATACTCACCAATCTAAAATTGTATAACTTTTAACGTAAAAAATATAATTTTATATTAATTTTTTACATAAAATTATGTACATCAAAAAACATAAAATACAATAATTTTTAAATTTTTTATTAATTTTGTTTAATTGGAGTCTACCGTGTCACCTTGTCTTTGGAAACAGTGCCTCGACCGGTTGCAGAATGAGCTTTCTAATACAGAGTTTAGTATGTGGATACGTTCTCTGAAAGCTAAACTAAACAATAATATCTTGGAAATATACGCGCCAAATCAATTTGTTTTGGATTGGGTAAAAGATAAATACTTGATTCATTTTAAAATTATATTAAAAGATTTTTGCGGCTCTAATTCTCCATTTATAAAATTTAAAATATATAAAAAAATTGAAGAAAAAAATACATCGAACACTCATGGCAATCAAGATAAAAAAAAAATATGGAACACATTTTTAACATTAAAAAAGAAACATTTTTTTTCTAATATTAATAAAAAACATAATTTTGAAAATTTTATAGAAGGAAAATCTAATCAACTTGCACGAGCTGCAGCATCTCAAGTGGCAAGCAATCCGGGAAATGCTTATAATCCATTGTTTCTATACGGTGGTACCGGGTTAGGAAAAACACATCTTCTTCATGCTATAGGAAATAAAATTTTATCACATAAATATAACATTAAAATCGTCTATATGCATTCTGAACGTTTTGTTCAAGATATGGTAAAAGCATTGCAAAATAATGCTATTGAAAAATTTAAATTATACTATCGTTCTGTTGATGCACTGTTAATTGATGATATTCAATTTTTTGCTCATAAAGAACGGTCACAAGAAGAATTTTTTCACACGTTCAATGCATTACTAGAAGGCAATCAACAAATTATTTTAACCTCTGACCGCTATCCTAAAACAATAAATGGAATGGAAGATCGTCTTAAATCAAGATTTGGTTGGGGTCTCACTGTGGCAATAGATCCGCCTGAATTGGAAACTAGAATAGCTATTCTTATAAAAAAGGCAGATGAAAGCAATATAATATTATCTGATGAGGTAGCGCTTTTTATTGCTAAACGTTTACGCTCTAATGTTAGAGAATTAGAAGGAGCGCTTAATAGAGTTATTGTGAATGCAAGATTTACACATCGCTTAATTACTGTTGAATTTGCCAGAGAAGCGCTGCGAGATATACTAGCTTTACAAGATAAAATTATGACTATTGATAATATTCAAAAAACCGTTTCAGAATATTATAAAATAAAAGTCACAGATTTACTCTCTAAAAAACGCTCAAGATCAATAGCTCGACCAAGACAAATGGCAATGGCTCTTGCCAAAAAACTAACTAATCATAGTTTCCCTGAAATCGGAGATGCATTTAATGGAAGAGATCATACAACAGTTTTACATGCGTGTAGAAAAATTAAACAATTACGAAAAGAAAATTCAGATATAAAAGAAGATTTCTTAAATTTAATTAGAACCTTATCAGTGTGATAATATATGAAATTTTACATTCAAAGTAACAGTTTAAGTAAATATTTGCAAAAAACAAATCGATTAATTGTTAAAAACGTGTCTAATCCAATTTTAGAAAATATTTTAATAACTATTCATAATGGAATTTTGTCTTTAACTACAACAAATTTAGAAATAGAGTTAATTGTTAATATAAAAATATCAACAAAACATACTCCAGGATCCACTACTGTGTCAGGAAGAAAATTATTAGATATTTGCCGTCATTCATTAGAATCATCCGAGATAAAAATTGAAGCAAAAGAAAACAAAATGTATATTACTTCTTGTAACAGCAAATATATACTGAACACTTTACCCTCTAATACTTTTCCGAATCACAACGATGTGAGTTACATTTCAGAATTCTTCATCTATTCAGATGTTTTAAAAAACATGATCAAAAAAACAAAATTTTCTATGGGAAAAGAAGATGTACGTTATTATCTAAACGGTGTTTTATTAGAAAAAAAAAATATATCACTGTATATTGTGGGTACCGATGGATACCGTCTAGGTGTGTCAAAAATATCTCTTGACAAAAACATTAACCCTTTCTCTATTATTATTCCAAGAGCAGCAGTTATTGAACTATATAAGTTATTAAACGTTAAAAAACAGTTAATACATGTTCTGATTAGCAAAAATAACATTAGAATACATATAGAAGAATTGATTTTTACTGCTCAGTTGATATCAGGAGAATATCCAGATTATCAAAGTATTTTAATGCAAAATAAACAGTATTCTGTTCTTTTAAATCAAGCATTATTAAAAAAATCACTATTACGCGTGTCTATTCTAGCAAATAAAAATTTTTGTGGAATAGAAATAAATATCAAGAACAATCGATTTGAAGTATTATCAGATAATCAAGAACAAGAAAGAGCAGAAGATTCATTTGATATAAATTATTGCGGCAAAAACATAGACATATCAATTAACGTATACTATATATTAGATATATTAAATACAGTTGATAGTGAAAATATTTTATTTACATTCAATGATGCTAATAATGCTATACACATTGCAGCAGAAAATGATGATAAAACTTTGTACGTAATAATGCTGTTAAGACGTTAAATATTAAAAAATAATAATTTTATTTTTTACAAACAGATAACAAAATATTTAACAAAACATGTTAAAAAGGAAGATTATGAAAAACACATACGATTCTTCTAACATTAAGATTTTAAGAGGATTAGATGCTGTCCGTAAAAGACCAGGTATGTATATTGGCGACACAGATGACGGTAGTGGACTACATCATATGGTTTTTGAAGTAGTAGATAATTCTATTGATGAAGCATTATCAGGGTTTTGCAAAGAAATTATAGTGACAATTCATACAGATAATTCAGTGTCTGTTCAAGACGATGGAAGAGGTATTCCTACTGATATACATCCAGAAGAAAATGTTTCAGCTGCAGAAGTAATAATGACAGTATTGCACTCTGGAGGTAAATTTGACGATACCTCGTATAAAATATCAGGAGGATTACATGGTGTAGGAATATCGGTCGTCAACGCTTTATCTGAAAAACTAGAACTTATCATTTATAAAAATGAAAAAAAATATCGACAAATATATAAAAATGGTACACCACAACATCCTCTTTCAATAGTTGGTCAAACACACGATACAGGTACATATATAAGATTTTGGCCTAGTTATAAAACATTTACAAATAATATAACATTTCAATATGAGATTTTATCTACACGTTTGCGTGAATTATCTTTTCTTAATGCAAATATTTCAATCTATCTGCACGATGATCGTACTAAAACAAAAAATTACTATCATTATAAAGGAGGACTCAAAGCATTTGTAAAATTTTTAAATGCTACAAAAACTTCTGTTCATACGCGTATATTTTATTTTAAAGCCCGTAAAGATCAAATAGAATTAGAAATAGCAATGCAATGGAATACATCACATCAAGAAAATATACTATGTTTCACAAATAATATACCACAAAAAGATGGTGGCACACATTTATCTGGCTTTCGTTCTGGAATGACGCGAACGTTTAACTTACATATAGAAAGAGAAGGATACAATAAAAAAAATAAAACCACTGTTATAGGTGAAGATATTCGTGAAGGCTTAACAGCAGTTATATCGATCAAAATAACTGATCCAAAATTTTCTTCTCAAACTAAAGATAAATTAGTTTCTTCTGAAGCCAGATCAGTAATAGAATCCTTAATTAATGAATATTTAATTGAGTACCTCTTAGAAAACCCTACTGATGCCAAAAACATTATACAAAAAATAATTCATGCGTCCAAAACAAGAGAAGCATCTAAACGAGCAAGAGAACTCAACAAAAAAAAAGGTATGCTAGAATTAGGTACGCTACCTGGAAAATTATCTGATTGTCAAGAAAATGATCCTAAACTATCAGAAATTTACTTGGTAGAGGGTGATTCAGCAGGTGGATCAGCGAAACAAGGTAGAAATAGAAAATATCAAGCTATTCTACCATTAAAAGGCAAAATACTAAACGTTGAAAAATCTACATTTGACAAAATGATTTTATCACAAGAAGTATCTTCTCTGATTACTGCATTAGGTTGTGGAATTGGAAAAAATGAGTATGATTTAGAAAAACTAAGATATAATTATATTATTATCATGACTGATGCAGATGTAGATGGAGCACATATTCGCACATTACTTTTAACATTCTTTTATCGTCAATTACCTGATTTAATTGAACAGGGTTATGTTTACATTGCACAGCCACCACTATATAAAGTCAAAAAAGGAAAAAAAGAAATATATATTAAAAACGATGATGAGTTAAAAAAATATCAAATTAAAATTGCTTTACAAGACATTAATTTAAAAAAAAATAACAATGTTTTTAATCAACATCTTGAAACATTTAAAAAAATTATATCTAAATACCATATAATTCAAAATATCTTTAATAATAAATATGTTTTACCTAAAATTCTAT
The DNA here is from genome assembly GCF_005081445.1 of Buchnera aphidicola (Hyadaphis tataricae). Taxonomy (NCBI): domain Bacteria; kingdom Pseudomonadati; phylum Pseudomonadota; class Gammaproteobacteria; order Enterobacterales; family Erwiniaceae; genus Buchnera; species Buchnera aphidicola. Next base: position 9,519 of record NZ_CP034873.1, on the reverse strand, counting down.
TAAATGAACTTATTTATCATTTTCCATTATATGATTTAAAAAATTTTGAAAATATCGATCTATGGATAAGTACATTAGTGACTACACTAAACAAAAAAGATCACAATAATCATTATTCGAAAACAATCACTAAAAATATTAATAAAAATATTTTTGAAGCAACAATAAAAATATCTCATGGTTCTTATATTAAAAAGTATTTTTTTGGAGAAAAATTTATCAAAAGTAAAGAATATTTTTTAATTACCGATTTAGGTAATAGATTTAAAAAATTTCTTTCATATAAATTATCAATAGAAAAATCTGGTCTTATATATAAAATAAAAGATATTTACAATACTTTAGCATGGTTGATGAAACACACTAAGCATGGTTTATTTATACAACGTTACAAAGGTTTAGGTGAAATGAATCCAGAACAACTTTGGAATACTACAATGAATCCTGAAACTAGAAATATGTTACAAGTGACTATTAAAGATGCTATTTCTGCAAATAACTTGTTTAATATTTTAATGGGTGACGCGGTAGAACCGAGAAGAGAATTTATACAAAAAAACGCTTTAAACGCAGAAAATATTGATGTTTAAAAAAACTATACTTGCGGCGGGCAACACCAGCCGCTTAACGAGTTAGTTTCATTTAAACTTATCCATCATCTCTAGAACACGTAACTTAGCAATTTCTTGAGAAATTTTTACAAGAATATGATTCTTATTGATTTTAAAACTATCATCAAGCACTGCTTCTTCTGCTTTTTTTTTGTCTTTTAAGATAAGTTCACGATCTAAATCAACAGCACGAATTGCTATATCTGCTAAAACAGAGACGATAAAAGGCTGAATCTCTAATATTCCTCCAGATATGTAAAGACATTCTTTTTTGTGATTTTTATGAACAACATATAATATACCAGGCTTAATCAGAGTTAATAACTGCAAATGTCCTGGATAAATACCTAGCTCTCCTTCACTACCAGAAACGCGTAATTTCTTAATTTCTCCTGAAAATATACGCTTTTCTAGACTTACAACATCTAAATGAAAATTCATTGATCTATCCTAAATATTATAATATTTTAGATTTTTGTATCATATCTTCAATAGAGCCTACCATATAAAAAGATTGTTCCGGAAAAGTATCAAATTCACCTTCTATAATTCCCTTAAACCCGCGAATATTATCTTTTAACGAAACATATTTACCAGGAATACCAGTAAATACTTCCGCTACAAAAAATGGTTGAGATAAAAATTTTTGAATTTTTCGTGCTCGTGAAACTAAGATTTTATCTTCTTCTGACAATTCATCCATTCCTAAAATGGCAATAATATCTTTTAGTTCTTGATATCTTTGTAATATAGCTTGCACACCTAAAGCAGTTTGATAGTGCTCTTCCCCTACTATATATGGATCTAATTGACGACTGGTAGAATTCAAAGGATCGACTGCAGGATAAATACCTAAAGAGGCTATCTGACGACTTAATGTTACAGTAGAATCTAAATGCGCAAATGTTGTTGCAGGAGAAGGATCTGTTAAATCATCTGCAGGCACATATACTGCTTGAACGGAAGTGATGGAACCTTTTTTAGTTGAAGTAATTCTTTCTTGTAATAAACCCATTTCTTCTGATAACGTGGGCTGATAACCTACTGCAGAAGGCATACGTCCGAGTAAAGCAGAAACTTCGGTGCCTGCAAGCGTATAACGATATATGTTATCAATAAATAGCAATACATCTTTTCCTTCATCACGAAATTTTTCGGCAACTGTGAGACCTGTAAATGCTACTCGTAATCTATTTCCTGGTGGTTCGTTCATTTGTCCATACACAAGAGAAACTTTATCTAGAACTTTAGATTCATTCATTTCATGATAAAAATCGTTACCCTCACGTGTTCTTTCCCCTACTCCAGTAAAAACTGAATAACCAGAATGTTCTATTGCAATATTTCGAATTAACTCCATCATATTAACTGTTTTACCAACTCCTGCACCACCAAATAAACCAACTTTCCCTCCTTTTGAAAAAGGACACATTAAATCTATCACTTTAATACCGGTTTCTAGTACTTCTTGAGAACTCGATTGATCTCTATAATTTGGAGGAGAACGATGAATTTCCCAATATTCAATATCGGTATCATTTGTACTTTTTAACGAACCCTTTTGATCTATAGTTTCACCTAATACATTCATAATACGACCTAATGTAACTTCACCTACTGGTACTTTAATATAATGTCCAAGATCTTTGACTGCTAGCCCTCTTCTTAAACCATCAGAAGAACCCATAGCAATAGTTCTTACTATACCTGATCCTAATTGTTGCTGTACTTCTAAAATCAATTTAGAGTCTTTATTTACTACCTCTAAAGCATTATATATTTTCGGAACTGAATCCTGATTAAATTCTACATCGACTACAGCACCAATAATTTGGACAATCTTTCCAGTAGCCATGATATCTTTAAACCTCTAACTTATTTTATTGAATTGAAACCGCTGATGCACCAGCAACAATTTCATTTAATTCTTGAGTAATATTCGCTTGACGAACTTTATTATAAAACAATTGTAGTTCTTTAATGCGATTGCTACTATTATCAGTTGCTGTTTTCATAGCCATCATACGAGCAGCTTGTTCACTTGCAATGTTTTCTAAAACACTTTGATATACTTGAGATTCTACATATCTTTTAAATAATACATCTAAAATTAATTTAGATTCAGGTTCATATAAATAATCCCATTTTTTTGCGCCTTGAACTGCTGTTGTTATTCCGGAACAAGGTAAAAGTTGATTTAATGTTGGTATTTGCGACATTTTATTATGAAATTTATTATAAGCTAAAAAAACTTTATCAATTTTTCTTAAATCATACTCCTTTAATAAAATATTTACAGAATTAATTAATTCTAATAAATTAGGATTTTCTTCTATATTAGAAACAGTAGCAAGAATATTACTACCACATGATTTAAAAACAGAGATGCTTTTCAGACCGAATAATACTAAATCACATAAAACATTAACGCGAGCATACTGTTGCATTTTTAACAAAACTATTTTAAACAAGTTAGTATTTAAACTTCCACACAAACCTCTATCAGTAGATATTACAATAACACCAACACGTTGTGTTTTTCTACTTTCCAAATAACTATGCTTATATTCTAAATTTCCTTGTACTACATGAGCAATCACTTTTTTAATAATTTCTGAATAAGGTCTTCCTAATTGCATTCTTTCTTGAGTTTTTCTTATTTTAGATGCCGAAACCATTTCCATAGCTTTAGTTATTTTTTTAGTATTAACTACACTAAGAATTTTATTTTTTATTTCATTAATACTTGCCACTATTTTCTCTTATTTTTTAAAATTGATAATATTATAACCGATTTTTTTTAAATTCAGTAATTAATTGTATAAATTGTGTTGCAATATCAGTATTAAAAGAACCATTTTGATCGATTTGATGCATTAAATCAGAATATTGATTTGCTGCATAAATTAATATCTCTGTTTCAAATGCAACAATATCATTTATGGGAATATCATCAAGAAAATGATTTTCAATGACAAAAAGTATAAGACTTTGTTCGGATAGAGACATAGGCGAATATTGTTTTTGCTTAAATAATTCTGTAATTTTTTGACCGCGACTCAATTGTGTTCTAGTGACATCATCTAAATCAGAAGCAAATTGCGAGAAGGCTGCAAGTTCTTGATATTGCGCTAATACTGCACGAATTCCAGATGATAACTTTTTAATAATTGTGCTTTGTGCTGCACTACCAACACGAGAAACAGAAATGCCAGGATTTACTGCAGGACGAATTCCTGCATTAAATAAATTTGATTCTAAAAATATTTGCCCATCTGTAATAGAAATAACATTAGTAGGTACAAATGCTGAAACATCTCCAGATTGTGTTTCAATAATCGGTAATGCAGTAATTGAACCAGTTTTGCCGACAATTTTATTACTAGTTTTTTTTTCTACATATTGCGCAGAAACACGCGCTGCTCTTTCTAGTAAACGAGAGTGAAGATAAAATATATCTCCTGGAAATGCTTCTCTACCCGGAGGTCGACGCAATAATAAAGAAATTTGCCGATATGCTACTGCGTGTTTTGATAAATCATCATACACAATTAATACATCATTTCCTTGATTACGAAAATATTCTGCCATTGCACAACCAGAATACGGAGATAAATATTGTAAAGATGCTGCTTCCGAAGCTGAAGCAACAATAATAATGGTATTAAATAAAGCATCATATTCTTCTAATTTCTTAACTACATTAATAACTGTAGATAATTTTTGACCAATTGCTACGTAAATACATTTTACATCTAACTTTTTCTGATTAATAATTGTATCTACAGCCAGTGCAGTTTTTCCAGTTTGTCGATCACCAATGATCAACTCACGTTGTCCTTTTCCAATAGGAATAATTGAATCAATGACCTTATAACCAGTTTGTATCGGTTGACTAATTGACTGACGTTCAATCACGCCAGGAGCCTCAGTTTCTACGGGAAAAAATGCATCATTTATTATTGATTTTTTTCCATCTATAGGGATTCCTAATGCATTTACTACACGGCCTAAAAAATCAAAACCAACTGGAACCTTTAATATTTGACCAGTACATTTAACCTTTGTGCCTTCAGATATTTGAATATAAGGACCTAGAACGACTGCACCAACAGTATCTCTTTCAATATTTAATGCAATAGCATATTCATTGTTAGAAAGTAAAATCATTTCTCCCAACATAACATTAGAAAGACCGTTAATTTTGATAATTCCATCACTCACCGAAATAATAGTGCCTTCATCATATGATTGATTGAATATTTCAAATTCAGATATTCGTTTTTTAATTAAGCTGCTAATTTCTGTAGAATTCAGTTGCATTGATTATAGTTCTCTCAAAAATTTAAAACATTAGAAAGTTGTTTAAGATAGTTTTGAATAGATAAATCAAACACTGTATCATGCACTTTTATAATTATACCATCAAGTATATGACAATCTACTATATATATAAAATTAATCTGTCTCAAAAATATTTTTTCTAACAACTTTTGTATTTTAAGTTTCTCTTTTTCATTTAGAGCATATGCTGTTTTTAATTGAACAATTAACCTATTTTTATGAGATGCTTCTAAATGTAAAAATTGTTCTAATATGTTATTGATAATATTCAAACGTTGATGTTCAGATAATAATTTTATTAAATTTTTTGCTTGCTCATCAATCATGCGATTGCCAATCTTAATAAACGCTAAAGATAAAAAATGAGAAGACAGTGATCCGGATAAAAATCTTTTAACCTTGTGATGCCATGCAATTTCTTGAATAACAAATAACGTTTTTTTCCATTTTTCAATAGAATGTTCATTGACTGCAATTTCAAAAATTGCTTGCGCATAAGGTCTTGCAATAGTATCTGAAACGGACATTAATTTTTTACCTGTCTCGTCATTTGTGATAAAGAGGTTAACAATTCATCTAAAAAACGCTTTTTGTCTTCTTGAAAAAGGTTCTTTTTGATAATTTTTTCTGCCATAAAAAGAGACAAATCAACAATTTCTTTACGTAAGTGTTTGCGTGCATTGATAAGACTAATTTCAATTTCCGATTCAGCGTTTTTAAGAATCTTTTTGCTTTCTAATACAGCTTGATATTTAGCTTCTTCCAAAATTAACAATTTCTTTCTATTAGCTTCTGTTAAAATAAAAGATGCTTTTGTTTTAGCTTGTTTCATTGTAGTTTGTATTTTTTTTTCGAGAATACATAATTCTTCTTGAGCTTTTTTTGCATTGACCAACGATTCTTTAATATCATGTTGTCTAGTTTCAATAGCTAAAATAATAGGCGGCCAAATATATTTCATACAAAACCAAACAAATAAAAAAAACGATATAGCCTGTCCAAGAATTGTCGCATTAAGATTCACAATAATGCACCTTATATATTAAAAATCAAAAATTAATCTTTACGCTATTTAAAAAAGAACGTAAAGATTGTATTAGGAAATCTAAAATACGTATATTCTTCAAATCAAAATGTTATGAAATAGCAAACAACATATATAATCCTAGTCCGACAGCAATCATTGGAATAGCGTCAACAAGACCCATCACAACAAAAAATTGTGTTCTTAATAAAGGAACTAAATCAGGTTGTCTGGCTGCACCTTCTAAAAATTTACTTCCTAAAATACCAATACCAATTGCTGCTCCAATTGAAGCTAATCCGACCATTATAGCCACTGCTATATAAAGCGTATCAACATTCAAGTGATTCATTATAAACTCCCGTTTTCAATAAAACGACACAACAAGATAAATTCTAATTTTTATGAGATTGAGAAGCCATGGATAAATAGACAATCGTTAAAACCATAAAAATAAAAGCCTGTAGTGTAATAATTAAAATATGTAAAATAGCCCACGGAACACTTAAAAAACATTGCAACCACCATGGAAGCAAACCTGCGATTAAAATAAAAATCATCTCTCCTGCATACATATTTCCAAACAAACGTAATGCTAAAGAAATCGGTTTAGATAACAAAGCAACAAATTCTAAAACAAAATTAAACATAAAACATACAGGATGGTGAAAGGGTTGTAAAGTAAGTTCTTTAAGAAATCCTATATATCCTTTTATCTTTATTGTATAAAATAAAATAAGAACAAAAACACCTAATGACATGGATAATGTAATGTTAATATCGGCAGAGGGTACAGTACGCATAGCTGGTAATTTAAATACTTTTTCACAAAACAACGGAATAAAATCAATGGGCACTAAATCCATAAGATTCATTAAAAAAACCCACACAAAAACAGTTAATGATAAGGGTGCTATCAAATAATTTTTTCCTTGATACATGGTTTTTACATTAAAATTTATAAATTCAAAGATTAACTCAATAGCAGTTTGTAATTTACCTGGTACTTCTGTAGTAATCTGTTTTCCTATAACATAAAAAAAAACCAAAAACAAACTTCCTAAAATAAAAGAAAAAAAAATTGAATCAATATTTAAAGCCCAATAATTCGAAGACGTTCCTGGTCCAATAATCTTTAAAGTATGCAAATCTATTTGTAAATGCTTTAAGTGATGAATAATGTATTTCTGAGGATCAGACATTGTTTCTAAAACCATAGCACGTTCTCGTTTATTTGAATTTTCAAAAATATCCAATAAAAATAATAATTTGTTTCATCTCACATTGTATATCGAATACTATAAAACATGAAGCATAATTAAATATAGATTATGTTGCTTATTAAAAAATTTAAAAATTATGTAAAATATACTAAAAAAATATTATGTATTTTAAATTCACTAAAATCAAATTTTAATTTTTTAAAATCAGAAAACTATGTAATTATATACTATAAATTTTTTTTATAAGATGCTTTTTTTAAATAAATTAATAATATTGATATGGTTGCCGGCGTAATCCCAGAAATACGTGAAGCCTGACCAATAGAAACAGGCTGATAATCATTTAATTTTGTTACTGCTTCACGAGATAATCCTTTTATCTGGTTATAATCAAAAATCGTTGATAAAACAGTATTTTCATGTTTAATAGACCTATGAATTTCGTCTAATTGTCTTTTAATATAACCCTCATATTTTACTTCATTCTCTATTTGTTCAATCGCTTCTAAGTCGCATAAACCTGTTTTAAACAACTGCAAATTTTGCAGATCTTTATATTGAATATTCGGTTTTTTTAACAATTGCAGCAAACTGATTTCTTGAGTTAAATCAATATTGTATAATTCATTTAATATACTTGCATCAGATGAGTTAGGATAAACTTTAATTGTTTTCAAACGTTTAGTTTCAATAGTGATACTAGATAGTTTTTCATTATAACGACGCCATCTAAAATCTTGTACTAAACCTAGTTTTCGACCAATGTCTGTTAAACGCAAATCGGCATTATCTTCTCTTAGCATTAAACGATATTCAGCTCGTGAAGTAAACATTCGATAAGGTTCATCCGTTCCTTTTATAGTTAAATCATCTATTAAAACACCTAAATAGGCTTGATCTCTTCTAGGAAACCAACTGTCTTGATTCTTAGCATTTAACCCTGCATTTAAACCGGCTAACAATCCCTGTGCAGCTGCTTCTTCATAACCTGTTGTACCGTTAATTTGACCAGCAAAAAAAAGATTTTTAATTAACTTGCTTTCTAATGTCAAGTGCAAATCTTTAGGATCAAAAAAATCATATTCAATGGCATATCCAGGAGTAGTAATTTTTGCATGTTCTAAACCATGAATAGAATGCACGAGTTCAGTCTGAACATTTAAAGGAAGACTAGTTGAAATTCCATTTGGATATATTATAACGCTAGACAAGCCTTCTGGTTCTAAAAAAACTTGATGTGATTCTTTATCAGGAAAACGAACTACTTTATCTTCAATAGAAGGACAATAACGTGGTCCTATACCTTCTAAAATACCCTGATATATTGGACTTTTGTCTAAATTTCTACGTATGATATCATGTGTTTTTTTATTCGTATATGTTAGATAACAGGGTCTTTGACGAGGATGATGAGAAACATTTCCTAAAAATGAAAAGACTGGTATTGGATCATCACTATACTGAACAAATAAATTTTTAAAATTAACACTATTAATATCAATTCGGGGCGGAGTTCCTGTTTTTAATCTATTAACACGCAAAGATAAATCTCTTAAACGAGAAGATAAATCTATAGAAGATTTAGCTCCTATTCTACCAGCAGAATAACTATCTAGTCCTATATGAATTTTACCATCTAAAAAAGTTCCTGTTGCTAAAACAATTGACGTAGCATAAAAATTAATATCACTATTTATTAAAACGCCTATCGCAGTATAATTTTTAAAAACTAAATCTTTAACTTCTGCTTCTAAAATGAACAAATTAGACTGTCTTGTCAAAATCTTCTTGATATTTTGATGGTACAAAAACCTATCTGCTTGCGCTCTAGTTGATCTGACAGCAGGACCTTTCTTAGAATTTAAAATACGAAATTGAATACCTGAATAATCGATGGCTTCAGCCATTACTCCACCTAATGCATCTATTTCTTTAACTAAATGACTTTTTCCAATGCCACCAATAGCTGGATTACAAGATAAAACACCCAAATCTGTTATTTTTTGAGTTAATAATAAAGTTTTACAACCCATTCTTGAGGATGCCATGGCCGCTTCCGTGCCAGCATGTCCTGCACCAATAACAATAACATCAAAATTTTTTAAATTGGACATAAAAAACCTTTAAAAATTTTTAAACATGTAAAATAGTATTAATTTTTGTAAACACACAAATAGTATTAATCTTTAATAAAGATAACACATTTTAATATTAAAAATAAGATCTTAAAAAAGTAATTAAACAGGTTTTTTTGTTTTGTTTTTTAAAAAATAAATATAAATAATATTATAATTATTATTATTATTATTAGTGAAGA